>DAIDLI010000126.1 GCA_027449545.1 Acidobacteriaceae bacterium | reverse complement strand
CCGAAGGCCGCGATCTCGGTGGGGCAGACAAAGGTGAAGTCCTTCGGCCAGAAGAAGAACACCTTCCACTTGCCGGAATAGCTCTCGTGCGTGATGGTCTGGAATGCCTTAGCCGGGTTGGTGTCCACGGTCGCGGCGACTTCAAAATTGGGAAACTTTTCGCCAACTGTAAGCATGGTGATTCCTCCGTCGATCGGTTGATCTGATTCTTGACTTCAACAAACGGAAATAAACAGGCGATGCGGGACTCCGGCGAAGCACACCTCTCGCATGCTCGGGATCCGACAGTCATGTTGATGCGTGGGGGAAGAAAACGGTGCAAAAGCAGCACCGCCCAGCACCTTCAGAATAGCGCAACCGCGCTCCCAGCTCTGTGCGTATCGTATTGCGCGACAGTCGGACGGAAAACCGCTCGCCTGCCCCGCCGCCTCTGCCTCAAGCAGTGCGAGCAAGCACGCGCATCTGGATCGAGCCATGCAAATTACCGTCTTTCCCCTGTTATCGCTTATGCTTGAAACAATTCCTTTGCTGCGGTGCGCCGGGCAATCCACATGAATCCAGTGTCTTTGATGGTCGATGACCTTCGGGAGCAATATACGCAGGAGATGGCGCTGGTGCGCCAGACCTGCGAACGGACCGGCGATGGCACCGCGGCGATCCGTCGCCGCTCGGCGATTGTGGACCGCATCCTGATTGAGATGTGGCGCCGGGCCTTCACCGGCGTTCCCGCTCCCAACGCGGCGCTGCTGGCCCTGGGCGGCTATGGGCGCAAGGATCTCTTCCCCTACTCCGACATCGACGTCCTCTTCGTATACGCCGACATCAAGGCAGAGGAGCTGTCCCGCGAGCCGGTCCGGGCCATCGTGCAGGCCATGTGGGACGTGGGCCTGCGCGCCAGCCCCAACTCCCGCACCCTGAAAGAAGCCGGCCGTTTCGATCCGGACAACCTCGAATTCACCCTGGCTACCCTGGACCGCCGCTTTCTGGCCGGTCAGTTTCCGCTCTACCAGCAACTGCACCAATCCGTATTTCCCGGGCTGGTGCTCAGCGAGTGGAACACAATCACGCAAAAGCTGAGCGAGATTGCGCGCAGCCGCCACGCCAAATTCGGCAACACCATCTTCCACCTGGAACCGAACCTGAAAGACGGCCCCGGCGGCCTGCGCGACTACCACCTGGCCCTGTGGTTCGCACTCCTGTTTCACCTCAAGGACACCAAAGAGTGGCCGCGGCAGCGCGGCGGCGTCTTCCAGAGCGCCCGCGGCGACGCCGAGGCTGCCTTCGACTTCCTGGCCGCGGCCCGCTGCTTTCTGCATTTCCGCCATGGGCGCGACGACAATATCCTCGACTGGCAATCCCAGGACGAGGCGGCCGCCCTCTCCATCGGCTTGGAAACCCGCGGCACGGCCGATCCCTCCTACTGGATGCGGACCTACTACCGGCATGCGCGCGTGATCTATCGCCGTGCGGTGCTGCTCATGGAGCACCTGCCCGCGCCGGTGAGCTTCTACCGGCAATTCCGGCGGCGGCGCACGCCGATTGCTGGAACCGAGTTCCTGCTCGACCAGGGACGCATCGACGTCCAGCCCGGCGTGCAGTTCTCCGATACCGCCGCGATCCTGCGCGTCTTCACGTTGATGGCCACCCACGGCTATACGCTCTCGCAGGGCGCCGAAGACCGCATCACCGACGCACTGCCGGTGCTGGCCATCCACATTCCCGAGGGCCCGTACCTGTGGAACGCGCTGCGCGAGGTGCTGCTGGGGCCACACGCGGCTCACGCCCTGCGCACCATGCACGCCCTGGGCGTGCTCGAGATGCTGATTCCCGAGTTTCACGGCATCGATGCGCTCGTAATCCGCGACAGCTACCACCGCTACACCGTCGACGAGCACACCTTCCTGGTCATCGACAACGTGCATGGTCTGCGCCAGCCCGCGCATGAATACGAGCAGCGGCTGGCCAACCTGCTGCCGGAGATCGACCGGCTCGATCTCTTTTTGCTAGCCCTGCTGTTGCATGACACCGGCAAGGCGCGGCGTACCGGCGCGCACGCGCAGCGCAGCGTGGAGTTGGCCGACAGCTTTCTGGCGCGGCTGGACTTCGGCTTCGAGGAACGCGAAACGGTGCTGAGCCTCATCCGGCTGCACCTGGAAATGTCCCTGGCCATGCGCCGCGACATCTTCGACATGGAAAACGTGCGTGGCTTTGCCGATAAAGTCGGCAGCCCGCAGATGCTGAAGATGCTGACGGTGATGACCTTCGCCGACATCAAGGCGGTCAACCCTGAGGCGCTCACCCCGTGGAAGGCCGAAACCCTGTGGCAGTTCTACATGGCCACCGCCAACTTCATGGATCGCTCGGTGGATGAAAGCCGCTACCACGCGGCGATCGACCCGACTCTGCTGAATCGCATCCGCTCCATGGTGCCGCCCGCCCAGTACGAGCAGTTGGGACGGTTCCTGGAAGGTCTGCCGCAGCGCTATCTCCAGACGCGCCTGCCGGAGCAGATCCGCAGCCATTTTGAAATGGCCCGCAACCTCGAAAGCGATCCCGTGCAACTGGATCTGCGGCCCAACCGCCAGCTCTACGACCTCACGGTCATCACCCGCGATCGCTCACGCCTGTTTGCGGATGTGGCCGGAGCGCTCGCCGCCTGGGGCATGAACATCGTGCGCGCCGGCGCCTATTCCAACGATGCCGGCATCATCGTGGACAGCTTTCACTTTTCCGACGTCTTCCGCACCATCGAGCTGAACCCCAGCGAACGCCACCGCTTTCTTGAGAATATGCACGACGTCGTAGCGCAGAAGGTTTCGATTGAGCAGTTGCTGCAGTCACGCAAGCATCTGAATCATCCCAGCAACATCAAGGTGGAAGTTGCTACCCGGCTGGAGTTCGACTCCGAATCCTCTTCGCACGCCACCCTCTTGCAGGTGGTCGCACAGGATCTGCCCGGCCTTCTGCGGCAGATCGCGCTGATCCTCAGTTCCCACGAATGCGACATCAAGGTGGCGCTGGTAGACACGGAAGGCGAGACCGCCATCGACGTCTTTTACCTGACCAGCCATGGCGAGAAATTGACCGCCCAAGCACAAGAGAGTCTATCGAAGCAGCTTTTGGTCGCCCTCAGCGGCAAACAGGCAGCGGATTAGCCGGTTGGCGGAGACCTCAACCGGTCCCCGCCAACTTGGCTTTAGTTCGTTGCCGAAAATCCTTCAAGCCCCCGGAACTTCACCATCGGGGCGATCGTCGGCTTGCCGCCCAGCCAGTTCTCATACATCTGCTCCAGGTTCTCGGTGTTGCCACGGGACAGCACCATCTTGCGGAAGCGATCGCCGTTGGCCCGCGTCAGCCCGCCGTGATCTTCGAACCATTGATAGGCGTTGTCGTCCAGCATCTCGGTCCACAGATAGGCATAGTAGCCGGCCGCGTAGCCGTTGGCCCAGATGTGCAGAAAATAGCTCGAGCGATAGCGCGGCGGAATGTAGCTGATCCACAGATGAGTCTTCTCGAGCGCCTGCTTCTCGAAGACGTCGGGATTCTCAGGCGGTGCACTGGCCGGCAGCGTGTGCCATTGCAGGTCGAGCATCGCCGCGGCCAGCAACTCGGTAAGCGCGTAACCCTGGTTGAAGGTGAGCGACTTCTTCAGCTTGGCTGCCAGTTCCGCAGGCATGGGCGCCCCGGTCTTGTAGTTCTTCGCATAATGCGCAAAGACCTCGGGATTGCTGGCCCAGTGCTCGTTGAACTGCGACGGGAACTCGACAAAATCTCGCGGCGTCTGCGTACCCGACAGGCTGGGGTATTCGGTGTCGGCAAACATGCCGTTGAGCGCGTGACCAAACTCGTGAAACATCGTGGTCACATCATCCCAGCTCAAAAGTGCGGGCTGGCCGGGTGCGGGCTTGGTGAAGTTGGCCACGTTGAAAACCACCGGGAGCCGATGCAGCAGCTTCGACTGCGTAACCAGGCTATCCATCCACGCGCCGCCGCTCTTGTTGTCGCGCTTGAAGTAGTCGCAGTAGAAGAGCGCCAGCGGCTTGCCGTCGGCATCGTAGACCTCAAAGACACGCACATCCGGCTGGTAGACCGGTATGTCGTGGCGCTCCTTGAACGTGAGGCCGTCGAGCTTGTTTGCGGCGTAGAAGACGCCGTTTTGCAGCACGTCATTCAGCTCGAAGTAGGGCTTGATCTCGTCTTCGTTCAGATCGTACTTGGCCTTGCGCACCTGCTCCGAGTAGAAGTCCCAGTCCCAAGGCTCAACGTTAAACCCGCCGTGCTGCTGGTTGATGACGTTCTGGATCTCCTTCTCCTCTGCCGCGCCCTTGGCGGTGGATGCCGGCACCAGCGCATTCACGAAGTCCAATGCCGCCTTGGGCGTCTTGGCCATCTGGTCCGTCAGCTCCCAGGCCGCATAATTCGGAAAGCCCAACAGGGCGGCCTTTTCGGCGCGCTCCTTGGCCAGCCGGGAGATGATCTTGCGGGTATCGTTCGCGTCGCCGCGCTCGGTGCGGTTCCATGAGTTTTCAAAGATGGCCTGCCGCGTGGCGCGATCGCTCAGCACAGCCAGATCGGGCTGCTGGGTGGTGTTTTGCAGCGGAATGAGCCAGCCGGACTGCTTGCGTCCCTTGGCGGCCTGCGCGGCAGAGGCCAACTGCGCCGGCGTTAACCCGGCCAGCTTCGCCTCATCGCCGGTGGAGTAGGCGCCGGCCTTGGTGCCCGCCAGCAGCCGGGTCATGAACTCATTGGAGAGCGTCGAATCCTCTTCGTTCAGCTTCTTCAGCTTCGCCTTGTCGGCGTCGGAGAGATTGGCGCCGGCCTTCACGAACTCCTTGTAGTCGTACTCGACCAGCCGCAGCGACTCGGGATCGAGGTGCAGCGAAGCCCGCTTTTCATAGATGGCCTTGATGCGCGCGAAGAGCTTGGGGTTCAGATTGATCGCGTCCTGCTCGGCCGCCAGCCGCGGGGCTTCGTACGCCTGCACCTTCTGTAGCGCGTCGTCAGTATTCGCGCTGGTGACGCAGTTGAAGGTCTGCATCACGCGCTCCAGGAGATGGCCGGTCTTCTCCAGCGCCACTATGGTGTTCTCAAAGGTAGGCGGTGCCGGGTTATTGGCGATGGCCTCCACTTGCTTGAGCTGCTGCGCCATGCCCGCCTCAATAGCGGGCTGGTAATCCGAGTCCTTGATCTTGTCGAAGGGTGGTGCATGGAAAGGAAGAGTGCTGGGCGCGTAAAAAGGATTGCTGGGCCCGAAGGACGCAGCCTTGGGCGCGGAGCTTGTGGACTGGGCGTTCACGGCGCAGGTGCCTGCGGCCAGCGTGGCGAGTACGAACAAGGTGCGCGTGCGCGCACACCGCTTCCAGGACAGGGACCAAGGTTTGCTCATAGGTGTGGGTTTCCCCTTTCTCGGTAACCAACCATTGTAGGGGAGCAGAGCGGCCTTCCCCCCACCCTCCCGGCAAGAAGCCTCAGCCCTAAGAACCCGCCGTTCGCTTTGCCGTTTGCGAGAAGTTTCCGTCTCCTCGCTACAATAGAAGCAGGGTGAAGATCTTCCCCTGGGAGTACAGGAACCTTGCCGCTCTATCCATATCGCTGCACCCAGTGCGGCCATCGCTTCGAAAAGATTCAGAGCTTCAACTCCGAGCCGGAGACCAAGTGTCCCAAGTGCGGGGGCAAGCTGGAGCGCCAGCTCACCGCGCCGGGCCTGCAATTCAAGGGCGCCGGCTGGTACGTCAACGACTATGCTTCGAAGGGCAGCTCCTCGTCGGCCGCCTCGGACTCCTCCTCGAGCTCATCCTCCGGAACCGCGGAGAGCAAGCCCGCCGCAAGCGACAGCTCGGCTGCGGCCAGCCCTGCACCCTCCGCCCCGGCCAGCACCGCGGGGCCTGCCAAGAGCTGACGGGCTGCGCGGAAAGAAGAACGGCAGCAACCCATGCCCTTGCTCGATCCCATTCCGTCGCCGGTTCAAAACGCCGACCGCGCTGCCCTCGAATGGGAGCCGCTGCTGGCCCTGGTAGCGGGCTATGCCGCATCGCCCGTCGGCCGTGCAGCCATCCAGGCGCTACAGCCCTCCAGCGATCAGGCGTGGATCGCGCGCCAGCACCAGCTCGCCGGCGAGGTACGCCTGCTCCTCGAAGAGCAGCTCTCCATCGCGCTGGGCGGCCTCTTCGACCCAACTCAATTGGCCGCCAAGGCCGGAATCGAAGGCGCCGCGCTCGAAGCCGCTGAATTGCAGGCCATCGCGCGACTGGCCAACGATGTCGCCTCCTGGCAGGCATTGCTCCATGAGCCGCCCGCGCGCATCGCCGGCAAACTCTCCGGTCTCGACGAACTCTCCTCCGCCCTGACCACCAGCCTGCGTCCGCTCGCCGAATCCATTGAGCGCAAGATCCAGCCCGACGGCACACTCGCCGACGATGCCTCCCCCGAGCTCAACCGTATCCGCCGCGAACAGGAGCGCCAGCAGCGGCTCATCGAAGAAAGCCTGCGCTCTGCCCTGCGCAAGCTCTCCGGCGAAGGCTCCACGCAGGAAGACCTCATCACCATCCGCGGCGAGCGCTTCGTCATCCCGGTGCGCGCCGAGCTCAAGCGGCGCGTCTCCGGTGTCATTCACGGCGCCAGCTCCTCCGGCCAGACCGTTTACCTGGAGCCGCTCGAGACCATCGAGCAGAACAACGAACTGGTGCGCCTCCTCGAAGAAGAGCAGGCCGAGATTCACCGCATCTTCGTGGCGCTCACCCGCCAGGTGGGCGGCTACGCGCACAGCCTGCGCGAAGGTGCCCGGGTGCTCGCGCTGGTAGACAGCCTGCTGGCCCGCGCCCGCTTCTCCCGCGATTTCAACTGCGTTGAGCCAAGCTTCGGATCCGATCTGTTGCACCTTGAAAGCGGCCGCCATCCACTGCTCGAAAAGCGCCTGCGCAGCACCGGGGGGCAGATCGTGCCCCTGGATCTGGAACTGACGGCCGAAGAACGCCAGCTAATCATCAGCGGCCCCAACACCGGCGGCAAAACGGTGGCGCTCAAGACCACGGCGCTGCTCGCCATGATGGCCCAGGCGGGCATTCCCGTACCTGCGGCGCGGGCCGGCTTCCCCGTCTTCACCGCCTTCCTCGCCGACATCGGCGATGCACAATCCATCGAAGCCGCACTCTCCACCTTCTCCGCGCACATCACCAACCTCGACCGGCTCTCGCAGCTTGCCGGCGCATGCTCGCTGGTGTTGCTCGACGAGTTGGGTTCCGCCACCGATCCCGAAGAAGGCGCTGCCCTGGCCGTCGCGGTGGCCGACTTCTTCCGCGCCGCCGGTGCCTGGACGCTGATCTCCACGCATCACACCTCGCTCAAGGTCTATGCCGCCAACACACCGGGCGTGCGCAACGCCGCGGCCGGGGTCGATGAGCGCACGCTCGCGCCCAACTACCACTTTCATCTCGGCGTCCCCGGCGCATCCGCGGGAATCCAAACCGCCGAGCGCCTGGGACTGAACCGCGCTATCGTCGCCGGCGCGCGCCAGCGCCTCGGTTCGCAGCAGGCCGACATCGCCAAGTTCCTCGACCGCCTCCATAACGAGCTGGCGCAACTGGAAATCGACCGCAAGGCCGCCCGGGAGCAGCAGTACGCCCTCAACCAGGAGCGCAAGCGCCTGGAACGCGAGGGCGATGTGGAGATGCGCAACCGCGTGCGCGAACTGGAGAGCAAGCTCTCCTCGCTCATGAAGGAATTCGAGTTCCAGATGCGCGAAAACGTCCGCGCCATCGAGGACCGCGCAGCGCAGCAGAAGCTGTCGAAGGAGGCCGAGCGGCGCATCAACCGCCTCCGGCGCGAGTTCCAGGAGAGCTTCAACCAGGCGGTTGTCGCGCATCGCACCGGTGCCGATCAGGGCGACGTCAACGCCCAGCCACACCTGCTGCGCCACATCGCGCCCGGCGACCGCGTGCTGCTCAAGTCCATGAACAAGATCGCCGTCGTGCAGCGCGAAATCGAGAAAGACCTCTTCGAAGTTGCGCTCGGACCCATCAAAATGCGCGTCAAGCGCTCCGAGTGCTCCGCGCCTCCAGGTTCCGCGGGAGAGCCGGGGCAAGCGAAGACCATCACGCCACTGGCCGCGGTGCGCCAGCAAAAAAACGTGCACGTCTCGGTTTCGAGCGCCAACACGGACGACATGCGCATGGAGATCAATCTCATCGGCCGCACCGTCGATGAAGCGACGGAGGAACTGGAGAAATATCTGGATCGTGCCTTCCTCGCCGGCTTGCCGCGCGTGCGCGTCATCCACGGTCACGGCGCCGGCATCCTGCGCCGCGGCGTTCGCGAGTTCCTCAAGAACCACCCCCACGTCGCCGGCATCGCCGAAGCCCCGCAGAACGAAGGTGGCATGGGCGCCACGCTGGTCGACTTACGGCAATAGCTGCGGACAGATCCATTTCCCCCTGGAGACAACTGTAAGATTCCGGCACATCGCGCGTCAGCACCTTTGAAGAGCCGCTCCGGCCCTTCAAAAGGAGAGACGAAATGAACGCGAAGAACATCAAACCAGGCGAACAACGGTGCTCCTGCCCGGTGGGTGCATGCAAGTGCGGCGACGGGCCCTGTGCTTGCCCTGCCTGCACGTGCCAGCAGTGTGCCTGCGCAGTAACGCGCAAGTGAACCGCGCAGCCGGCGGCGCAGCAGTCGTCTGCGCCGCCGGCGGCAAACCGCAAAAAATATGCAGATCAATCCTCGCAGACACGAAGCAACGGCTGGCCTTGCCGAGATGCACGGCCGCTTTCTCCAGTTCCTGCGCGCTCGGGTAGGAGACGCTGCGGCTGCCGAAGATATCTTGCAGGCCGCCTACGTCCGGGCGCTGGAACATGAGGCGGAGCTGCGCGAGTCGGAGAGCTCGGTCGCATGGTTCTATCGGATATTGCGCAACGCCGTCGCCGATCACTTCCGCCAGGCAGCCGCCCGCGCCAAGGCCGCCGAAGCGATTGCTGCGGAATCGAACCAAAGCTACGAACTCGAGTTGCAGGCGGAGGCCTGCGCCTGCATCCGCGAAACCGTTCGCGCGCTGAAGCCCGCCTACCGCGAGGCCATCGAGCGCATTGACCTGGGAGGCGATTCGGTGGACGCATTCGCCCAGGCCCAGGGCGCCACCGCCAACAATGCCTACGTGCGGCTGCATCGCGCACGGAAAGCCGTGACCCGCAAGCTGATGGAAGTCTGCGGCGCCTGTGCCACCCACCAGTGCCTCGACTGCACCTGTAAACACGATCGTCGCGATGCGAAAACGCGTCGTACAGCATTTCAATGAAGCGGCCGGTCACCCGCCCGAATCGAAGGGGTAGATGCGCAAAATGTGCAGACATGTGGTGCACGCGTGGGGCACGCAATCAAGTCCCAACCTGGCGCAGTACGCGTGGATTGCGCTGATGTTCGCCATCCTGGCCGCCCTGGAGCACAACCGCATCGGTCTGTTTCTGGTGCCGCCGTTCGGCGCCACCCTGACCATTCTGCTCATGCTGCCGGAGGCTTCTGTGGCCCAGCCCTACGCGGTGGTCGCTGGATCGGTAGCCGGGGCCGCCACCGGAACGGTGCTGAGCCTCTTCGCGCGCGGCTCGGCAATGGCCATTGTGGCGGCTATCGTCGCTTTCTGCGTCATGAATCTTATGCGCGCCTATCATCCCCCGGGAGTCGCGTTGGCCATGTATCCGCTGCTGCTGCACCCCGGCCTCTGGTTCCCGCTGGGCGTTGTGCTCCCATTTACCGTCGCTGCGGCTGCGTCGGCTGCAATCATGAGCTGGACGGTGCCCAGCTGGCCGCCGTATCCCAGACCGCTTCGGACCAGAACCTGAGCCTCGTTCCATATCCTTCGCCAGCAGCACGCATCTCTGCTCCAAGCCAGCAGGCCGCTCTCCAACTCCAGTCATCCAGCAGCAACCGCCCTGGAATGAAACAATTGCAAGAATCGTTGTTTGTTTTCATACACTTACAGAGAAGATCGAAATAACATCTTTAAAATGAAACATCTATCAAAAACGCGTGCTGATACTCGCCCAGGTTGATTAGGCGGCGACGGACCCAGGCTTGCCTGCCTCCCTCAAAGCCCATGCTCGTGCACAGGCAAATAAAAAAGCGCTCCTCGCGGGAGCGCTTTTAACTGGTCCTGAAGCGAAGTTATGCGCGGCTGAGGTAGGCCCCTTCGCTGGTGTCGACGCGGATCTTTTCCCCTTCGTTGATGAAGGGCGGGACTTGGACCACCAGGCCGGTCTCGGTCTTGGCGGGCTTGGTCACGCTCGAAGCGGTCGCAGACTTGAGCCCGGGCTCGGTCTCCACAACGGTGAGGTCCACGGTCTGCGGCAGTTCGATGCCGACCGGCGTGCCGTCGTGATAGCTGACGTGAATCTGCAAGTTGGGGGTCAGGTACTCGATGGCATCGCCGAGAGTGTCGGCCTTGAGCACGGTCTGCTCAAAGTCCTCGGGATTCATGAAGTAGTAGTCGTCGCCATCGGCGTACAGAAACTCCATGGGAATTTCATCGACGACCACCTTTTCAATGGCGTCGGCGGAGCGGAAGCGGTGCTCAAACATGGCGCCAGACTTGAGGTTGCGCAGCTTGGCCTGGATGAAGGCGCGCAGATTGCCGGGAGTGCGATGCTCGACCTTGAAGACCAGGTGAAGCGTGTCGTTGTGCTTGATGATCATGCCCGGGCGTAGTTGAGTGGCGGGAATCGCCATAAGCGGAAAAACTCCTTGCTGATGTTGCGCGCGATGCGCACGGATCGTTGGCGCGTAGGCCTCATATCGATTGTAGCTGGTGCGCCGTGGGTGGTGGTACGCGGCTCGTGGATTGCGGTCCGCGTGGAGACGTGAAACACGAGCAACGGGTCAGGCTGAGATCTCCGCAAAGGCTTCGCGCAGCCGCTTCCAAGTGATCTCCAGCGTCTCCGGCAGGGTGCGGCTCTCGGCGATGGTGGTCATGAAGCTGGTATCGCCCACCCAGCGGGGCATCGCGTGCAGATGGATATGGCCGGCAACGCCGGCGCCCGCCGCCTGGCCCACGTTCATTCCGAAGTTGAAACCGTGCGGAGCATAGAGGCGGTCGAGGACCCGCTCGGTGCGCTGGGCCAGGTCGGTCATCTCATGGGCGGCATCCGAGGGCAGCGCAGCCAGCCGGTCGAGATGGGCATAGGGCACGATCATCAGATGGCCGGAGGTGTAGGGGAAAGCATTAAGACAGATGAAGTTGTAGCGGGCGCGCAGGACGAGACCGCCGGCTCCCTCGGCCTGTTCGGCAGCCATGTTGTGCTCGATGGCGTAGTCGATAGAGGCGATGAGGTTGCAGAAAACGCAGCCCAGGTCGCCAGGAAATGCCTCCAGCGCCTTTGGGATCCCCGGCCGGGGAGTTTTCTCAGCAGTGGTGACGTAGGCGTAGCGCCAGGGGGTCCAGAGATAATCCATCGAGCGAGCCCTTCTTGAGCAACAGTCCGAATCAGTATAGAGGGCGTGGCACAGGCGGATGGCGCCGCCTCGATGAGCATGTTGAGCGCGTGCAAAGACGCGGAAAGCTGCGTCAACTGCGGGGTTTGCCGTGTTCCATGTCACGCAATTGTCATCTGTGCGATGGTTTGACCTTGTCGGCGTAGGGTTGCTAGACTTGTTGTTGTAGCTTCCTGCGCGGATTCCAGCAGTGAGTTGCGGCCGCCCTCGAGCATGCCGTTACCTGCCGGGCATTTCCCAGGGAAATCAGCCGACCGACAAACCGGAGAGCTGCTTCCAAGGAAAGGCACGGTTTTTTTCGGCTTTCGAGGCCCCGGTTCAAGAGACCCAAGGCCGGCGCCCATCGCTGGCGCGGAGGCACCCGGCGGCAGCCCATCGCCGCAGGAGCATGGAATCCCGGAGCTGGCAGTAATGGCAAACGTCCTCAATTCCGAACCCGAGAGCACAACCCTGAACACCGAATTGGAAACCCCAACGCTTGAACCTGCGACGGAGCAAGAGCAGCCGTCGTCCGAATCCACGTCCAACCCTGAGACTGCCTCCCACGAAGCAACCCCACTGGACGCCGATGCCACCAACGCGCCTGCTGCGCAGGCCGCTAACCCACATGCCGATGCCGAGACTGGTGCCGCCGATATGGCCGAGGATTTCTCAGCCGCTCTAGAAGCCTTCGAGCGTGAGCAGGCCGCCGAAGCCGCGGCCGTGGAAGCCTACGGCGACAAGGTCGTTTCCGGCACCGTAGTGAAGCAGACCGAAAAGCATCTGGTGGTCGATGTGGGCCTGAAGTCCGAGGGGCTGGTGCCGCTCGAACAGGTCACCGACCACACCGGCGCCGTCAAGTTCAATCCGGGCGATGTGATCGATGTGGTCATCGAGCGCGAGGAGCCCGAGGGTGGCTACCTGGTCAGCTACGAGAAGGCGCAGCGCCTGCGCGTGTGGGACTCGATCGAGAAGGCCGCCAACGAGAAGACGCCGGTGATCGGCACCGTGGTTGGCCGCGTCAAGGGCGGGTTGACCGTCGATATCGGCATGAAGGCCTTCCTGCCTGGCTCGCAGCTTGAGATTCGTCCGGTGCGCAACCTGGACGGCTACCTGGGCCAGCAGATCGAAGTCCGGGTCATCAAGCTGAACAAGAAGCGCGGCAACGTGGTGGTGAGCCGCAAGGAACTGCTCGAAGAAGAGCAGAACACCAAGCGCTCGGCCACGATGGAGCATCTGTTCGAAGGCGCGGTGCTGACCGGCACCGTGAAGAACCTGACCGACTACGGCGCGTTCGTTGACCTCGGCGGAATCGACGGCCTGCTGCATATCACCGATATGAGCTGGGGCCGTCTGACCCATCCGCGCGACCTGGTCAACGTCGGCGACGAAATCCAGGTGAAGGTGCTCAAGTTCGACAAAGACAAGCAGCGCGTCTCGCTGGGCTTCAAGCAGCTCACGCCCGACCCGTGGCTCGACGCACAGGAGCGTTATCCGGTGGGCGCCCGCGTGCATGGCCGCATCCTGTCGGTGACCGACTACGGCGCGTTTGTGGAACTGGAGCAAGGCATCGAAGTCCTGGTGCATCTCTCGGAGATGACCTGGTCCAAGCGTCTCAAGCACCCCTCCAAGCTGGTCAAGCCGGGCGACGAAGTGGACACGGTGGTTCTGAGCGTGAACCCCACCGACCGCCGCATCTCGCTGGGCATGAAGCAGCTCCTCGACAACCCGTGGGAGAACCTGACCGAAAAGTATCCGGTGGGCACGGTGGTCGAGGGCCGGGTGCGCAACCTGACCGACTTCGGCGCCTTCATCGAGATCGAGGATGGCATCGATGGCCTGGTGCACGTCTCCAACCTGAGCTGGACCAAGCGCGTGAAGCACCCCTCTGAAGTTGTGAAGAAGGGTGAGAAGGTGAAGGCTGTGGTCCTGGGCGTGGAGCCGGCGAACCGCCGCCTCTCGCTGGGCATCAAGCAGCTCCAGCCCGACGTGTGGGAGACGTTCTTCGCCACCCACCGCGTGGGCGACGTGGTTCACGGCAAGGTTCTGCGCACAGCGCAGTTCGGCGCCTTCGTCGAGATCGCGGAAGGTGTGGAAGGTCTGTGCCACATCTCCGAGGCCGGCGAGGAGTCGGGCCACAAGCTGGAGCAGGGCGAGGAGCACGAGTTCAAGATCATCAAGATCAACGTGGAAGAGAAGAAGGTGGGCTTGAGCCTGCGCGCGGTATCCGGCCACGAGGCCAGCCGTGCTCAGATCGAGAGCTACAAGGCCGATACCCACAAGCATCCGGTCTCCAGCTCCACTACCACGCTGGGCGATCTGATCAACTGGCGCAAGAGCGAGCAGAAGTAAGCCCGCTCGGACACGGCAACACGCAGAACGGCCACCCGCAAGGGTGGCCGTTCTGCGTTGTGCTGAAACTGCCCTCCTGTCGCGCTGCGTTGGACCGTGGCGGCCGATCTGATAGCTTACGTTCAGGAGATGCACGCAGCCATGCCCCGTGGAATCGCGCTCGTTGTCACTGCTCTTGCTCTCTCAGTCGTGGCGTACGCCCAGTCTTCCACGGCTGCTTCCTGTGTCCAGGTCAAAGGTTCCGATCAATGCAACCGCGCCGCCTTCGTTAAGCTGCTGGCGCAAGCGAAGACCATCTCCGTTGAAACCCAGCCCTACGACCGCAACGGTCAACGCGAGCTCAAGGAACTGGTGAACCATCTCGGCAAAAAAGTCGCAGCCGCGCATGGCAATTTGGTCTTTCGTCTGCAACGGCTGAGCCCGAACAACAATGTTTACTTCGGCCCGAATGACAGGGCGCTGGCCTCGTTGCGCGTGTACTCCCGCGGCTCGCTGGTGTGGGTGGAGAGATTTACGGGCGAACCCGGCACGCCCTGGCCCACTGTGGTGTACGAGACCATTCAGCAGTTCCAAGGCGATACGAAGTAAGGATCGGTCAGCAGCCTTGATTTACCCGGCCTCGTCGCCCGCGCTGCCTCCGCCCCCGCGCTCCTGCCGTTTCCACTTCCGCTGTGAAAGCAAAAGGGCAGCCCGCCTGGGCTGCCCTTTGGGTCCGTCTGCAAGCCGGAGCTACTCCGCGGCTTCGACCTGCTTGGTAGTGGCCACCGTCCAGTCGGGAGCACCCACCTTGAAACGTGCGAAGCGGCGAATCGTGATGTTCTCGCCGAGCTTGCCAACCTTCTGCGCGATCAGCTCCTTGATGGTGACGGCCTGATCCTTGATGAAGGGCTGCTCGATGAGGCAAACCTCCTCGTAGAACTTGGCCATCTTGCCTTCGACGATCTTTTCAATCACCGGCGCGGGCTTGCCGGTCGCGGCGGCCTGGGCACGGTAGATCTCCTTCTCGCGCTCCAAGTCGGCCGGGGTCACATCCTCGGGCCGAACAAAGCGGGGATCGCTCGCCGCGACGTGCATGGCGATGTCCTTGAGCAGATCCTGGAAGTCCGGAGTGCGGGCTACGAAGTCGCTCTCGCAGTTCAGCTCGAGCAGCACGCCGATCTTGCCGCCGGCGTGGATGTAGGTGCCCACCGCGCCTTCATTCGTGCTGCGCGAGGCCTTCTTCTGGGCCGAGGCCATGCCGCGCTTGCGCAGCACAACAAAGGCCGCTTCCATATCGCCCTTGCTCTCCTGCAGGGCCTTGAGGCAGTCGCCCATGGGCGCTCCGGACTTGTCGCGGAGCTCCTTGACCAGCTTTGCATCAATCTTCTCACTCACGGTCGTATCTCTCATTTCTCAAGACCGGAAGACCGGTCCGAAATTCGTGGCCTCCCGCCCGAAGCGCCTTGAAAGCTGCGCTCGATGGGGCACGGGCACTTGTTACATAAGAAAAGCGTGGCAGTCGAAAGAGTCGGCCACGCTTTTCCGGGTGCGCGCCAATCGCGCGCAAGAAGCTTACAGCGCCTCGGCAGCCTCGTCGTCCACCGCAGAGACTCCCGCGGGAGCCTTGCGAACGCCACCACCCAGGGCCTCTTCGAAGCCGGGCTCTTCGCCGGAAGCAGCTTCCTCGCCGGCGGCCTCAGTGGCCTGCACGGCTTCTGGAGCTTCTTCCTGGAAGGTCTTGTCGCCAATGAGGTTGACGCCCTCGGCGGCAGAATCAGCGATCTTCGAAGCGAACAGGCGGATGGCGCGCAGCGCGTCATCATTGCCGGGAATCACGTAGTCAACCACCGTAGGATCGCAGTTGGTATCGACCACGGCGACCACCGGGATGCCCAGCTTGCGCGCTTCCTTCACCGCGATGGCTTCGTTATTCGAGTCGATGACGAAGATCGCGTCGGGCAGGCGCTTCATGTTCTTGATACCCGCCAGGTTGGCTTGGAGGTGCTTGCGCTCGCGCTCCAGGCGGATCACTTCCTTCTTCGTGAGCAGGTCGTAGCGGCCGTCGGTGGCCATCTCGTCGAGTTCCTGAAGGCGCTTCACTGACTTCTGCACGGTCACCCAGTTGGTGAGCAGCCCGCCCAGCCAGCGCTGGTTGATGTAGGGCATGCCCGCGCGGCCGGCTTCTTCGGCCACAGCATCCTGGGCCTGGCGCTTGGTGCCGACGAACAGGATCGTCTTGTTGCTCGCGCACAGGTCGGTGACAAACTTCGACGCATCCTTGAACAGCTTGAGCGTCTTCTGCAGGTCGATGATGTAGATCCCGTTGCGCTCGCCGAAGATATACTCCTTCATCTTCGGATTCCAGCGCTTGGTCTGATGCCCGAAGTGGACTCCCGCTTCGAGCAGCTCCTTCATGGTAATAGTCGCCAAGATGCCTCCTCATTGAATTGCATCGCCGGCTGGGCCGGGATTGATGCCCCGCGAGGGGCAGAGTGGAAAAACAGAAATCAGAGATCAGTTGTCAGAGATCAGCAGGCAATGCACCAACTGATCTCTGATTCCCGATCCCTGCAAGCGCTAGCGCTTGCTGAACTGGAACCGCTTGCGAGCACCCTTCTGGCCGTACTTCTTGCGCTCTTTGACGCGCGCATCGCGCGTAAGGAGGCCCTCAGCCTTGAGGGTTTTGCGCAGCTCGGGATTGAACTCGATCAGCGCGCGGGCGACGCCCATCTTCACGGCATCGGCCTGCGCGGCCACACCGCCGCCGCTGACGGTGGTGACGACGTCGAAGTTGGGGGCCATTTCGGCGACGGCCAGAGTCCGCTTGGCCGAGGCGCGCTGCTGCTCGGTGACGAAGTATTCGTCAAAGCCCTTGCCGTTGACCTTCCACTCGCCCGAACCGGGACGCAGAAAGACGCGGGCAATGGCCGACTTGCGCCGCCCCGTCCCGTAGTACTGAACCAGATCTGCCATTCGTGTATAGCTCCTAGCTTTCAGCTCTCAGCCGATAGCTGCTGTTACGCAATCTTCATTTCCACCGGCTGCTGGGCCTGGTGGGGATGCTTGTCGCCGCGGTACACCTTGAGCTTGGAGCCCATGGAGCGGCCCAGCTTGGTCTTGGGCAGCATGCCCTTGATCGCCTCTTCCAGCACCTTTTCCGGCTTGCGGGCGATGAGACGGGTGAACGACTCCTCGCGCAGGCCGCCCAGGTAGCCGGTATAGCGGCGGTAGACCTTCTTCTGATCCTTCAGGCCGGTGAGGCGGACCTTCTCGGCGTTGATGACGATGACGTGGTCGCCCAGGTCGAGGTAGGGAACGTATTGGGGATTGAGCTTGCCGCTCAGGACACTGGCGGCCTTGGTGGCCAGCCGGCCCAGAGTCTGGCCGCTGGCGTCGATGACATACCACTTGCGGGCAATATCCTTGCCGCTGGGAACAAAGGTCGACATTTCTCTTCTACCCTTTCAACCTGTGCGGCCGCGGCCGCACCCAATCTCGCAAAACACCCCGTCGCGCGGCTCTTTCCGCGCTGCAACTGCACGGGTCAAAATCCACCCACTAAGTACCCGCCGACGAAAACCTGCCGTCGGGAACCCCGCAACAATCCTGTTCGGGTGAGATTGCGGGGGCCGGCCCTCGCTGGCTCTGGCACGATCCGGACGCTTTGCCCGCCGGATCGCTGTTGTCGGGGTCTGGCAGCCTACACACAGACCACGGGCACAACACCGCGCAAGGTCTTCAGAATACTGGAAAAGGCCGGGAGAGTCAACGGATTGGCAGCGCCGCTCGCAGGTCCCCGCCTTCCACGCGATGGAACTGCGTTCAGGATGGCGGGCCGCCCCCCGCAGCGTGTGCCGGGCACACCCTGGCCGCACCAGGGATCACAGCCAGCACCCGGCATCGGTGCTTGTCGCCGGCTCCCCAGGCGATCGCGGCATCGCTCTCCAGCCAAACGCAGTCACCAGTCTCGAGCGTTTCGCTTTCGCCTTCGGATTCGAGACGCAGCCGGCCTTCCAGGACGTAAAGCACGCTGGCGCGTTCATGGGCGGCGTCGATGGCGGTGGCGGGCGTAGCGGGATCAAGCTCAATCAGGTGCGCGAGCAGGTGCGCGTTCTGCGGATTAAGCGGAGTGATCTTCACCGGCTGGGGCGCACGGCCATCGGCCTCAAGATGTCCGCGGCGGGTGATGGCGAGGGCGTGATGCTCCGGATCGGTGAAGAAATGGCCAAGGGAAACTCCGTAGACGCGGCTGATCGCGGCCAGCGTGGGCAGAGTAGGAATCATGCGGTTGGTCTCAAGTTTAGAGAGCAGTCCTGTGGAGAGACCCGACTCGGCCGCCAGCCGGGAGAGCGTGAGACGCTTCTGTATGCGGAGCGAACGAAGCTTGAGACCGATCCGATAGGAGCCCAGCGACCATTGGGCTTGCGTAATAGTCTTGGGCATAGCAGCTCCTTTGCCTGGAGTGAAATGCTGGCTATCAGTGTAAGCCCGGAACGAATTTTGCGGGCTTTTATGTGATACGGCGGGCTGTAAGCCGGGCTGCAACGATTTCACCGGCCACAGGCATCCAAGTGGCAGCTACCTCTGGCGCGGGCTGCGCCGATTCCAAAACACATTGAAGCGAGGCAAGTTACTTCTCATGAGAATGGCATCCTTGACCCGTCGATCGGGCTTTCTTCTGGGACTCTGCGCATCCTTGGCCTTTGCCACCGCGGTTTTCCCGGTTTGGGCGGCACAGGCAGCCGGAGCGGGTTCTCAGGACCTGCTGGTGCTCACCAATGGAGACAGGCTGCATGGAAAGCTGGTGAAGGTCGTGGACGGCGCTGTGACCTTCCACACCGACGCCTTGGGCGACGTGAAGGTGCCGTGGGCTGACGTGCAGCAACTCCAGACGACGGAAAGGTTTGCGGTGCTGGACAAGACCGTCAAACAGCGCGGCAAGAAGAACGCCGGGCAAATTCCGGTGGGCACTCTGCATGTGGAGCATCAGGCAATCAGTATTCAGCCTGCTGCGGGCGCGGCGCCCACGACCACCATTCCAACAAAGAACGCCGCCTACATCGTGGACCAGCACACGCTGGATCAGCAGGTATTCCACCAGCCGAACTTCTTCAACGGCTGGAATGGCTCAGCAACGGCAGGCGCAACGCTGATCCAGGCCACACAGAACCAGTACACGGAGAGCGGATCGGTAGGGCTGGTGCGTGTGGTGCCCGGGGTGACGTGGCTGAACCCGCGCGACCGCACTTCTCTCGACTTCAGCGGCTCCTTCGGCAAAATCAGCCAACCGGGAACGCCGACCATCAAGACTGCCATCTTCCACGCCGACGCAGAGCGTGATGAATATTTTTCAGCGCGCTTCTTCGGACTGGCGCAGACGGCCTTCGATCACAACTTTGCCCAGGGCCTGGCGCTCCAATCGATCTTCGGCGGCGGAATCGGCTTTACCGCCATCAAGAACGTGCGGGATGAACTGGACCTGAAGGGCACGATTCAATATGAGAGCCAGCAGTTTCTGCCCATTCCGCCGGCTCCCGCCGCCCCTGCCCAGCACCTGATCGGCTCAACATTCTCGGCAAACTACATGGGGAAATTCAAGCTGTTCTCCGTGGCACAGGAACTGGCGTTTGTGCCTGCCTACAACAATCCCCGCGCCTATTCGGCCAACGAAACCGACACCATCACCTTCCCGACCTATAAGAACCTGGGATTCACGGTGGGAACACTGGATAGCTACCTGAACGACCCACCGCTGTCGGTGCCGCCCACCAAGCGCAACTCCTTCCAGTTCACGATGGGCATTACCTACGCCATCAAATCGAAATACTGACAAGGGACAGTAGGGACCCGGGACTGAGGGCCCGTTTGCGAGTAGCGCCGCCCGCTCCGCTTCGGGTATACTGATCGAAGCCTCAACCGGCGGGGGAAATCCCTGTCTGGCTGAGACTTCAGCTCAAAGACGAGAATAACGATGCCCAAGTTGAAGACCCATTCGGGCGCGGCCAAGCGCTTCAAGAAGACCGGCACCGGCAAGATCAAGCGCGGTCATACGAAGGTGCGGCATATCCTGACGTCGAAGGCGCCGAAGGCCAAGCGCAAGCTCGGAAAGAGCGCGCTGGTGGCCGACGGCGAGCACGCCAAGGTTTCGCGCATGATTCCTTACGCTTGAGTAGGGAACAGTCCAAAGGTCTGCGGTGCGCAGCGCCGCAGCAGCGTGTGAAGAGGCCCAGCCTGCCTCCAGCCGCTTAACCAAACCAGCTTTCGACTGTCAGCGCTCAGCTTTCAGCTCGTCGTGGTAGGGCCGGATTTCCGGCTTACCGAGCTGGTAACCAAAAGGAGAAGAAAAATGCCTCGCGTAAAACGTGGCACCAAGCGGAGCGACCGCCGCAAGAAGATTCTGGAGCGCGCAAGCGGTTACTTCCTCACGAAATCCAAGCTCTACCAGGCGGCCCAGGAGGCCGTGGAGCGCGGCCTCAAGTTTGCCTACACCGGCCGGCGTCAGAAGAAGCGCCAGTTCCGTTCGCTGTGGATCGTGCGCATCGCCGCCGCCTGCAAGCTGAACGGCACCAGCTACTCGCAGTTCATCAGCGGTCTCAAGAAGGCCGGCATCGAACTGGACCGCAAGATCCTGGCCGAGATCGCCGTGAAGGACGCGGCGGGCTTCACCAAGCTCGTCGAGCAGGCCAAGGCAGCCAAGGCAACAGCTTAAGTTCGCAACTGCCCACGTCTCCGATTGAGACCTGCGGCACCCAGCTTGCTTGTAGCACGACGGACGGAAAGAGGCGGCCCGGAGTTTCCAAGAACTCTGGGCCGCCTTGCGTTGGGCCCAAGCCGCTATTGCGCCAGAAATCCTTCCACTGCTTTTTGCCATAGCTCCGGCTGATCGACAAAGTTCACGTGCCCGGAGTCGGGCAGGATGACGAGCTTCGAGCCGGCGATCTTCTCGTGCATCTCCTCGCTGAGCGAGGGGTCGCACTCGTCGTGGTCGCCGACCAGAATAAGCGTGGGCACGTGGATCGTGTGCAACCGGTCGACGTACTCCACGGACTTGAGGTTGCCATCGATGACAAACTCGCCGTCTGAGCCCCACATCTCGCGATAGAGGATCCAGTTGGTGGACGCGTTGCCGGCCGGATCATAGCTGGGATCGGGCCGCGCTCCATAGAGGTAGGGGAAGTAGCCCCAGCCCCAGGCCAGCGTCCCGTATTCGGCCGGATAACGGCCGTGCTCCCAGGGCGCGCCCTTGCCGTAAAGGCCGGCCTTCTCGAGTTCATCGAGCCGCTTCCGTTTGTCCGGCGGCATGTGCGCCTTCTCCCGGGCCAACACCGCGTTCATCTGGCTCGTGGAGGGGAAGGTGCTGTTCAGGATCAGGTGGCGCAGGTTCTGCTGATACTTGAGTGCGTAGGCCTGCGCGAGCACGCCGCCGTAGCTGTGGCCGAGCAGGTCGATTTTGCCCAGCTTGAGCGCCACGCGCACGGCTTCAACGTCATCGGCCATGTTTTCGACCGTGTATTGCGCCGGGTCTTGAAGCCGCTCAGACTGGCCCGAGCCGCGCTCATCGATAAACACCAGCCGATGGGTGCGCGCCAGCGGCAGCAGCCAGGGCAGGAAGTAGGTGTGGTCCGCGCCTGGGCCACCATGAACGACCATCAGAGGCTGCCCCTGGCCAAACTCGGTGTAGTAGATCAGGACGCCGTGTGCGTCCACATAGCCTTGCTGGATGGGGTAGACGGAATACGGCGTCTGGGCCGCGGCAAGGCAGGCAGAGAAAGCAAGCAGCATGGCAAGCAGGCGGATTTTCATGGCCAACATGGTACGCCTCAGTTTTCGGTTACGCCGTAATTTATCCTTGTTGTTGACCCATGATCGACGCATCGATACCAGAACTACCCGATTACGGCGAGGCTGCGCTGGAGCAGGCGTTTGCAGCGCTTGAGGCCTCGGCGCGCACAGCCGCAGCCAACCTGAGCGGCGAGGCCCAAGTGGAGACCTTTCGCCTGGAGTGGCTCGGGCGCAAGCAAGGACGGCTCAACGAGATCTCCAGCCGCTGGCTCAAGGGCGCTCCGCCTGAGGCCAAGAAGGCGCTGGGCGTGCGCTTCAACGCCCTCAAAACCGTGGTGGAGGGCCTGCTGGAGCAGGCCGCCGGCGCGGGACCGAGCGATGCAGCCCTCAAGGCCGAGGCCATCGACATCACGCTGCCCGGCACGCGGCGGCTTACCGGCGCAGAGCATCCGATTACCAAAACGCTGAACGAGATTGTCAGCGTCTTTGCGGCGCTGGGCTACTCGGTGGGCGTGGGGCCCGAGGTCGAGACCGACTTCTACAACTTCGAGAGCATGAACTTTCCGCCCGGCCACCCGGCGCGCGATACCCAGGACACACTGGTGGTCGCCAACCAGGAACGGCGTCCGCTGCGCGACCGGCTGCTTCTTCGCACGCACACTTCGCCGGTGCAGATGCGCACCATGGAACAGCAGCCGCCGCCCGTACGCATCGTGATCCCCGGCAAGGTGCACCGCAATGACGCCGCCGACGCCACCCACTCGCCGATCTTTCATCAGGTCGAGGGGCTGTGCGTGGACACCAACATCACCTTCAGCGATCTGAAAGGCACGCTCGATCATGCCATGAAGGCGCTCTTCGGCTCCTCGGTCAAGACGCGCTTCTTCCCTTCGTTCTTTCCGTTCACCGAGCCCTCGGCAGACGTGCAGATCAGTTGCATCTTCTGTGGGGGCAAAGGCTGCCGCAAGTGCAAGCAGTCGGGCTGGATCGAGCTGCTGGGCTGCGGCATGGTAGACCCGGGGGTGTTTGCGTTCGCTGCCCAGAAGCAGCCGGCTTACGACCCGAAGAAGATCTCCGGCTTTGCCTTCGGCATGGGCGTGGAGCGCATTGCCATGATGAAGTACGGCATCAGCGAGATCGGTCAGTTCTACGCGGGAGATATGCGGTTTCTGGGGCAGTTCGCGTGAGAGCGAAGTAGCGTTGTTCGCAAGTTAGCGCCCTGCTGCTGCCAGTCCCGCTAACTCCGCTCAGAGAGAGATTGGATGAAGATTCTTACCAAATGGCTTCGCGCTTACTTACCCGGGCTGAGCGTCAATGATGCGCAACTCGCCGAGGACCTGACGCTGCGCGGCATTGCCGTCGAGGGCGTCTACGATCTCGGCGCGGGCAACGGTTCGCTCTACGAGATGGACATCACCACCAACCGCGTGGACGCCATGAACCACTACGGCGTGGCGCGCGAGGCGGCCACCATCTACGGGCTGGAGTTGAAGCCCCTGGAGTTTTCTCTGCCTGCGGCCAAGCCTGCGGCGCAGCCCTTTTCCGTGGCGATCGAGGCGCAGGATCTGTGCGGCCGCTTCACAGCGCAAGTGCTGCGCGGCGTGACCATTACCGAGTCGCGCGACTGGTTCCCGGGCGCCGAGGTCGCGAGCTACTTCGCGCTTCTCGATCAGAAAAAGATCTCCAATGCTGTGGATGCGACCAACTATGCCTGGCTGGCGATGGGCCATCCCACGCATGCCTTCGACCTGGACAAGATCGAGGGCGGCATCGTGGTGCGGCGCGCGCGCAAGGGCGAGAAGCTGAAGACCCTCGATGGCATGGAGCGCGTGCTCGATCCGGAAGACCTGGTGGTTGCCGATCATAAAAAAGCGCTGGCGCTGGCGGGTGTGATGGGCGGCTGGGACACCATGATCACCCCCGAGACGAAAAACGTGCTGGTCGAGGCGGCGTGGTTTGAGCCGATGGCGGTGCGGCAGACGGCGCGGCGCCATGGGCTGCACACCGACGCCAGTCACCGCTTTGAGCGCGGCGCGGATTTCGCTGCGGCGCCCACGGCCTCCAGATTGGTGAGCGCAATCTTGCTGGCCGGCGGCGGATCGGTAGAAGGTGAACTGGTGGATGTGCGCGTGCCGGCTCTCGAAGACCGCACCGCGCGCCGCAAGCCAGTGGCGTTGCAGCTCAGCGAGGTGCAGCGGATTCTCGGTACCACCCTCGATGCGGAGGGGATCACCGCGCAGACAGTGGAGGCCGTGCTCGGTGGATTAGGCTGCGGCGTTCAAGCGGCATCTGCCGGGACCGGTTCGTGGCTGGTAACACTGCCCAGTTGGCGGCTGGATCTGGAGCGCGAGATCGACCTGATCGAAGAGGTGGCGCGCGTCTACGGCTACAACCGCTTTGCCAACACCCTGCCTGCGTTTGCCGGCGGCGTGCAGGCACTGCCCTGGGCAGCGAAGGAAGCCGCGGCGCGCACCACGATGCTGGCGGCAGGATTTCACGAGGCGATCGCCTCGACCTTCTGCTCCGCGGCAGAGGCGGCCCAGACCGCGCAGCAGCCCGGCCAGGTGGTTCCGCTGGGCAACCCGCTCAGTGAAGAAGCCGGCGTCCTGCGTCCATCGCTGGTGCCCGGCATGCTGACCATGGTGGCCGGCAACCTGAACCGCGACGTGAGCGATGTGCGGCTGTTCGAACTGGGCACCGTTTTCAGCGGCACCACCGAGAAGGTGGAAGAACGGCCAGCGCTCGGACTTGCAGCGACGGGTGCCATTCCCCAGGACAGCGCATTACACGCGGCGCGGCAGATCGACTTTCACGATGTGAAAGGAGTTGTGGAGCAGGTGCTCGGCAACTTCGAAGCGCGGGGCCTTTACTTCGATCGTTTTCCGGCCGACGCCGGCATTACGCCGGAGTGGCTGCACCCCTATCGCTCAGCGCGCGCAGTGGTCGATGGCGTTACGGTGGGCTGGTTCGGTCAACTGCATCCGCGCGAGGCTTCCGCGCGCAAGATCCGGCAAGCCGTGTTGGTGGGCGAGTTGTACATCGACCGGCTCTATAAGCTGCCACTGCGTAAGCCGGCAGCACGCGAGCTGTCGCGCTTCCAGCCGGTGCGGCGTGATTTTTCCCTGGTTCTGGATGAGAGCGTTGCGTGGGAGGCAGTCGACCAGGCCATGGCCGAGCTGCGCATTCCCGAACTGGTCGACTGGCGGGTGCGCGAGGTCTTCCGGGATCCACGGCTGGGCAAAGGCGAGTACTCGCTGCTGCTGGGCGCCACCTTTCAAGCCGCCGACCGCACGCTGCGCGAGGAGGAGTTGCAGGGCTTCCACGCCCGCGTGGTGGAGGCTGTTGGCAAGGCTGGGGCGCGGCTGCGCGCACAGGCATAATGGAAAAAGCGATCGGCGCTATACTGCAAGCGAATCGCCGAGAGTGTGCCCGTGCTGAAAGCGCCGCGCGGGTGCGAAAGATGAACAGCAAAAGTTTACGGCGCCGCGAGACGCGCCGGAGATGCAACCGGCCGAGGCCGTGAAGCAGCAGGAGCAGGAGAAACATGCAGGCAGAGGAAACAGGCGCGTTCGCGGTGAGCGCAGACGATTTTTCGGCGCTGGAAGAGCGCGTGGTACGCGCGGTGGCGCTGGTCAAGCAGGAGCGGCAGGAGCGGGCGGCCGCCGAGGAACGCGCCATTCTGGCAGAGGTGCAGGTGAGCGAGCAGGCCTCGGCGATCGAGCAGATGCAAACGGAATTGGCAGCCCTCAAGGCGGAGCGTGACCATGTGCGCCGCCGCGTGGAACTGCTGCTGCAACAACTGGACGCGCTGGAAGTGTGAGGCGGCAAATGGCAGACAAGCAGGCGGGCAACGGAGCCGGTTACGTGACGGTGGAGATCTACGACCAGGTGTATCACCTCACCGGACAGGACCCTGAGCACATTCGCGATCTGGCGGCACGTGTGGACGCCAAGATGCGCGCGGTGGCCGCTCAGGGCCAGACCGCGGACTCCTTGCGCGTGGCAGTGCTGGCCGCACTCAATCTGGCCGATGAGCTGTCGCGCACCGCACCGGTGGACGCCCGCCAGGGCAGCGCCCGTGCGGCCAATCTGCGCGTTCTGCTGGATCAAGTGCTGGACGAAGAGCTGAAGACAGGTTCGTAAGACCGCGAATCAAGCGAACCAGCAGGTCGGAAGGCCGGCGCCTAAGCGCCGGCCTTTTCGCATGGGATGAAATAAAGTCTTCCTGACACGGAACCTACGCCTGTCCCAAATGCGGAGCCCGGAGAAGGTAGCACAATCCAGCACGCGGCACAAGACTTGCAATTCCTCGCGGAGACACATACTATCCGCAATAGAAACCGGCCTGCAAAGCAGGTGGGTGGTCAACGCTGGTTGAACCTACATTCATTGAACAGGAGCTCGACTCGACCATCGGTTCCGTGTGCCGTGTCCGCCAGTCCGGAATGCCTAACGAACCGCGGGGAGCTCCACCGTCTTAGGACGGGTTCACCAGCGCATTGCTCACGGCCCAGTGGGCCGGATTTCTATCCTTCGCGGTGCTCGCGTCGCTGGCTCCGCCCTCTCCCCGTACCGTATTCTTCTCTCTGTGCACCCCGTTCTCTTTCACCTTGGCTCGGTTTTGATCCCGTCATACGGCGTGATGACGGCAATTGGCGTGCTGTTGGCTCTGGGGCTGGCGCAGCGCACCGCCCGCATCGCGGGAGTGGATCCCGCGCAGATGTGGAACCTGTGCGTGGTATCGCTTTTTGCCGCACTGGTGGGCGAGCGGGTGCTGCTGATCGTGGTGAACTGGAGCGTGCTGCGGCTGCATCCGGCCTGGACGCTGAGCCTGGCCATGGTGCACCACCCTCTGGTGGCGAGCGCAGGGGCGGCCGTGGGGCTCGCCACAGCAGCCTGCTTCGCACGCTGGCGCAGGATGCCCTGGTGGAGCACTGCCGATGCTCTGGCAGCCCCGGTGGCGCTCGGCTTGGCCTGTGAGCAGGTTGGCGCGCTGCTGGCCGGTTCGGGCTATGGGACCGACGCCAGCGCGAAGCTGCCTTGGGCGGTCACGTACACCAGCGTGATGGCGGTGCGCTGGAGCGGCACGCCGATCGGAGTTCCGCTGCACCCGGTGCAGGCCTACGCCGCGCTGGCGTTTTTTACGCTGGCTGTGTTTCTTTGGATATGGCTGCCGGCACGGCGCCAGCCGGGCGAAGTGGCCGGTATGTTCCTGATCGGGCTGGGCGCGGCGATCTATTTCACCGAGATCTGGCGCGACCCGGAAGGACGAGGTCTGGTTCTGGACGGAGCGCTCGATGGACCGCAGATTGCAGCAGTAGGGCTGGTGATCCTGGGAGGATTCCTGCTGCGGGAGAAAAAGCGACTGGCTGAGGCACTCCCCTTCCCTGCTACGAACGGCGAGGCGCAGAAGCACTCGGATAGCGAACGGGGGCAAGTATGAACGCACTGCGCAACATCGAAGTTTCCCCCGAAGCTGCCGGGCAGCGGCTCGACCATTTCCTGGTCGCGCAGCTCGATGGTGTGAGCCGGTCGCGCGTGCAACTGCTGATCGAGCAGGGCGACGTGCGGGTGAACGGCGCCCTGGAGAAAGCCAGCCTGAAGCTGCGCGGCGGCGAGCACATCGAAGTCACCGGGGAG
This sequence comes from Acidobacteriaceae bacterium, assembly GCA_027449545.1. Taxonomy (GTDB): domain Bacteria; phylum Acidobacteriota; class Terriglobia; order Terriglobales; family Acidobacteriaceae; genus Telmatobacter. The sequence continues at coordinate 18,935 of DAIDLI010000126.1, read as the reverse complement.
CCTCATCCCGCGCCGCTGAAGGCCGAACCCGAAGCGATTCCGCTGGACGTGGTCTATGAGGATGAGGATCTGGCGGTGGTCAACAAGCCGGCGGGCATGATGGTGCATGCCGGCTCGGGACAGACCGAGGAGGCGCGGCATCGCGGCACCCTCGTGAATGCGCTGCTGCACCGCTTCCAGACGCTATCTTCAACCGGCGGCGAGCTGCGACCGGGAATCGTGCATCGACTGGACAAATCAACCAGCGGCTTGATCGTCGTGGCCAAGAACGACCGCGCCCATGCGGCGCTGGCGGCATTGTTCGCGGGGCGTAAGATCCACAAGACCTGTCTGGCGCTGGTGCACGGCAACGTGGAGCAGGCCAAAGGCACCATCAGCGCGGCGGTCAGCCGCGATCCGGTGCGACGCACGCGCATGACCACACGGCCTAACGAAAACGCCCGGTCGGCAGTCTCACACTACGAGGTCATCCGCAGGCTGACGACACGCTTTGGCCGGTTTACGCTGGTGAGGGTCAGGATTGAGACCGGCCGTACACACCAGATTCGTGTGCACATGGCGTCGATCGGGCACCCGGTGGTAGGGGACACGCTCTATGGGGGCGCGGGCCAGCTCACCGCGGTACGCCTGGGCCGGCGGAGCGGCGAACCGGAGCGTATCCGGTTGGACCGCAACTTTCTCCACGCGATGCGGTTGGAATTCCTACATCCGGTGACGGGCAAGCAGATGGTGCTGGAAGCGCCGCTGCCGGAGGAACTGCATGCGCTGCTGGTGCGTCTGGAAGACGGCCAGCCGCCGGAGCAGACAGAAACGTAAACGGTGTGTGCAGCGAATTTCAGTATCTGAATTCCGGGCCATTGATAGAATGAGAGGGTCATGTTCAAAGGAATTTTCGTCACACGGACGGGCGACCAGCCGTGGTACTCCAGGTTTGCGGCTGTTGCGCTGGCCGTAATGCTTCCGGCGGTAACGCTCTCCGCTCAACCCGCGGCTGCGGCCGCTCAGGCTCCCCCGTCAGCCGCGCAGCAGCCGGCCTCCCCGGCCGGGCAGCCGGCTTCGTCAGCCGGGCAGTCGGCGGCGCCGACCACCGATGTCAACACGCCCACCATTCACCTGGGCGTCAACGAAGTCAACCTGATCTTCACGGTGACGGATAAGCAGGGCCATTACATTCCCAACCTGAAGCTGAGCGACTTTGCGCTGCTGGACAACCAGCGCGCCCCGTTGCAGGTGACCTCGTTCCATCAGGAGATCAACCTGCCGCTGCGGGTGGGCATCATGATCGACGCCAGCACCTCGATCCACACCCGCTTTCAGTTTGAACAGCAGGCGGCAAAAGAGTTTCTGCTCCAGGTACTGAAGTCGCGGCGCGACCGAGCCTTTGTGATGGGCTTTGATGTGACCTCCTACGTGACCGCAGACTGGACCAACGACCCCGACAAGCTGGAGAGCGGAATCGATACGCTGAAGCCGGGCGGCGGCACCGCGTTGTTTGACGCCGTCTACACGGCCTGCCACGACAAGCTTCTGCCCGAGCGTGGCGAGGAGCCGGTGCGGAAGGCCATCATCCTGCTCTCGGACGGCGATGACAACCAGAGCCATGCCTACCTCTCCGATGCCATTAAGGAATGCGAGCGGGCGGACACCATCATCTACGCCATCAGCACCAATTGGGAGCCCACGCGCGGCCGCGGCGACAGGATCCTGGAGCAGCTTGCCGACCAGACGGGCGGACAGGTCTTCTTCCCGCCGGACGCCCAGGATATGGGCGTCAGCTTCCAGAACATCGCCACCTCGCTGCGCAGCCAGTATGCGCTGACCTATTCGCCGGCCGATTTCAAGGCCAACGGAGCATTCCGCACCATCTATCTCTATTGCTACGACCGGCGCTATACAGTTCGCGCCCGCAAAGGCTATTTCGCACCCAAGAGTCAATGAGGCTCGAAAACCTGTTCAAGCGAAAAGCGCGGCCTTCGGGTCGCGCTTTTCGTGTCTGTCGGAAGCTGCGATACCAGTTCTCTTTCAGAACGCCTTTGCACTAGTTGTCCTGGTTTGAAACCCGCCACCATTCAAGGCCGCTCACTCTTACTCCAGAACCCCAAAAGCACGATGAACTAGAAGAGAGCGATTGCGGGGTTTGAGGCGGTCCGGATTTGCGCAGCAATTGGGGTGCGGAACCGGCAGTCAGCGGCAGGCCAGCAGTGAGCCGCAGCCAGGCCGCGAGATCGCGAAGCGGGGGATTCAGGTGATCCGGCAAGCGGTATCCTGCGACATCTGCGGGGCGGAGAAGAAGCAGACCAACCATTGGTTCGTCGCCTATGAGCATGCGGGAGAGCTGCGCGTGAGCGGCTGGGACTCGCGCAACCGGCTGCGAGCAGGCTCCAAGCACCTGTGCGGCCAGGCCTGTCTGCACAAGCTGGCGGATGACTTCATGGCACGCGTGATCGGCGGCAAAGCAACCCGGACGACAGAGGACGAGATGGATGGGACGGGCGAGCCTGCAACCGACAGCAGCCTGCTGAATACCACAGCCGGAGCGAAGCTGCGCCCCGAGTGGCTGGCCCGTACGCCGACAGCGGCTGAGGCGGCGCTAAAAGCATCGCGAGAGAAGCCCTCATTGCTGGTGAGGATGCCGGAACACAGCCCTGCGGAGGGCCATGCTGCCTGCGCCGATGCGAGTTTGCCGGCGCCCTGCATGAACCGCCGTGAGGGGGCCTGGCGGCGGGAACGGGAGCGCATGATGCGGGTTGCGGAACGCGGGTAAGAAGAAGCCGGCCTCAAGAAGCAGACGAAGGGCAGGCCCGCAGCAGCGAGCCCGCCCTTCCTGGAATGCCTCAGCAGAGAGCGAAAGCTTCTGCTTTAGCGCTTGTGAGAGTGCCGCTGGGGCAGAGCCTTGCGGGTTTGCGCCTTCACCTGTGTCTCGTCCACCGGCGTGGCGCCCTGTACGTCATTGGCAAAGTTCGCGCCGGCGGGCACCAGATAGTTCTGCGCCGACTGATCATCGCCGGTCCCCACCATAGGCGTGATCCGCGATGCATCGATCCCCTGATCCGTCACCAGATAATCCTTGGCGTTGACGGCGCGCTGGGCAGCAAAGTTTTCGACCTTGACGCGCTTGTTATGCGCGGCACGCTTCTGCTGCTTCGCCTCGGTAGCCTTTTCCTTGGCATTCGAATCGGCAACAATCACCGCCTTGGCATCCGGCTGCTGCTTCAGATCGAGCGCGACTTGATCGAGACAGGCCTTGGCTTCGTTGTCGACCCGGGTTGGCCGCCGCGTGTCATTGTTGAAATTGATCGAGCAGAGCGCCTGCGTCTTGGGGGCCGGCGGAGGCGGAGGCGGAGCCTGAACCGTCACCGTCGTGTGAGCAGAGGCCGTGTGGCCCTTATCGTCGGAGACATTGCAGGTGATGTCCGCGGCGCCGGTCGGTGCTCCCGCCGAAGAGAAGGACGCGGTGGTGCCGCTGCCCTCGATGGTTCCAGCAGAAGCGGAGTAGCTGTAGGTAAGCGGACGGTTCTGGGGGCTCACAGCCTGTGCAGTGACGGTGGCCGTTCCTCCCGGTTTGACCTCGGAAGGCTCGGCAGAACAGGAGATGGTCGGCGGCTCAAATGCCTTCACCGTGAACGGCGCGGTGCATTCGGCGGTTTCACCGGGCTTGCGGCCTTCCTTGCCCTTCTTGCCTTCCTTCACCTGGGCCTTCGCCGAGTAGCTGCCCGGCTCCAGCGACGCGGTGGAGACGGTGGCGGTGTTCCCACTGCCCGTCACGCCGGTACCGGACCACTCATAGACCAGGTTGGTGTTCTTCTTTTTGTTCACCGAGCCTGGAGTGGCGGTTACAGTCAGCGATTCACCAGGGTAGATGGCAGGCGCACTTGCGTTGCAGGAAAGAGTAATGGGTGGAGGCTTCTTGCAGCCCATCGGCAGCACGAGCAGGCCCAACAGTGGGGCCCACGAGGCAAGTCTCAGACTTCGTCCGTTCATTGGTTCACTCCCTAACTGCGAAATTGGTTAGCACCCAAATGGAAGAACAAACCGCGCTATGCGGAAAGAACGCGCAAGCAGCGGCACGGCTTCGGACCGCAAGCCACGCAAACGAAGCACCACCCATGTCCTGCAGGCTCAGGATCGGCCTCGGCAATGCGTCGGTTGGCGGCTCGATTTCTGAAGCCGCAGATGTAGCTCGCTGAACAACGGGAGGGGAAAGAAGAGGAATCTTGGGACCCAAGCTCCACCGGGCGACTGCACTCACCAGCAAGGACTGGTAAGGCTCACATAGTAACCCGCCGGCTCTCTTCAAGCGGAGAGCTTTTCGTGCGGAAGCGAAGATGATCGTCGCTATTTCCCGGGCCGACACCTGGCTGATCCTCTTGCCTATCGGCATTAGGTTACAACCAACTTACAGTCGATCCAGCAACAAAGTATAGTTGCTTGTGTCCCAGATCACCAAATGCAAATCCGCTTTCTGAGACTCATTGAGCCGGCCGGTCAGCCACCCATGTAGCTCGGGAGCGAAAAATGCCCGGGAAGAGATGAATTTCCCGAATCGGTCGCGGCGCGAATCAGCTTTTACCCTTCGCTAGCATCTCCATCAATCCCGCCTCGTCGAGAACAGGAATTTTCAGCGCCTGCGCCTTGTCCAGCTTGGAGCCAGCCTCTTCGCCGGCGACCAGGTAGCTCGTCTTCTTGCTGACCGAGCCAGAGACCTTGCCGCCGGCGGCTTCGATGCGGACCTTGGCCTCTTCGCGGGTGAGATGCGGGAGCGTGCCGGTAAGCACGAAGGTGAGTCCGGCAAGCTGGGTGGTCCGCTGCTTCCTCTCAGCGGTCATGTCGACGCCGGTATCCTTCAACGCCTGGATGAGAGCCCGGTTGGCAGGCCGGGCGAAGAAGTCAGAGATGGCCTCCGAGATGCGCGGGCCTACCTCTTCCACGCGCTCCAGTTCCTCGCGGCTGGCCGCCATGATGGCGTCGACGGTACCGAACTCCTGCGCCAGCAGCTCGGCCGTACGCTAGCCCACGAAGCGAATGCCCAGTCCCATCAGCACCCGCGCCAGACCGGCCTTCTTGGAGCGTTCGATCTCATCGAGCAGAGTCTGGGCCGATTTATCCGCGAACCGCTCCAGCGCAATGAGCTGCTGCTTCGTCAGCGCATACAGATCGGCGACACTCTTCACCAGTCCGCGATCGAGCAGTTGCGCGACCGCCGCGTCGCCCAGGCCTTCGATATTCATCACCCCGCGCGAGCCGAAGTGCAGCAGCGACTCGCGCAGCTTGGCGGGGCAGTCGGCGTTGACGCAGCGCCAATCGGCCTCGCCCTCCTCACGGACTACGGTATTGCCGCACTCGGGACAGGTCTTGGGGTATTCGAACTTGTGCGTTCCCCGGGGATGATCCTTATCGTGGATAACTTCGACCACCTTGGGGATCACATCGCCGCCCCGCTCAACCTTCACCCAATCGCCAATCAGCAGGCCCTTGCGCTCGATAAAGTCGGCGTTGTGCAGCGTGGCGCGGCTGACGGTGACCCCGCCGACAAAGACCGGCGTGAGCATGGCGGTGGGCGTGAGCTTTCCGCTGCGGCCTACCGTGATCATGATGTCTTCCAGCTTGGTGACCGCGGACTGCGCGGTGAACTTGTAGGCGATGGCCCAGCGCGGCGCCCGACCGGTGTAGCCCAGGCGCTGCTGCGTGGGCTGCGCGTCCACCTTAAAGACCACGCCGTCGATCTCATAACCGAGAGTTGCGCGGTCCTCTTCGGCCTTGGCAATGAACTGCATCATCCCCTCTACAGACTTCATGCTTCCGCGATGCGGATTGACCCGGAAGCCGAGGGCGGTGAGCGCGTCCAGCGTAGCCGTCTGCCCCTGCGGCCAGTATTCGCCATTCACCAGCAGGAAGTAGGCATAGAAGACAAGCTGGCGATTGGCAACGATGCTGGGCTCCAGCGTACGCAGCGTACCGGCGGCGGCATTCCGCGGATTGACGGCAGGCGGCAGCCCCTCGCGCTCGCGCTCCTCGTTGAGCCGCTCGAAGGCGGCCTCGGGCAGGACACACTCGCCGCGAACCTCGATGGTCGGCGGCAAGCCGAGCTTCTTCAGTTTCTTAGCGGGGATGGAGAGCGGCACGCTGCGAATGGTCCGAATATTCGAAGTGACATCCTCACCCACCTGGCCATCGCCACGGGTGAGCCCTGCCGAGAGCTGAGTGTCACCCTCTGGGCTGGCCTGATAGTGAATGGCGACACTCAGCCCATCCAGCTTCAGCTCGGAGGTGTATTCGACGGGAAGCTTTCCCGCGAGTTCATGCACACGCCGGTCCCAGTCAGCCAATTCCTCCTGGGAGTAGGCGTTGTCGAGCGAGAGCATGGGGCGCGAGTGCTGCACCTTCCGGAAGCCTTCGGCAGGCTTTCCGCCCACCCGCTGGGTGGGCGAGTCAGACGTGACCAACTCAGGATGCGCGGCCTCCAGCCGTTTCAGCTCGTTCATCAGCGCGTCGAACTCGGCATCGGAGACAGCTGGTTGGTCGAGCACGTAATAGAGGTGCTCATGGTGGCGGATCTCGTTCCGCAGCTTCTCGATCTTCGCAGCGGCATCGCTCATAGGGGGAATTATAGAAAGTCGCATGCAGGTGCGCGACGCCGCGGAGATGGAGGATTGGGGAGCGGAATCCCCCGGAACAGTTCTCTGCCCCGGGGGTTCCCCTTCGGATCGATGCGGAGGCGCATCGGTGATCAGACGGCGAACGGGGCGCTGGCCTGCGTAAGCCGATTGAGGCTGGCCTGATCCAGTTGGAGCGAGGCGGCTGCGATCAGGTCCTCGAGCTGCTTGTCGCTGGTAGCGCTGGCGATCGGCGCGGTCACGCCGGGCTGAGCTTGCAGCCAGGCCAGCGCCACGCGCGCAGGGGTGGATTGATGCCTGGCGGCGACCTCGTCCAGGGCGTCAATCACGGCATAGCCTTCCCGGGTCCGGTACTTTTCCACTCCGCTCGCGCGCGCCGTGTTCGGTGTCTCGGCATTGGGGCGGTACTTGCCGGTGAGAAAACCCGCGGCCAGGGAAAAATACGGAATCACGCCCACCTGGTACCTTTGCACCACCGGAAGCAGGTCGGTTTCAAACGCCTTCCGCTCGACCAGGTTGTAATGCGGCTGGAGGGACACATATTCTGCCAGGCCATTTTTGCGGCTGATTTCGATAGCCTCGGCGAGTCGCGCGCCGGAGTAGTTGGAGGCGCCAATGAAGCGTACCTTGCCGGCCTTCACCAGCTTGTCCAACGCGCCCAGCGTCTCTTCGAGCGGAGTATTCGGATCATCGGTGTGGGCTTGGTAGAGATCGATGTAGTCGGTCTGCAGACGGCGCAGCGAGTCCTCAACAGCCTGGGGAATGTATTTGGCGCCCAGACCGGACTTGCCGGGGCCCATTTCAAGACCCAGCTTGGTGGCGATGATCACATCCTTACGGCGGCCGGTCTTCTTGAGCCACTTGCCAATGATGGCCTCCGATTCGCCCCCCTGGTGACCGGGGACCCAGCGCGAATACATATCGGCGGTATCGATGAAATTGAGCCCGGCATCCAGGGCGCGGTCGAGCTGGTGAAGACTCTCCGCCTCCGGCAGAGTCCAGCCGTACACGTTACCACCCAGGCAGATCACCGGAACTTCAGGGCCGTGCTGGCCCAGCTTGGTCTTTCGCACACGAACCTCCCTCATTGGACGGTAGCGCGAGATGAGCGGCCAGAAGCCGCGCTGCCGTCCTGGGATAGGATGACACAGCTTGCGCACCGGATTCTTTCTGTGAGCCGGCATGCGTGGCCGGCGCAGGCACATCCAACAAGTTGAGGAGGTGAGACGGGTGAGATCAAAGGCTCCAGCCAGGCAGCGAAGCTCGAGTTCGGAGAGCGCTAGTGGGTGGGTCGTCCAACCGCCGGTCCTGCCCATGCTGGCCAAGCGGGTAGATGAGATTCCGCCCCAGGGCGGGTGGATCTACGAGCCGAAGTGGGATGGATTTCGGACCCTGGTGTTTCGCAACGGGGATGAAGTTTTGCTGCAAAGCCGGGACAAGAAGTCGCTCAACCGCTACTTTCCGGAGATGCTGGAGCCGCTACGGGCCCAACTGCCCGAGCATTGCGTGCTCGACGGCGAGTTGGTGATCTCCCACGGAGGGCGGCTGGATTTCGACGCCCTCCAGTTACGCATCCATCCTGCGGCATCGCGGGTGAAGATGCTCTCCGGGCAGACGCCGGCGTCGATCGTCTTCTTCGATGTACTCGCGCTGGGAGCGAGGGACCTGCGCGAGGAGCCCTTCTCAACCCGCCGGGCGGAATTGGAAAAGTTGTTGGCTGGTGCGCAGCCGCCCCTCCACCTCACGCCAGCGACACGCAACCGCAAGACTGCCGAACGCTGGTTCAGAAGCTTTGAGGGAGCCGGCCTGGACGGGATCGTCGCCAAAGCAGAGAACCTTGCCTATCAGCCCGACAAGCGCGTGATGTTGAAGATCAAGCATGACCGCGATTGCGATTGCGTGGTGGCGGGATTCCGCTGGTACAAAGAGGCCGAAGGGCGCGAAGTAGGCTCGCTGCTGCTCGGGCTCTACGACGGCGCCGGAATCCTGCAGCATGTGGGAGTCTGCGCCAGCTTTGCGGCCGCCCAGCGTCGGGAGCTGACCGAGCAGCTTGCTCCCTGCCGGAGGCATGCGCTGGCAGGGCACCCCTGGCGCGATTGGGCGGATGCCAGCGCAAACGACGATGCCCACCGCATGCCCGGCGGACAAAGCCGCTGGAGGCACGGCAAAGACCTCTCGTGGGAGCCGCTGCGGCCCGAACTGGTGGTCGAGGTAGCCTACGAGCACATGCAGGGAGGCCGCTTCCGGCATATGGCGCATTTCCGCCGCTGGCGCACGGACAAGCGTCCAGCAGACTGCACCTACGCGCAGCTTGAGGTGGTGCCGCCGCAGGAACTTGCGACGATCTTTGCGCGCGGCCGATGAGCTGCGGCTCAGGCCGGCGTCGGGCCGGTTCTGCCGAAGACAGGAGCAGTAAGGGCCTGAAGCGTTGCTGGCGGCGCGAGCGCCGCCAGCAGAGCCGGCCGGATGACCGGCTCCCCAGAAGTTAGTTGGCCCCGATGCGGCCTGCCACCATCTTCCACCGGCCGCCGTCGTAGAACAACAGTCCGAAAACGTGAAGGTCTGTACCGGCCGTGATCGGCGAAGTTCCGCTCACCACCGTAGCCGGTTGCTGAACGACCGTGATCTGGCTGGCGCTGGTCATTGTAGTGAAGGCGCTATCAGAAGGCAGCGTCAGCGAAAACGTCTGTGCGGTTCCGCTGCTGATGGCGACGGCTGCGGTACCACTGAGACCCTGCGGCACCAGCATCATCTCGGTGGCCGTAATGGTGCCGTCCATGGCGCCCCCGCCCATCATGCCGCCCCCCATGCCGCCGCTCATCATGCCGCTGGAGCTGATCGGCATCACGCTCTGTCCAACGTAGATGTGGTTGGCGTCAAAAACCGGCGTGAAGGGCAGGCCGCTCATATCCATGCCATCGCTGTCGATCTGATAGGTTGTGCTGCTGTTCAGCGTAACCGAGGCGCCGGAGGCGAAGTAGGTGGACATCATTCCCGCGCCGGCGCCGTTCTGCATCACCATGGTGAGCGAGGTTGCGGGTGATCCTGTAACAGCGGTGAGCATCCCCCCGCCCATCATCCCGCCATTGCCTATCATCGACTGCACCCGGGTAGCCAGTAGGGATCCGTCGGGCTGCAACGACGCATCCACCATCACCAGCATCCCAGTCCCCATGGAACCCATGCTCACGCCGCTGAAGGCCGTGGATTGGTTGGTCGCAAAGGTAAAGCTCTGCGCCGCCTGCATCGAGCTCATCACGAAGGAGTTTCCGGAGACGCTGGAAACCGAGCCCATCATCTGCTGGATTCCCCCGTCCATGAAATCCGAGGGCGTTCCCGATCCCTGGGCCCCCGAGGTTACATGGAAGATAGGCTTCATGCTAAGCGCCCCATTGGACCCCATGGTCACGGAACTGGCCAGATCAAGATCGAATCCCATCGCCATCGGCGTGGATCCGACGGTCATCGGACTGCTGAAGGTGACGGTCCCGCTGATCGGGCCCGGAATGGTCGCCTGGACCAGGGACTTGGTGTTCGGATCCATGTACATTGTCGTGGCCGAACCGAGGGTGATATTTGCTCCGGTGTAGGTTCCCTGCGGCACATTGACCATGGCGAGCGGTTGCATAACGCCCATCAGGTGCAGCATCTCCATCGGCGTCGAAACCGAAACCACCGTGGTCGAACCATTCTGCCCGTTCAAGGTCATGGAACTGATGTTCATGGAGAACGCCAGCATCCAGTCGGCCGGCGAGTCGCCCATATTGACCTGGACGGTTGTTTTGGCGGCCGTGGTACTGGTCTGTTGAGTGGTTCCTGCGGAGCCTCCTCCACAACCGCCGAGAAAAGAGACCGGAACAGCGGCAAGACCCAATGCCATGAGGGCGGCGAGACGGTTCAGATAATGGTTTTTCATCGTGCCTCCTGGGGGAGCAGAAGCAGCGCGAATCCGGGCCTTATCACCGTACGATAGTTCCGAGAGTCGTCTCGAGAAAAGCTACGCCCAACTGCTCAACACTGCTTCTGTTGTTTCGCGTTTTGTGGTGCATCGTCGGTGATGTGGCTCACAACCAGTTTGGCTCCGCACTGGGGCCTGACGGCCATCGGTTCAGATCGGAAGGTTTCTTGAGGTAAGCCGTACAGTCGATGCTCTATAGTGGTGTCGCGGATAGCTTTGCGAAGATTTTTCAAATAGGAAAGCGGCTGCGGCGGTCCCGGAGTTCTTCTTCCCAGGAAACGATCTGGACTCCTCCGACGGCAGCGCGGCAAGGAGTGGAGGTCGGTGAAAAAGATCAAGGTTGCGATTATCGGTACAGGATTCATGGGGCGCGTGCACACCGAAGCGTTGCGGCGCCTGGGCAACATCGAGGTTGTTGGCGTTGCGGGCAGTTCTACCGAGCGCGCGCGCAAGTTCGCCGACCAGGTATTCATAGATCGGGCCACCGGCGATTACCGGGAACTGATTGCCGATCCGCAGGTGGATGCAGTGCACATCTGCTCGCCCAATTCCCTGCACTGTGAACAGACCATGGCCGCGCTCATGGCGGGTAAGCATGTCCTATGTGAAAAGCCGCTTGCGTCCTCCGTCGACGAGGGGCGCAAGATGCTGGCCTTGGCCAATGAAAAGGGCGTGGCGCATTGCACGCTCTACAACGTGCGCAGCTATCCGCAGGTGCAGCAGATGCGGCAGATGCGGCTGGCCGGCGAATTTGGCGAGATCCGCTTCGTGCAAGGTACCTATTTGCAGGACTGGCTCCTCTACGATACCGACTGGAACTGGCGCATTGAAGACGGCAAGTCGCGCACCTTCGCCGACATCGGCACGCACTGGTGCGATCTGGCCGAGCACGTGACGGGGCTGAAGATGACTGCCCTCTGCGCCGACACCGAGATCTTCCTCAGCACGCGTAAGAAGCCCACCGTTCCGGTGGAGACCTTCAAGGGCAAGGATTTGCGTCCCGCGGAATACACCGAGGTGCCGATCGCAAACGAGGACTTCGTGTCGATGACCTTCAGGATGGGCAAGACCGCACGCGGCTCGTTAACCGCCTGCCAGATGGCTGCCGGGCGCAAGAACCGGCTCTTTCTGGAAGTGTACGGAACAAGGTGCTCGGCGGCATGGACCGCGGAACGGCCGGATGAACTGTGGATCGGCCACCGCGACCGCCCCAGTGAAATCTTGATCAAAGATGCGGTGCTGTTTGAGGAGGGAGCGCGCAGCTTCGCCGATCTGCCTGGCGGGCACAGCGAAGGCTACGACGATACCTTCAAGCAGACCTTCCGGCGCTTTTACCGCAGAGTGGCCGATCCAGGCGCGCCGGTCGAGCACCCCACCTTCGAAGACGGCATCCGGCAACTTCAGATTGTGGATGCGGTGGTAGAGAGCTCGAAGAAGCACGGCTGGCTGGACATCGCGTAAGGTGCGGCGGAGGAGTTCCCATCAGAACTTCTCCGCTCTCAGAACCTCCCTTGATTCCTGATTGCGATGCTATGCTTGACCTGCTTGATAGAGAAAACGAACTGTTTTCTATAGGGAATTCCATCGCATGATCGGTGACGAGCCGAATGCTTGTTCGGTCCCCAAGCCGTGAGGTTGCGGACCGTGGAGGCGCAATGCCAGAGGACCATAGATATACTCCGCCCAATGAAATGCCTCCGGCCCCGATTCATCGCGTGCTGGTGGGACAAAAGGCGCTTGTCACAGGCGCGAGCAAGGGATTAGGGCAGGCCATGGCCATCGGCTTTGCCAAGGCCGGGGCGGACGTTCTGGTGAATTACAACAGCGATCCCAGCGGCGCCGAAGAGACGGCGCGCGAGATCGAGCGGGCCGGCGGAAAGGCCGTGCTCTTCAAGGCTGATGTCTCCAAAGAAGACGAAGTGCAAGCCATGTTCGCCTACGCGTTAAAGGAGTTCGGCCGGCTGGACATTTGCGTGCCCAACTCCGCGATTCAGCTGAACGCGCCGGTAGATGAGATGACGCTTGACCAGTGGAAGCGAGTCATCGACGTCAATCTGACCGGCATGTTTCTGGCAGCGCGGGAGTCGATCCGCATCTTCAAGCGCCAGGGTATCGACCGCAAGATCTCCTACGCCTGCGGCAAACTGATCTTCATCAGTTCGGTGCATGACGTGATTCCCTGGGAGGGTCATGCGAACTACGCTGCGGCCAAGGGCGGACTGATGCTCTTCATGAAGAGCCTGGCCCAGGAGGTTGCCCACCTGCGCATCCGCGTGAACGCCATCTCGCCGGGCGCGATCCGCACCCCAATGAACGTAGAGAAGCTGACCACGCCGGAGTTGTTCGACAAGGTGCTGCTGAAGCTGATCCCCTCCAAGCGCATCGGCGAGCCCGACGACGTGGCAAGGCTGGCGGTATGGCTCGCCTCCGACGAATCCGATTACGTGCAGGGAACTACCGTTTATGTGGATGGAGGCATGCTGCTCTACCCCGGATTTATCGGCGCGGGATAGCCGCTGACGCGGGATAGCCGCTGACACGGCGCCTGCAGCTACCTAGGAGTTTTGAACGATGCCCAATGAAGAGCGCAGAACCCGGATGCGGTGCGCCATGGAAGCCCTCGGGCTGGATGCGCTGATACTGCGCCTGCCCGAGAACGTGCTCCTGCTCAGCGGCCATTGGCCCATGATCGGCGCAGCATTCCTGGTTTTTCCGCTGGAAGGCCACGCTAAATTGATTGCGCCGGCGTGCTACGAGAACGAAGTGATCGCCAGCCTCCATGATTGCGACGCGATCTTCTTTCCGCATGGCGCTCATCACCATCCATCGCTTCTCGAAGCAGTGAAAAAGCTCATCCAGGAACAAGCCGGCAGTTCCTGGAAACGGATCGGGTACGAAGGCAACTTTGAGACCCATGCGCCGTCGTGGAACGCGGCCGAAGGCATGGTTCCGGCGGCAACCTCGATGGCCTTGCTGCGGGAGATCTTCGCCGGTAAGGAACTGATAGACGCCACGGCGATGATCCAGCACGAGCGGAGGCGAAAGACCGCATACGAACTCGATCGGCTGGCTATTGCCAGCGAGGTCTCCTGCTTTGGACTGGCCGCTTTCGAAGAGGCAGTTGCAGTGGGTATCTCCGGCGTCGAATTGGCGGCAATCGTCGAAAAGGCGATCATGATCCAGGGCACGGGCTACCGCGGCAGCGTGCGCGTGCGCGCCTTTGCGCAGGTGAGCACGGGCGCGGCAGAGACGGCCATCGCGCATCGCCCGAACATCATCTCCACACCGCGAAAGATGATCGATGGCGATTTTGCGGTGCTGGAGCTGGGGCTGGTAGTGGACGGCTATTGGGGCGACCGCACCAGGGTTCGCGTGGCGGGAACTCCGCGCGACGAGCAACTGAGAATCTATGACATCGTGCGGAAGGCACAGGAGGCCGCCACAGCCGTGCTTCGTCCGGGTGTACGCGCCAGGGATGTGGATGCGGCGGCGCGCTCGGTGATTGAAGAGGCCGGTTACGGCAAGCATTTTCCCCACATTACGGGTCACGGCCTGGGGTTTGGATACCACGAGTCATGGCCCATTCTCGGCCCCACCTCCGAGGACGTCCTCGACGAGGGGGTGCTCACTTCCGTAGAACCGGGCATTTATTCGCCAGAGTTCGGCGGCGTCCGCATCGAAGATGATGTGGCCGTCACCAGTGACGGGCCGCGCGTGCTGGGCCCATTCCGAAAGACCTGCAACTAACGGATCGACTTTGGGGGAGTCGGTGCGCTCTTCTCCCCGGCAACTTCAAACAACTTTCGCGAGGTTTACCATGGCAACCGCTGCCCCCACAAAATTCAAAAGCACGCTGCACGAAATGACTCAAACCACCCCCACGGTGCTTTGGAATGATTCAGCAACCCTGTCCGAGTTGACCTACACCATCGAGCATGGCGGCGTGGGCGCAACCTGCAATCCGGTCATCGTTCTTGAAGCGCTGAAGAGTGAAGCCGATCTTTGGAATGCCAAGATCAAGGAACTGGCCGCACAGAATCCGGCCGCGACCGAGGATGAGATTGGCTGGATGCTCATCGAAACGGTCTCGTCCACGCGCGCCAAGCTGCTGGAACCGGCCTTCCGGGAGCACAAGGGAAAGAACGGCAGGCTTTCGATCCAGACCGACCCCCATCTCTACAAAGACCCAAAGCGCCTGGTAGAGCAGGCGGAGCGCTTCAGCTCGCTGGCGCCCAACATGATCGTCAAAATTCCGGTGACGGCCGCGGGCATCCCCGCCATCGAAGAGGCGACCTATCGCGGGGTGAGCATCAACGCCACCGCGTGCTTTACGCTGCCGCAGTGTGTAGCGGTGGCGGAGGCCGTGGAGCGCGGACTGACACGGCGTGAGAAAGAGGGCAAAGCCATCTCCACAATGGGGCCGGTGTGCACCATCATGGTGGGCCGCTTGGATGACTGGCTCAAAGTGGTCGCCGAGAAGAAGCAGATCACGACCGGCGAGCCAGGCTACCTGGAGTGGGGCGGCGTAGCGGTCTTTAAGAAAACCTACAAGCTTTACAAGGAGCGCGGCTACCGCCTGCGCCTGCTCTCCGCGGCCTACCGCAACCACATGCACTGGAGCGAGTTGATCGGCGGCGACGTGGTGATCTCCCCGCCTCATCGTTGGCAGGTACGCTTCAATGCCAGCGACGTCAAGTGCGAAAGCCGAATCGAGAAGCCGGTGGATCCGAAGATTGTGTCGGACTTGCAGCGCAAGTTCCCTGACTTTGTGCGCGCCTACGAAGAGGGCGGCCTGAGCGTGCCGGAGTTCGACACCTTCGGCGCCACCATGCGCACGCTGCGCGGCTTCCTGGATGCCACGCACGAGCTTGCAACGATTGTACGGAACGTCACTCTGCCCAATCCTGACAATCGCGTGTAGCGCTTCCGCAGCCTGCATCAACAGCAGAGCCCCAACCGCGGTTGGGGCTCTACTGTACCTCCATAGTTTATCTAGGTCTAACCGAGCGTGGGCATGGACGTATCCACACCGGCGCGAATGCCGGTGGGCCAGCGCGCCGTTACGGTCTTGATGCGGGTGTAGAACCGGACGCCCTCGGGGCCGTGCATGGCGTGATCGCCAAAAAGCGAGCGCTTCCAGCCGCCGAAGCTGTGGAAGGCCATGGGCACGGGAATGGGAATGTTCACGCCCACCATGCCGGCCTTCACGTCGTGGGCGAAAGCACGGGCGGTATCGCCATCGCGGGTGAAGATGGCGGCGCCGTTGCCGTACTCGTGCTCGTTGACCAGCTTGAGCGCGGTGGCATAATCGCGGGCACGCACAAAGCTTAACACCGGGCCGAAGATCTCTTCCTTGTAAATCCGCATCTCCGGTTTCACATGGTCGAACAGGCAGGGCCCAAGGAAGAACCCCCCCTCAGGAACATCGCTCCTGCGGCCGTCGACGCGAAGTTCGGCGCCCTCTTGCGTGCCGGTATCGAGATAGCCCTTGACCTTCTCCAAGTGCTGGCCGGTGACCAGCGGCCCCATCTCGGCAGCGGGGTCGGTTCCAGGAGCCACACGCAATTGGGCAATGCGCTCCTCGATCTTCTTGGTGAGAGTCTCGGCTGTCTGGTTGCCCACCGTGACAGCCACCGAAACCGCCATGCAGCGTTCGCCGGCGGCGCCGTAGGCCGCGCCCACCAGAGCGTCGGCGGCCTGATCCATATCGGCATCGGGCATCACGATCATGTGGTTCTTGGCGCCGCCCAATGCCTGCACGCGCTTGTTGTTTTGCGTGCCGCGATGATAGACGTACTCCGCGATCGGCGTGGAACCGACAAAGCTGACCGCCTGAATCGAAGGATGATCGAGGATGCCGTCGACCGCCGTCTTATCGCCGTGCAGAACATTGAAGACGCCATCAGGTAGGCCGGCCTCCTTGAGCAGTTCGGCGATGCGGAGGGCGACACCGGGATCGCGCTCGCTGGGCTTGAGCAAGAAACAGTTGCCGCAGGCGATGGCCACCGGGAACATCCACATAGGCACCATTGCCGGGAAATTGAAGGGGGTGATGCCGGCGACGACGCCGAGCGGCTGCCGCATCGACCAGCTATCGATGGCGGTGCCGACCATCTCGGAGAACTCACCCTTGAGAAGCTGGGGGATTCCGGTGGCGAACTCCACGACTTCCAGTCCCCGTGTCACCTCGCCTTTGGCGTCTGAAAGCACTTTGCCGTGCTCCGAGGTGATGATAGCTGCCAGCTCATCGAGGTGCTTTTCAAGCAATTCGCGAAACCGGAACAGGACCCGCGCGCGACGCAGCGGCGGCTGCGCCGACCAGGCGGTAAAGGCCTGTGCGCAGGAAGCCACCGCACGCTCCAGTTCTTCCTGGCTAGCGAGCGGAACCGTAGCCTGCACCTGGCCGGTAGCGGGATTGTACACATTGCTGAAACGCCCGCTGGCGCCGCTCACCTTCCGGCCGTCAATCCAGTGAGTGATTTCGCGGACCGCGTGTCCCGCTGTGGTAGCTGAACCTGGGGAAGCTGCTGTGCTGGACATAAGCTGGATACCTCACGGCCACATGGGCCGGTAGAAAAGAGGATGACACAGATCGTGTATCTTCGGTTGCTGGATCGGGAGCATCAGGCAAGCGTGCTCCAGCAGGTGACGGTGGTTCTTGCGATCAGATCGTATATGCAGAGCCAGCACGATGCCCTGAAAAGTCCCGAAGAAATACGAGATTGCCTTCATGTGTGACTCCAGAGCCGGGAACTCGAACCCGCGCAAGGGGAAGCTTCAACCTGACCTAAGTTCCGTAATGAACTTCCTTCAACCCTATCGTTGAGCACCCGTTGTATACATGGGATTTCAGAGCGCTGTCAAGAAATTTGGCGCGCCCCTGCTCCTGCCCCGTGATGCCCTATCGTACACGCCATTCCCCCTCGAGCTTGTCAGACCCCTATTGAACCGTTATGATTCGTGAACTGTCACGGGACCAATCGCCGAGTTCAAAAGGGAACCCTCATGACTACCGCATCCTGCCAGCCGGACGCCGAGTTCCACCGACGGAAGATGAAAGCCCTTGTGAAGTACGCGCCCGGAGCCGGCAACATTGGCGTTCTGGATGTGGATGAGCCGCAGTGCGGCAGCCATCAGGTCAAAGTTGAAATTGCATTCTGCGGCGTCTGCGGCACCGACCTGCACGTGCTGCAGGACACCTTCCGCAACTATCCGCCGGTGATCCTGGGCCACGAGTTTTCCGGCACGATAGTGGAGGTCGGCAGCGAAGTTACCACCGTCGCGGTCGGCGACCGCATCACCGGGCTGGGTGCCACTGCGGTCAGTTGCGGCGAGTGCGAGTTCTGCCGCCAGGGCTACTTTATCTTCTGCTCCCGCCGCCGCGGCATGGGGCATGGCGTGAATGGAGCCTTCACCCGATACGTGCTGCTCCGGCCCGACCAGGTCTACAAAATTCCCAGCAACTTCAGTCTGGAAGAAGCAGCCATGAGCGAGCCCTTCGCCGCCGCGGTGCAGGCGGTGGTGGAACTCACGCCAACCAATCTGGGCGATGCGGCGCTGGTCTCCGGCCCCGGTCCGATGGGATTGCTCTGCCTCAAGCTGCTCGTGGCATCGGGCATCAAAACCTACGTGGCCGGCGCGCCTGGGGACGAACAGCGGCTCACCGCGGCCCTGCGGGTCGGCGCGGCCGGCGTCATCGACGTGGCAAAGCAGGACCTGCAAGAAGCCATCCGCGAGTACACCAGCGGACGCGGTGTAGACATCGCCCTGGAATGCGCCGGAGCCTCCGCCTCAGTACGCGGCTGCCTGGGCGCGCTGCGGCCCATGGGGCACTACACACAGGTGGCGATCTGCGGGCGCGACGTCAGCTTCCCCATCGACCTCATCTTCTATAAGCAGCTCAGCCTCAAAGGCTCGGTCTGTTACACCGCCAACACCTGGCGGCGCATGATGGAAATTTACGCTACAGGCAAAATCACGTTCACAGATTTGATTACTGATAAGCTGCCGATCACCGAGTGGGAAAAGGCCTTCGACCTGTTCAGGACCAAGCAGGCCGTGAAGGTTCTACTGTACCCCGTTTAGCACATTGATACATCTGCTTATCCTTAGGTTTGAAAGCTACAATTCGGGTGAGGAATACAAGCTCCGATGAAGATATCGCCGGATGCCTCGCGAGAGGAAAAATCGCGCCGCGTCGACAAGTATTGGGTGCCTATTGTCGGGAAAACTCTTGACCTGCTGGCCTGCTTCGAGTCGGCAAATGAAAGCCTGACGCTCGAAGAAATCGTCCGGCAGACCGGTATCGCGCACACGACCGCCTTTCGCATTCTGCACACCCTGGTCGTTCGCGATTATCTCTC
>DAIDLI010000125.1 GCA_027449545.1 Acidobacteriaceae bacterium | reverse complement strand
CGCCCGCGCACCGCTTCCTTCGCCTCGGCCGCGCCGCCCGTGGGAGCCTCCGGCGCTTCCACTTTCTGCTGCCCGATGCCCAGCTTCTTGCGCACCTCGCCGTCCATCTTCGCAAAGACGTCCTTGTTCTCCTTCAGGAAGCTCCGTGTGTTCTCGCGACCCTGCCCAATGCGTTCGCCGGAATAGCTGTACCACGCGCCGGACTTCTCCACGATGTTGTGCGCCACCGCCAGGTCCAGCACGTCGCCCTCGCGGCTGATGCCCTCGCCATACAGAATGTCGAACTCGGCCTCGCGGAACGGCGCCGCCACCTTGTTCTTCACAATCTTCACCTTCGTCCGGTTGCCCGTCACCGCGTCGCCTTCCTTGATCGCGGCAATGCGGCGGATATCCACGCGCACAGACGAGTAGAACTTCAGCGCGCGCCCGCCCGTCGTCGTCTCCGGATTGCCAAACATCACGCCAATCTTCTCGCGAATCTGATTGATGAAAATCAGCGCCGTCCGCGACTTCGATACCGTGCCCGTCAGCTTCCGCAGCGCCTGCGACATCAACCGCGCCTGCAATCCCACATGGCTGTCGCCCATCTCGCCGTCCAGCTCCGCCTTCGGCACCAGCGCCGCCACCGAGTCCACCACCAGCACGTCAATCGCCCCCGAGCGCACCAGCGCCTCGGTAATCTCCAGCGCCTGCTCGCCCGAGTCAGGCTGCGACACCAGCAGGTTGTCCACGTCCACGCCCAGCTTCTTCGCATAGCTCGGGTCCAGCGCGTGCTCGGCGTCCACAAACGCTGCCAGCCCGCCCAGCCGCTGCGCCTCGGCAATAATCTGCAGCGTAATCGTCGTCTTGCCCGAGGACTCCGGCCCAAAAACTTCAATCACGCGGCCACGAGGAATGCCCCCAACCCCAAGCGCTGCATCAAAGCTGATGGAGCCGGTCGAGACAACCGAAATCGGCAACAGGGCCTCGCGCGACCCCAGTCGCACAATCGACCCTTTGCCAAACTGCTTTTCAATCTGTGAAAGGGCAAGTTCTACAGCTTTTGCGCGGTCATCAGCGACGGCCATTCAGGCTCCTTAAGACATGCTCGGCCCGCGCGGCCCCTGGGGAAAATGAAGGTAAAAACACGCTGCGGCCTGGATTGGATTTCGTTCGGATTGTAGCAGGGCACGACACGAAACAACAGCAAAATCGGCGAAGAAAAAGAGAACAAAATCCGCGCTCCTCCGCACCAAGGTAAGCGCCACATTCCTCCGGCTTCCGCAAGCTATCCCACTCCTCTTCGAAAGGATTGCTCGCATGCACCCTACGACTCACGCAGCTCTTCGCTTAACCCTTGCGCTTTCTGCCTGCCTCCCCCTCTTTAATGGCTTCTCCTCTGCCGCAGCGGAAAGCTCCGGCGCGTCTGCCTCAGCCACCACCCCCACCACGGGCCGCCCCATCGCCATCAACGTCGAAGTCACCGATAAGCAAGGCCACCACGTCCGCGGCCTGAAACCCTCTGACTTCTCCATCCTCGACAACAACCAGCCCGTGCGCCTCGCCGCCTTCCAACCCGTCACCGACGCTGGCAGTGCCGGCCAGATCAGCGTCGTCCTCGTCGTCGACATGATCAACTCCGATTGGGATACCGTCTCTCGCGAGCGCGAGCAGGTCATGGAGTTCCTTACCCAGAACGGGGGCCACCTCCAGCATCCCACCACGGTCGCCATGCTGACCGACGATGGCCTCAAGGTCGAGCGCCTCACCTCCCTGAACGGGAACACTCTTCAGGCCGACCTCAACAGCACCAACTCTGTCTTCCGCCTTATCGGCCGCAGCACCGGCTACTACGGCAACGTCACCCGCATGGTGATGTCGCTCGGCCAGATCAGCCAGCTCGCCGCTTATGAGGCCCCCAAGCCCGGCCGCAAGCTCTTCTTCGTCATCAGCCCCGGCTGGCCGCTCCTGGACTGGGTCGGCATGCAGGAGGACATGAACGAGCGCCGCTGGACCTTTGAGTCCATCGAACAGCTCTCCAACGGCCTCCGCGACGCCGACATCACCCTCTATGCCCTCCAGCCTTATGAGCTGGGCCGCAGCGATGATCTGAGCCGCTCCAACCCGTTCTATTACAGGGTCTATCTCAAACCCGCCCTCAACGCCGGCCAGGCCATTTATCCCGATCTCTCCCTGCAGGTCTTGTCTGAGCAGTCCGGCGGCCGCGTCCTCGTCACCGGCCATAGCATCACCGAAGAGATCAACGACGTCGAGCGCGATGCCAACTCCTACTACATCCTCAGCTATCCCCGGCCGGCCGCGTCCCACCCAGACGATTACCACGCCATCCAGGTCAAGCTCGATAGACCCGATCTACAGGTCCACACCACCGCCGGCTACTATTTGCGCACCAGCCCGGCCACGGCTCCCAAGCCCAAAGATAAAGGCAAGCCAGGCTCGAAGAACGGAAAAACACACTAGCGGAATCAACTGAAGCGCCGGAGCAAAAACAGAGTCGATTCATCCCAGGGGCAACACAATCGAGTCGACGCGACCAGCAGGGAGCGGCGGCCTTGCACATCACCCAACAGGACTCCGCACTCTGTTTTTGCTTTAGGCCGAATATGCGCCCACGCGCCGCTCGCTGCTCGTCAACGCGTCGCACGTGCGGTCCAGCACCTCATACTCCGCATCATGCTGCTTGCGAAAGGCCCGGAACGCATCCTCGCTCGTCCAGCGGTCAATCGTCAGATAGCCGCCCGGAATGTAGGCGTCGCGCAGTAGCTCCGTCCCGCGATACTCCGGCGACGTCGCAAACAGCTTCGCCCACGCGCCCTCCACGCCATACGCCGCCTCAAAGGCGGCAATCTTCTCCTCGGCCACCTCAAACTGCCACACCACAACAAACATGCGCGACCTCAACACTCCCTATCCTACCGCGCGTTCAAGCCGCGGTTCGACATCCTGCGCATCCTACGCCATCGCGCCCAGTCCCAGATTCCTGCACAGCCGCAGCGTCGGTCCCGCCTGGTTAATCGTGTAGAAATGCAGTCCCGGCGCGCCGTTCTGCATCAGTGTCTCGCACAGCCGCGTCACCACGCTCTCGCCAAATTCCAGCAGCCGCTCCTTGTCCTCCTGCAGCTCTTCCAGGCGCAGCTTCACCCAGCGCGGCAGGTCCGCGCCGCACCCCCCGCAGAAGCGCACCGTATTCGCAAAGCCCGTAATCGGCATAATCCCCGGCACCACGGGGATCGTGATTCCCGCCTTCGCGCACCTATCCATGAAGTCCAGGTACGCGTCTACGTTATAGAAGAGCTGTGTGATCGCGCCGTCCGCGCCCGCTTCCACCTTGCGGCGAAAGTTCTCAAAATCCACGCTAGGGCTTGTCGCCTGCGGATGCATCTCCGGATACGCCGCCACCTCGATGTGAAAGTGATTGCCATGGCTCTCACGAATGAACTGCACCAGCTCATTCGCATAATGAAACTCGCCCGGCGCCGCCGCGCTCATCGCCGTCGCCGGCAGGTCGCCGCGCAGCGCCACAATCCGCTTCACGCCCGCCGCGCGATACTGCTCCAGCAGCGCCGCAATCTTTGCCCGCGTCGACCCAATGCACGTCAGATGCGGCGCAGCCTCCACGCCGCTGTGCCGGGCCACGGCCAGCAGCGTCTCATACGTGCCGTTCTGGTCCGAACCGCCCGCACCATGTGTCACCGAGAAGAACTGCGGCCCGGCCGCGGCAAGCTGCTCAATCACGCCATGCAGCTTCGTCACGCCCTCCGGCGTCCGCGGCGGAAACAACTCAAATGAAAACGTGCACGCCATCTCTACGCACCACTCTTCCGCTCAGCAACGTGAATCTCATACGCCAGATGCCCGGAACCTGCGCAGGTCCGGGCATCCGCAACGCTTGAAGCTAGCAGCTAAAAGCTAGTAGCTGCCGTTTTAATACCGGTAAAACTCCGGCTTGAACGGCCCCTCCACCGGCACGCCGATGTAGTCCGCCTGCTTCTCCGACAGCTTCGTCAGCTTCACGCCGATCTTTTCCAGATGCAGCCGCGCCACTTCCTCGTCCAGCTTCTTCGGAAGCGTGTACACATTCACCTTGTAGCTGTCTTTGTTCTTCCACAAGTCAATCTGCGCCAGCGTCTGGTTCGCAAAGCTGTTGCTCATCACAAAGCTCGGATGCCCCGTCGCGCAGCCCAGATTCACCAGCCGACCCTCGGCCAGCACAAAGATCCCGTGCCCGTCGGGGAACTTGTAAAAGTCCACCTGCGGCTTGATGTTGAGCCTGCTCACGCCCTTTTCCGCGTTCAGCCGGTCCATCTGGATCTCGTTGTCGAAGTGCCCGATGTTGCACACGATGGCCTGGTCGCGCATCTTCTTCATGTGCTCCAGCGTAATGATGTCCGTGTTGCCCGTGCAGGTCACGTAGATGTCGCCGCGGCCCAGCGTATCCTCCACGGTCGTCACCTCAAAGCCTTCCATCGCCGCCTGCAGCGCATTGATCGGGTCAATCTCCGTCACAATGACGCGCGCGCCCATGCCGCGCAGCGAGTGCGCGCA
>DAIDLI010000124.1 GCA_027449545.1 Acidobacteriaceae bacterium | reverse complement strand
CCGAGCGCGTCCGAGCGCGTCCAAGGCTACGAGATCCCCAGCGAAAGTCCGGTGGGCCCCCTGTGCGGCTCCAGCGCTTTGAGCGCCGCTTCCTCACAAAACTAGAAGTTGAGTAGCTGAATTTCAGCCGCTGCCGAATAGCCCCTTTCCACCCCGCGATGAGGCGACCGTTGCCGATGAAACCACCGCTCGACTCGCGTCCCATCGGATCGCTGCTGGCGATCGTGCTGATTGCGCTGGGCTCGGGGCTGTGGGTGCTGGCGATTGCCACCCTCATGCAGTGGCTCATCTATGACGACTGGCTGCACCAGACCGGGCCGCTGCAGATCTTCGGCAGCCTGTGTGCCGCGGCGCTGACCTTCGTCGTTGTGCTGCGCTGGCAGATTGCGGTCCGCCGCCGCCGCGAGGAGATGCTGCGCCGCTTCGAGTCGATTGCGCGCATGAACGACCGGATTCGCAACTCGCTCCAGACCATCGACCTGCTGGCGTTCGCCAACTCGCATGCGACGGAACAGGTCCACCACGCCGTGGATTCTATCTCCGCGGTCCTGTCCGACGTCCTGCAGGAGCATGAGCCGGCAGAACAGGGCAGGCCGCGCAAGGCGATTGCGGAGGACGAAGCTTTCCAAGCGAACCGGCAGACCCCCGGGAATCCCGCAGAGAGCGCGCCGGCTACGGCTGTTGCCCGGCGGTTGCGGGCCGTCCGCGATGGTCGATGATGCGGTACCCCGTTGGCAGTTGAAACACGTCGGGAGAAGCCGCCGAGAGGCTCAGATCGCTGAGCCAGAGGGTTTGATCTCCGTCGCGTGGATCGTGGCGCTTCACCTGCAAATTCACGCCCAGGGCCGGCGAATACCAGTATTCCACTGTGCGCAAAATCGTATTGGTGTTGCCCACGCTGGCGCGGTAAAGAGTGAGCGTTTCGCGCGTGTGGATCACATCTTGGCCAGCGAAGGTGTCGCGGCCCAGATTCTCGCGGGTCAGGTAGGTTGTCCCGTCCGGTTGCAGTCCTGTGCGCCGCGGCAAGTCGGGCATGCGGAAATAGCCGAACTCGTTGCAGACTTTCTGCACGGTCCCGCAGCGATAGACGACGTGGGCCACCGGATCGATATACTCGCTGGCGTACGCGATTGACCGCAGATTCTTCGGGTTGGGCACAGGCACAAAGGTGCGCCGCTCCTGGAACACGCGGCCATCGTTGTCGCGCGCCACCACACGCGCATTTTCGCTGGTTACCGTCGATCCGTCAGGCAGCGTGGCGACCCAGGTCGTATGGGCGACGGCCATGAACGGCGCGCCCGGCTTGGCGGGAAAGACAAGGGGAGCGATTCTTCGCTGGGCACGAAAATCGGGTGCGTGCGAGGGCGCGGCTGCCTGCGCATGCGTCCGCGCGGTGTAAGTTGCAGCTACAAGCAGCAGAAACAGAGCGGCACGCGAGCGCATGCGAAAACCCTCCGTACGGCAGACTCGTTGAGTGGAGCTTGAACCAAGCCATTGTGCCACAGCGCCTTTGGCGGGTCCAGGGTGCTCTTCCTCATCCAAACGCAATGCCCTCTTCCACGTCCGAACTCAGCGCAGGATGGTGTTGTCGATCAGGCGGGTGGAACCGACGTAGGCGGCAACGGCGAAGAGCGTTCCCGGAACGGCGGTGGCGACGGGTTCCAGAGTGTCCCAGTCCACGGCCGCGATGTAGTCGACGCGCACAGCCGGCTCGGCGGCGAATTCTTCCTGTGCGGCAGCCATGAGTGTTGCAGGGTTGCGCTCGTCCTGCGCGACCAGCGCCTCCACGCGGTGGAGAGCGCGGCTAAGCGTCAGCGCCTGAATGCGTTCGGCCGGGCTGAGGTAGGCGTTGCGGGAGCTGAGCGCCAAGCCGTCGGCATCGCGGACGATGGGGCAGATGACGATCTCAGTGCCCAGGCGCAGGTCGCGGGTCATGCGGCGCAATACGCTCACCTGTGCCGCATCTTTCTGGCCGAAGAAGGCCGCGTCGGCTTCAGCGGCGATGAAAATCTTGGTCACGACAGTTGCGACGCCGCGAAAATGGCCGGGACGGGATTTGCCGTCCAGACGGTCGCTGAGGCCTTCCACTTCAACAACGGTTCTGGCGTCCGCCGGGTAGATCTCTTCGACGCTGGGAGCGAAGAGCACATCGGCGCCTACGGATTCCGCCAGCGCGCAGTCCGCCTCAAACGTGCGCGGATAGCGGCTCAGGTCCTCGTTGGGGCCGAACTGGGTGGGATTCACGAAAAGCGTGACGGCCACGTGGTGGCAGGCTGCGCGGGCGGCGCGAATGAGCGAGGCGTGGCCGGCGTGCAACGCGCCCATGGTGGGCACAAGGCCGATGGGGCCGGTGGCGGCACAGCGGCAGGTGCGCGACCAATGGCGGAGTTCCTCTACGGTGCGGAGAATGCGCATGG
Organism: Acidobacteriaceae bacterium; assembly: GCA_027449545.1. GTDB lineage: Bacteria > Acidobacteriota > Terriglobia > Terriglobales > Acidobacteriaceae > Telmatobacter. The sequence goes on along the minus strand of DAIDLI010000124.1, from coordinate 15,684 downwards.
GCTCGGTTCTGAAGTTTCCTCAGGGAGGTCAGGCCAGCGGAAACGGCAGGCGCGTGGCCGGATCGTTTTAGTTGTCCCAGTCCTGGAGCGCGTCGCGATTCACGACGCCTTCGGTCTGATCGGCATCGATGGAGCGCGGCGGCTCCATTCCCAGCGCGCGGCGCTCGGCCTGGCTGAGGTGGTAGCTCTCGGCGTCGGAAGGAAAGGCGCGGTGCTCCACGTCTTCGCGGTAGCGCTCGATGGCGGTGCGGAAGAGCGCGCCCGCATCCGCGTAGCGGCGCACGAACTTGGCGGCGGGCGCGAAGGTGAGGTTGACCATGTCGTGGAAGACGAGGATCTGGCCGTCGCACTGGGGGCCGGCGCCGATGCCGATGGTGGGAATGGGCAGGCCGGCGGTGATTTGCGCGGCGGCTTCGCGGGGCACGCCCTCGAGCACGATGGCGCCAGCGCCGGCGTCGGCTAGAGCAAATGCATCGGCGGTGAGGCGGCGGACCGTCTCAGCCGTTTTGGCCTGCACGCGGTAGCCGCCCATGCGGTTCACGCTCTGCGGGGTCAGGCCCAGGTGGCCGATGACGGGGATCTCGGCTTCGGTGAGGGCGCGGACCAGTTCCACGCGCGGGCCTTCGATCTTGACCGCCTCGGCGCCGGCCTCTTTGACGAAGCGCACGGCGTTGGCCACACCCTCCGCTACCGTGCCGTGATAGCTGCCGAAGGGCATGTCGGCGACAACGAGCGCACGGCGCACGGCGCGGCGCACAGCGCGGGTGTGGTGCAGCATCTCGTCGACAGTGATGGCGAGGGTGCTGTCGTGGCCCATCACAACCATGGCCAGGGAGTCGCCCACCAGCAGCAGGTCGATGCCGGCTTCGTCGGCCAGGCGGGCGGTGGCGTAGTCGTAGGCGGTGAGGGCGGAGATGGGCTTGCCCTGGCGCTTCATCTCGCCGAGCGCGGGAACGGTGACTTTGGTGGCAGCGGAGGATGGCGGGAAGGCTTGCGCGCCGCCGCGCGGGGTGGTCAGGCTCATGGCATCTCCAGTGCCGCTCCGGCAGACTCAGGATGCGGCCCGAACAACACTAGTATAGGGAACGAGGGAAGAGGGAACAAGGGAAGAGGGAACGAGGGACGAGGGAACGAGGGACGAGGGGAGAGGGAACAAGGGGAGAGGGAACGAGGGAACGGTGCTCACCGCTCCCTGATTAGACTGAGAGAGCGATGGGATCGGTGGCTTGGATTGCGGGCATCGGAACGGCTGCGGGGCTGGCCGCGGGGGGCTGCGCGTATGCGGCCATGTGGCCGGGATCCCGGATCTTTGGCGACGCGCTGATTGCGCCGCGGCGGCCGAGGGAGCTGGCGCTCACGTTTGACGACGGACCTAACCCGGCGTGGACGCCCCGGCTGCTGGAGACGCTGGCGGCATATGAGATTCGGGCGACTTTTTTCCTGCTGGGCAGCCGCGCCGCGGCCGAGCCGGCGCTGGTGCGGCGGCTTGTGGCGGCCGGACACCTCATCGGCAACCATTCCTGGTCTCATCCCAACCTGGCGCTCACCGGGCGGGGACGGATTCGCGAAGAGCTGGCCAGAACGCGTTCGACGCTGGAAGACATCACTGGAGCTCCGATCCGGTTCTTTCGCCCGCCGTTTGGGGCGCGGCGGCCGGCGGCGCTGCGCGAGGCGCGGGAGCTGGGCATGATGCCGGTGCTGTGGAACGCGATGACCTCCGACTGGAAAGAGCCCTCCGGGGAGCGGATCGCCGCCAGCCTGACGGCCAAGATCGACCGGTTGGAGCGGCGGGGATGGGCTGCCAACATTGTGTTGCACGACGGAGGGCACCTCGATCCGGGGGCGCACCGCGGGCCTTCGGTGAAGGCGGCGGGCCTGCTGGCGGCACGGTATGCCGGGACGCACCGGTTTGTGACGGTGGAGGGGTGGGCGCTGGGCGAGGCCGCGCATTGACACATATTATGTGCGCACATATAATGTGTTCATGAACATCACGCTCTCCATCGACGAGCACATCGTGAAGCGCGCCCGGGAGCGGCTGCGCGCCATGGGCAAGAGCGTGAATGATGAGATTCGCGACCACCTCCGGCACGTCGCCGGGGACGATGATGTCGAGGCAGATATTGAATTCCTTCGCCGCACGGCGGGACAAGGTAATCCCAATGGCTGGAAATGGAATCGAGATGAGCTGTACGAGGATAGGCTGAAATGGCCACGTTCGCCGGCTTCACCCCAGGAGACACCCGGACCTTCCTCGACACCAACATCCTCGTCTACGGAGACGACCGCGGAGAGCCGGAAAAGCGAGAGCGCTGCCTAGAACTGATCGAAATGCTCCGCCGGAAGCACACCGGCGTGGTTTCCATTCAGGTTCTACAGGAGTATTTCGTTACCGCAACCCGGAAATTTGCACTCGACGCTGCCGTGGCGAAGAGCAAGGTGGAAGTCTTTGCCAGGTTCCACGTGGTCGAACCGGGCGTAGCCGATGTGCTTGCTGCAATTGACCTTCACCGGTTGACGCGCATTTCCTACTGGGATGCGCTGATCGTCCGCTGTGCCAAGCAGGCCGGCTGCCGCGCGCTCCTGTCGGAGGACATGCAGCACGGGCAGACGATCGACGGCGTGCGGATTGTGAATCCGTTTCTGTAGGGGAAGAGCACTGTTTATCAGGCGGTAACTGACGCATGGGGGGTACGCATGGGCGGTTGTACAGGCCCTTGCCGGATTTTGGACGCCGGGCTGCGTGCATCAGAGCCAGTTTGCGAAAATCCCTTTTGCCGGAACTGATCGGGTACGAGGCTCGGGTCTGTCGATGGCCCGTTATTGGACGCGAGGGAGTGGAAGGCTCGACAGAACGCCGAGAGTATCGGCGGCGTCAGCGAGGTTTGTGTCTGCTGTCCACAATTCGGTGGGTATCTGAGAGAGGATGCTTGAGGCAAGAAGATGGGCATCGACCAAACCGATGCCTTTGTCGTAGAGTGAGCGGATTTCGATCAACTCCCGAACTTCCTCCAGGCTGGCAATCGTAGCTTTCGGCATGTCTTCGAGCATTGCAAGAACGATCATGCGGTCCGGCCATGAGTACAGGGAAAGCTCTGCAATGACGAACGGGTGCATCACCACCCGTTCGCTCTTCAGAAGCGCGACCAGGTGCGAGTTCTCCGAGCGAAGATGCCTTGACCAGATGCTCGTGTCGACCAGAACTTTCGTGATCGCTCCGGTCATTTGCGCTGCGCCCGCCGCCGTGGAATGTCGGGAAAATCTGGGACCGAACCGCCAATCGCGGCCAGCCGTCGCGCAGCCTCCCGCTGCACCAGCGCCGTCAGTGCCTCTCGGACCAAAGCCGTTTTCTCTTTTACGCCGGTGTACTCCTGGGCCTTGCGGACCAATTCGTCGTCGAGCGCGATGGTCGTTCTCATCGGGCACCTCCTGACGCATCAGATTATATCATCACATGATGCTCTCTCGATGTGCTTGTTGTCGCGGGTCGCGGGAGAGAGTGCCGCATGGTCAACCACGCTCGGCCTGGGTGTGCGCTCCATCGCCCGACCGGACCCAACCTTGGAGGCGGTCCCGCACTTCACGATTCAATGCTGCTCGTCCACACACGGGTCGGTCGTGTGGTCAGCCATGGAGACAATGGCCCGGAAACATCTGGAGCCAGGCTCAGGTTCACCGGCTGGTCAATATCGGTAAGGGGAAGTATCGGCGGTGATACTCCCGGAACGCGCAAAAGCATTCCAGGCCTGTTGAGGTCTGTGGCTTCACCAGCACCCTCATTTGTGAGTAGGAAAGAAAAAGAGACGGGGAGCCCGCCAATACCTTTATCGCGGGCGAGGCCCGGGCAGGGCTAGACAGCTGGGTTTCCCCTATGTAGAATATCTACGTGAATACTGAATCACCACGCATAACCGGCCCGGTACTGAAGGTCCTCAAGATCCTAATGAACTGCCCTGAGGTAGGAATTTCAGGAGCAGAGATAGCTCGTTCCACGAAACTCGCCTCCGGAACCTTGTATCCAATTCTTTTCCGACTGGAAAACGCAGGCTGGTTGGAAAGCCGTTGGGAGGAAGTTACGCCGTCGGTAGTTAAACGACCGCGGAAGCGGTTGTATCACGTAACTGCGCTAGGGGAGCGGAGGACAAAGGATTCCTTCCGTGAGCTAATGCCGTCTGCGGCGGAGTTTCTATGGCAGTCGTAAACGCAATTCTCGCGGGAATTATCATAGTCCTCCTGTCGAACGAGATTACTGCTTGGTTGCCTGCTCTTCCCAAGCTCTTGGTCGCGAAAGCAGCTCGTCGGCTCCCGGAAGAGTTGCGAGCCCGATATGAAGAAGAGTGGGAGGCAGACCTTCAGGAAATTCCTGGCGACTTGACTAGGGTCCTATATTCATTAGGCCTACAGGTTGCAGGTCGACGAATTCGTCGAAGTCAGCCGACCTCAGTTAAGCCAATTGTCGAACGCGTCATAGACGAAATTCATAGGCCGCTTGGACTTACGCTTGGTCTCTTGCCTGAACCAGAAGGCAGGGCCATTTCATTTGTGTTCAGTTTGGCAATAAACGCAGCTATTCTAGTTACTGCGCTGCTTGTCGGGGCTGTTGCAAAAGATGGCCTGATCCGTTACCACATTCACCAAGAAGCCCATTCAAGCGGAGTCGTTCAACGCGCGGCGATATCCGCCGACAGGAGCGCTATCGCTCAGCCGCGCAAGTAGGCGACGGGGTTACCGCCTGCAACCAGCGTGCATTTCATCGACCTACGGGTAAGCGACGTTGAATCCTATGCCCTACTGGACCCGGTTGGCCCGGGTCTAGGCAGGTGCGCCCAGTCACCACCGTGTGAACTGGCGCAAAGAAGCATGATCGGGACATTGGGTCGGCAAGTATTCAGGACCTCGTGCAAGTACATTGAAAAGATAAACTTAGTCGTTCCTCAAAGATGGCACGGGCGTATTGTCGGCCACTCTTACCCTTGAAGATTCGAGCGGAGGGTAAGCCATCGTTTGGTTGGGTCTGGCGTCTCCCAGCCGGATCGAGGGTCGACTTGTTGGCGCCGCCCCTACGGGGCTGGCGATCCTATTTTTCTGCGAACCCAGGACTGCCTTCGCTGGCGCGAACTTGTCCTGGGCTAATATCATTTGGCCCCTACGGGGCCTTTGCGCTTCTGGATGCCGCATCGCGGGTGCATTGCCGGCAATGCTGACGAAGCTTCGCCTGAACTTCGCGCTAAAATAGGAATAGAAGTATGGCCCTCCACCAGCCAGTTCCGGCTCTCCTTTAGCGGCGCCCGCCGCTGATCTCTTCCTGTGTCCGGACTCTGATCCCTGAACAAGAACATCCCTGCCCGGCGCGAGCTTCGCGCAGATTTTGAGGACACCCATGATTGACCGGCTGGAACAGATGGAGCAGCGCTACACCGAGCTGCAGGCGCAGTTCGCGCTGCCCGAGGTGCTGAACGACCACGAGAAGTATCAGAAGACGGCCAAGGCGCTGCGCGAGATTGAGGACACGGTCGAGAAGTACCGTGAGCTGAAGCAGGCGCGGCAGGGACTGGCCGACGCGCGGGCCATGCTCAACGAGAGCGACGCCGATCTGCGCGCCATGGCGCAGGAGGAGATTGCCGCGCTGGAGCCGCGCATCGAGAAGATGGAAGAGGAGCTCAAGCTGCTGCTGCTGCCCAAGGATCCCAACGACGAGAAGAACATCATTCTGGAGATCCGCGCCGGCACGGGCGGCGACGAGGCCTCGCTCTTCGCGGCGGAGATCTTCCGCATGTACACGCGGTTTGCCGAGCAGAAGCGCTGGAAGGTACAGGTGACCGACCTCTCCGAGTCGGGCATCGGCGGGTACAAGGAAGTGATTGCGATTATCGAAGGCGAGCGGGTTTACTCGCAGCTCAAGTGGGAGAGCGGCGTGCACCGCGTGCAGCGCGTGCCGGCCACCGAGACGCAGGGACGCGTGCACACCTCGGCGGTTACGGTCGCGGTGCTGCCCGAGGCCGAGGACGTGGATATCAAGATCGAGGCCAAGGACATCCGCATCGACACGTTCTGCTCCTCGGGACCGGGCGGGCAGAGCGTGAATACGACCTACTCGGCGGTGCGCATTACGCACCTGCCGACGAACACGGTGGTGAGCTGCCAGGACGAGAAGTCGCAGATCAAGAACCGCGAGAAGGCGATGCGCGTGCTGCGTTCACGGCTGTATGAAGTGGAGCAGGAGCGGCAGAACGCGGAGCTGGCAGCGGCGCGCAAGTCGCAGGTGGGCTCGGGCGACCGCAGCGAGAAGATTCGCACCTACAACTTTCCGCAGAACCGGCTGACCGATCACCGCATCGGGCTCACGCTGCACCAGCTCGACCTGATTATGGAAGGCAAGCTGCAGCCGATTGTGGATGCGCTGATTGCGCATTACCAGGCGGAGCAGTTGAAGGCCGGAGCGACGCAGGCGGCGTAAGCGAATGCAGGGGCTAAAGCCCACGCTTTTTTGGTGGAGTTTCGGCACGACTGAAGTCGTGCCCTGACACTTCGTGCCCTGCGGAGAATTGTGTGGGATACGAGTTTGAAGATGCGGCAGCGCGCAGGGGCTAAAGCCCGCATTTTTTTGCTGGCGTTTCGGCACGACTGAAGTTGTGCCCTGACACTTCGTGCCCTGGGGAATTGTGTGGGATAGGAGTTTGAAGATGCGGCAGCGCGCAGGGCTAAAGCCCCGCACATGGAAGGGGCAATGGACGGCAGGACTGAAGTCGTGCCCTGACACAGAGCAGGAGAGGAAGAACGTTGCGCGGTGTGTGAAGTTGTGCCCTGACCCAGGCTCGCTGCGGGGAGTTTTTCCGCAGCCCGTGAAGTCGTAATCTGGCATACGGCCAGAAGCCGCGAGACCAGCATGCCCACTGTAGCCGACTACGTTTATGCCGGGGCGGAGCGCCTGCGCCGCGGGCCGCACGCCGAGCGCGCCTTGCAGGATGCGGAGCTGCTGCTGATGCGCGTGCTGGGGAAAGACCGCGCCTGGATGCTGGCCTACTGGCGCGACGAGGCCGGGACCGAGTGCTCGATTCCGTATCACACGGCGATTGAGCGCCGGCGCATGGGCGAACCCATCCAGTACATCCTGGGCGAGACGGAGTTTTACGGCCTGCCGTTCCGCGTCACGCCGGAGGTGCTGATTCCGCGCCCGGAGACGGAGCACTCGGTGGAGAAGGTGCTGGAGCTGGCGGCTGGCTTCGCCGCGCCGCGCATTGTGGATGTAGGCACCGGATCAGGAGCCATTGCCGTGGCCGTCGCAAAGCACCTGCCCGGCGCGGACCTCACGGCGGTTGATCTTTCGGCTGCGGCGTTAGCGATCGCGCGCGAGAATGCGGAGCGCAACGGCGTGGCCGGCGGCATTCGGTTTCTCACGGGCGATCTGCTGGGTGCGGTTGCAGGCGAGAGGTTTGAGATCGTCGTCTCCAATCCGCCGTACGTGTCGGAGGGGGACCGGGAAAGCCTGGCCGCCGAGGTGCTGGAGCACGAACCGGAGATGGCCTTGTTCGCAGGCGGCGAGGGGCTGGCGATCTACCGGCGGCTGATTCCGCAGGCGTTTGCCGCGCTGGTTGCCGGCGGCTGGCTGGTGCTGGAGATTGGCTGCGGCCAGGACGCTGAGTTGGGCACGCTGCTCGCCGAGGCTGGCTTCGCAAACATCGGATTCACCGCGGATCTAAGGGGTATTGCGCGAGTCGCCTCTGCGCAGCGGCCGCGGTGACTTACTTTGCGGGAGGCCTACCCCTTCGCAAGTTGATCGTGAAACAGAGTGAGAGAGCACGGGCTCCGCTCGAGGCCGGAATTACTTGGCCCGCCCGGTGCTGTCGAGATTGCGGAAGAAGCCCAGATCGCGATTCTGGAGCTCTTTGGTGATATAGGCGATCTGACCGTAGTGGGAGGCGAAGTGCTCCACGCAGTGGAACACCGCGTAGAGCCCGGTGACCGTGTAGCCCTGAATCTCGTAGGTTGACAGCAGATCGGTGTCGCTGAGGCGGCTCAGCACGGCGCCGGCCTCTTCCACTGTGGAGCCCAGGCGGGCCAGCAGCCCGGCGACCGGTGCCGGCCCGCGCTCGCTGAATTCGCTGGGCCGGTTGCGGGTGTCCTCGGTGCGATTGAAGGTGGCGACGATCCACTGGCCGACGTTGCCGTTGAGGTGCAGCAGCAGGTTGCCGATGCTGTTGCTGGCCGGGTTGGGGCGCCACCAGACTTGCTCGTCGGTGAGCGAGCACACACACTCGCGCAAGCGCGGCCAATGTTCGTCGAGCAGGCTTTTGCGGGCGGTGGAGAGGAAGAGCTGGGTCGTGTCAGCGGACATGCGGCTACCTCCAGGGAAAGTGTAGCGCCGGTTTCGTGGATGTGGCGGGTTGCTCGCCGTCTGTGCAGCGGGCGATTGGATGGTAGGGTTCCGCTGGGTGCGGGTCGGGAGACCCGCACGACAGCCGGTCAGGAGACCGGCGCTACGAGGGTGGTTGCTGGTCAGGAGACCGGCGCTACGAGGGTGGTTGCTGGTCAGGAGACCGGCGCTACGAGGGTGGTCGCCGGCCGGGGGACCGGCGGTACGAGCACGCTAGAGCAGTTCGTAGCCGGCGAACCAGTAGCCGATCTCGAAGGCGGCGGTATCCTCGGCATCGGAGCCGTGGATGGCGTTCTCCTGGATGGAGGCGGCGAACTTCTTGCGGATGGTGCCTTCCTCGGCGTTGGCTGGGTTGGTGGCGCCCATCAGCTTGCGCAGATCGGCGATGGCGTTGTCCTTCTCCAGAACCATCAGCACCAGGGGCCCGGAGGACATGAAGGTGGTCAGGTCGTTGAAGAAGGGCCGCTCGCGGTGGACGTAGTAAAAGCCCTCGGCCTCGGCTTTGGAGATGGACTGCTTTTTGATGGCGACGATGCGGAAGCCGGCCTTGGCGATCTCGGCCAGGATGGCTGCGGTGTTGCCGGCGCGGACCGCGTCGGGCTTGACGATGGAAAACGTACGCTGGGGCAAAGGAATCTCCTCAAATGCGGGGAATGGTTCCGGAGAACATTGTAATTGGGCGTGGGCGTGGGTTGCGGGGCGGCGGCAGCGCTTCCTGGGGGTATGAGCCCGCGATTCACGCATCAAGGACCACGGAGCAGGTTCCTCGGGGCTTTCTGGCCCCATTACACTAAAAGAGTATGCAATATCGCACGGGAAACGAGATTCGCGAGCTGTTTCTGCGCTTTTTTGAGACGAAGGGGCACCGCCGTGTGCACTCTTCCTCGCTGGTGCCTGCCAACGACCCCACGCTGTTGTTTACCAACGCCGGCATGAACCAGTTCAAGGATCTGTTCCTGGGCGCGGAGAAGCGTGACTATGTGCGCGCGACCAGCTCGCAGAAGTGCGTGCGCGCCGGCGGCAAGCACAACGATCTGGAGAATGTGGGCTTTACCCGCCGCCACCACACGTTTTTCGAGATGCTGGGGAATTTCAGCTTCGGCGATTACTTCAAGCGCGACGCCATCCAGTTCGCCTGGGAGCTGGTGACCAGCCCGGAGTGGATGGGCATCCCCAAGGATCGCCTGTACGTGACCATCTTCGAGGGGGCTGACGGCGTGCCCCGCGATGACGAGGCCGAGCAGTACTGGATCGAAGCGGGTGTGCCCAAGGAGCGCATCCACCAGTACGGGGCGAAGGACAACTTCTGGCAGATGGGCGAGACCGGGCCGTGTGGGCCGTGCAGCGAAATCTTCTACGACATGGGGATCGAGGCGGCCGCGGAGCCGGGTGTCGACAAGCCGTTCGGGCAGGACGACGCGCGGTACGTCGAGATCTGGAACCTGGTCTTCATGCAGTTTGACCGCTCCGCGGCGACGGATGCGGCCGGCAAGACGATCTACACGTTGACGCCACTGCCCAAGCCCTCCATCGATACCGGCATGGGGCTGGAGCGCGTGGCCGCGGTGCTGCAAGGGAAGGTTTCGAACTTCGAGACGGATCTGTTTACGCCGCTGATCGCAAAGGCAGCGGAGTTGGCGGGGTCAGCGGAGTTCGTCCAGAACGCCAGCCTGCGCATCATCGCCGACCACGCGCGCGCGGCGACTTTCCTGATCAGCGACGGCGTGCTGCCTTCGAACGAGGGCCGGGGCTACGTGCTGCGCAAGATTCTGCGCCGCGCCATCCGGCACGGACGGCTGCTGGGCCAGGAGAAGCCGTTCCTGTTCGAGATGGTCTATGCGGTGCGCGATCTGATGCAGGGGGCATATCCGGAGCTGATCGATTCCGCCGATCGCGTGGCCAAGGTGGTGGAGGCGGAGGAGAAGCAGTTTGACCGGGTGCTCAAGATCGGGCTCACGCGCCTGAACGAGGAGATGAAGGGCGACTTCACGGGGGACAAGGCCTTCCACCTCTACGAAACCTTCGGGCTGCCGCTGGACTTCATGACCGACGCGGCGCGGGATGCCGGCATTGAATTTGACATGCCAGGCTTCGAAGCGGCCCGAGACGAAGAAAAAGCGCGCGCCCGCGCCTCCTGGAAGGGTGGCAGCCAGAAGACGGCCAGCCCCGCCTTCCGCGAACTGCCCCGGACGGTCTTTGAGGGCTACCGCCAGCTCCAGTCCGCGAACTGCGAGGTGCTGGCGATCGTGAAGGACGGTCAGGGCGTTCCCGCAGCCAAGGCCGGCGACACGGTCGAGATTGTGCTGGATCATACGAGCTTCTACGGCGACTCCGGCGGCCAGATCGGCGATACAGGATTTTTCCTGACCACGGACGGGAATTCCACCGTGGCCGAGGTTACCGGCTGCGTGCTGCCTGTCCAGGGCGTTCGCGCGCACCGCGCCGTGCTCAAGCAGGAGCTGGCGGTCGGCGACCATGTGAATACTGTGGTGGATGGAGAGCGTCGCGACGCGATTCGCCGCAACCACACCGGCACCCATCTGCTGCATGCGGCCTTGCGCCAGGTGCTGGGGACGCACGTGAAGCAGGCCGGCTCGCTGGTGGAGCCCACGCGGCTGCGCTTCGACTTTTCGCACTTCACCCAGGTGGCCGACGAGGAGTTGCAGGAGATTGAAGATATCGTCAATCGCGAGGTGCTGAAGAACGCGGGCGTGGAGACGCTCGAAGACGTGCCGATTGAAGTGGCGGTGAACGAGTACCACGCGATGGCGCTGTTCGGTGAAAAGTACGGCGACAAGGTGCGGGTGGTGAAGCTCGATGATGGCTTTTCGACCGAGCTGTGTGGCGGCACGCACACCAAAGCGACGGGCGAGATCGGGCTGTTGAAGGTGATCGGGGAAAGCTCGGTGAGCTCCGGGGTGCGGCGCATCGAGGCCATCAGCGGCATGGGTTCGCTCGATAGCTTCCGCCGCGGTTTCGAGCTGGCGCAGTTTACCTCCCAGATCGCCCCGGCGGGGGGCAGCCTTTTGGATGGGCTCCGTGGCAAATTGGACGCCCAGGAAGACGAGCTCAAGCGGCTGCGCCGCGAGTTGGAAGAGATGCGGATGAAGTCGGCGGCCGGGGCGCTGGACGAGGCTGTTGCCGGTGCTGTCGAGGTGAAGGGTATCAAGGTGCTGCGGCACCGCGCCGATCAACTGGAGCGGGGGCAGTTGCGCACGCTGGTAGACAATCTGAAGCAGAAGGTGGGCGAGGGCGTGGTGGTGCTGGCCTCGGCGCAGCCGGAGGGCAAGGTGGCCATCATCGCCGGTGTCACGCCGGGTCTTACCAAGCGCGTGCAGGCGGGCAAACTGGTGGGCGCGGTGGCCAAGCTGGTGGGCGGATCGGGCGGCGGGAAACCAGAGATCGCCGAGGCCGGCGGCAAGGACCAGGCGCAGATCGACGCGGCGCTGGCGGCGACGCCGGAGATTCTGGCGCAACTCCTGGGTTGAGGACGCAACCCCTGTTTAGAGCGGCGGGCGGCTGACTCCGCGCCTGCCGACTCGGAAGCTGTAGGCTACTCCAAACGACAAGACCGGATAGAACCGGAGCAGGCGCAGGCTGCGCTGGTCCTTGACCATCTGCGCGTGCAGATTCTTTTCGACCGATGGGTCGCCCACGACGTTGCCGCAATAGGTGCCGTCGGGCCTGGAGCAGACCTGGCCGCCGGTGAAGGTAACATTGGGCACCGGAGCGCCGATCATGGCGACACCGAATTCAAAGGGGAAAGAAAAATGGCGGTTGGGGGCCACCATGCGGCCCCAGCCGGTGCTGAGCGTAAAGGCCGGCACCTGTTTGTGCAGGTTGAGGGTGCCGATGGCTGTGACCGGCTTGCGCGGAGACGAATAGTAGGTGACGCCGTTGAAGGTGAAGGAAGTCTTTCCGGTGGCGTTGATGGCGGCATTGACGCCACTCTGGTTATAGAAGAGCATCCCCGGACTGAAGCGGAGCCCGTGGTTGCGGAAGGGAAAGTAGTCCACCGCCATGCCGGCAGCGGCGAATGCCAGATTTCCGTCCACCAGAAATCCGCGTTGCCTAAGGTGCCGGACCGAGTACCCGAAGCTGCTTCCGGTCATGCGCAGTTCGAGGTGCGGCGTGAGGTAGGCGCCGGCCTCCAGATGGATGCCCATGGTCGACATGCCGGCGGCAAAGCCGATCCGTGAAAAAGGAGCGGGATGCAGCACCGGCGGGGGCAAAGAGGAGCGGGTGAAGGCTGCGCCGGCCGGAGCGGGAGCTGCATCGGGAGCCGCAGCCGGCGTGCCACTGGCAGTTGTGGTTGCGAGGACAGCGGGTGGATTTTGAGCGGCCAGAAGGGCGGAACAGAGAACCAGCGATGCCATGGCAAACTTACCCAGGCACGAGAAGCGCACAGCAATACCTCCACGCGAAGTGAGGAGCGTGTCCTTGACCTCATGGGGAAGCTATTCCGTGGACAACACCGGAATAGCGCTGGCGCTGTGCCGGGGTAGGAGCCTGAACAAAAGAGGAAGACGGGAAACCGGCAAGACGAGAACACCGACCAGCGAAGACCGCGCCAGTTAACCCGCTTGGATTCGGGCAGGACCGCGAAAGATGCTCATGAGCGCGATGCGCATGCATGCGATGCGCGTGGGCGTGGGCCGCGCAAATGGTTGCGCGATAGATCAGGAGATCGGCGGGTAAAAGGAAATGCGGTGCGGAGGGGGTCCGCACCGCCGCGAGCCGAGCTGCGCCGTGCGCCGCTCGGATGAGTTACAAGCCGGCGTGCCGGTGCAAGCCGAAGCTGTAGCCGACGCCGAAGGAGACGATGGGATAAAAGCGGTAGGGGTTGAGATCCTTCTGGTCTTTGGCGATCTGGGCCTGGAGATTGTTGTTCACGTCGGCATTGCCTACGACGTTCTGGCAGCCGAGGGTGCCCTGCGGATTGGCGCAGACCTGGCCGGAGACAAGCGACATGGCGAGCTTCGGCTGGCCCATGTAGGCTGCGCCGACCTCCACCGGGAAGGACCAGTGGCCGCCGCTGCGGGGAATAATGTTGCCCCAGCCGAGGGTGAGGGTGGGGGCCGGGCTCTGCTTGTGCAGGTTCAGCGAGGCTATGCCGCTCACCGGGTTGGATTGCGAGGAGTAGTAGGTGACGTTGTTCAGGGTGAAGGAGGTGCCGCCGGCCGCGATCATGGTGGCGTGCACGTCATTCTGGTCCGTGAAGAGCAGGCCCGGGCTGATGCGCAGCCCGTGGCTCGGAAACGGGAAGTAGTCGAGCGAAACCCCGGCCGCGGCGAGATTGAGTGTGCCGGTGACGTTGAAGCCGTGGGTGGAGATGTTGTTGACGGTGTAGTTGAAGAAATTGCCGGTGCCGCGGAGGTTGAGGTGGGCGCTGAGATTCACCGCGGTCTGGAGGTTGATGCCCATGGTGGAGACGCCGCCCTCGATGGCCATGCGCGAAAAGGGCGCCGGGTAACCAGAAGCGCGCGCGCCGGAGGGAGAAGATGGAAGGACTCCGGTAGCGGGAGTAGTGGACGAGCCGTACCCCGAGGCCAGATCAGCCGCGGACGGGGTGGTTTGGGCGGCAAGAGCGACGGGAACGAACGCAGCACAAAGGGCAAGACGAGCAAACAATCGAACCACCAGCTAACCTCCTGAAAATCAAGCAAAAAGCAAGAAATGGGCCCGGCTGTCATTGCGCACACGCGGGTTTCAACCGCGATCAGGCAGTCGATCCAGGTTTTCGATCATCCTGGGACGCAAAATGACAGGCGTGGTACTGGCATCCTAACAGCGGCTAAATTGGACTGCAAATCTGCACGGGGGCCGGAAAGGATGGGGGACCGTGGAAGGCGGGCGGGGGGCGCGTTGTCCGGTCTTGGTATGGTCCTGTAAGCTGTTCAGTGATGCGCCTTCCAGTAAGATTTACTTTTCTGACAGCCGCGCTGGCAGCCGTGATGGTTGTGCCGGCTAGCCCGGTCGTGGCCCAAAGCTCCAGCACCCAGCCCGGACAGGCCGCCCAGACGCCCTCGTCTTCTTCGAAGAGCCAGGGGCAGATCATCAACGGCGGTTATGTGCCCACCAATCCGCTGGCCGGGGTGAGCTACAACAACAAGTACGACATCTATCTGGGTCTTGCGTACGACCACATGAAGGCAGGCCCAACGCTGGTGCAGGGCTCGCATCTGGGCGGACTGGACCTGACGGCGACGCGCTGGTTTGCTCCGCACTGGGGTGCGCAGGCTTCGGGCCGGGCGTACATTGGCACCAGCGGCGCGGGTGTGAACTCGATTCCCACTGGCGGCACCATCAAGGGGCCGATGGTCAAGCAGTATTTCTTCCTGGGCGGAGTGCAGTACCTGGGCCCGCACAACCAGCACGGCGCCCTGATGGCGCATGTGCTGCTGGGCGGCGTGTATGGGAACTTCCAGAAGGATCTTCTGGGATTGCCGCCGGCGCGATTCGATTTCTACTACAACCAGGTTGCGCCGGCTGCGACGATCGGCGGCAGCTTTGACCTGAACCGCTCGGCACGCTGGGTCTTCCGTATCGTGCCCGAGGCGATCGCGACGCACTACACCTACAGCAACGCTCCGTATTCTTCGCAGCGCTTCGGCCAGTTCGACGTGAACTTCGCCATCTCGGTGGGCTTGCAGTACAAGTTCAAGGGCCAGCGGTCGAAGATCAAGCATTAAGCGCGCGGTCGAGCTTGCCCGATCGCGCCGGGATCTGTTGTACGTCTACCGCCACGGGCGGGTAACCAATTCGTTTCGCCTTCCATCTAATCCACTGTCTTGTGCCGAATTCTATTGGGGTGCGGTTCGGAGTTTTCCCGAGCCGCAAATCGGGCTGATCACCCGGCAAACTTCTCCGAGCTATCCGTACCATTTCTTGAAATTACAGGAGTTCCATTTTGGTGTGGTATGCTCCACCCTTCGGGACCGTGTGCGGGCGCGCGTGATGCCAAACACGGATTCGTTCCGGGCAGAGCAGCTTTACTTGCAGTAGGGCTGGGTCGAGGCGGGAAGCTATGGATATGAAGGACGCATTGGGTGTACTGCTGGCTGGTGGCGCTGGCGAGAGATTGTTTCCGCTCACGCGCGACCGCGCTAAACCGGCGGTACCCTTTGGTGGACACTACCGCATCATCGACATCACCCTCTCGAACTGCATCAATTCCGGCTTGCGGCGGGTGTATGTGCTCACCCAGTACAAGGCGCTGAGCCTGAACCGGCACATCCGCGAGGGCTGGACCGGCATCGTTGCCCAGGAGCTGGGCGAGTTCTTTGAGATTCTGCCGCCCATGCAGCGCA
>DAIDLI010000123.1 GCA_027449545.1 Acidobacteriaceae bacterium | reverse complement strand
AATCCGCATGCGCGGCTGTTGAAAACAAAAGCGCAGCAAACAGCAGCACAACCACTCGTTTCATTCCATCGTCCTCCGGGAAAGATATTTCTGGGCTAGAGTCTTAGACCGCAAATCCGGACGGAAGTTGCTCGGCGGTCCCGCCTATCTGTCGCTGGCCACCTCCATCCGCCAGCGCCGCGAAGATTCAAGCACTTGCGGGCGTCGACCTGCGGAGAGGGCCTAAAATCCCTCTTGACACCTTACGGCGCCAGCAAGAGGATGGAGCAAATCGCCAGCCGGTTCCGGCATCCATCCAACATGGCGTGGTTTGGCCGGTGCGGCAAAGGTCGCGCGCAGGAGATGGACTCATGGTCGTGAGAACGCTCGGCAGCGGACGCGGAGTCACGGGGCTCTACATCGGCCCGCGCAACGCGCGGCGCTACTTTTCGCGGCGGATCCGGCATATCGAACTGCTGCTGGGCCACCTGCATATCTACTGCGATCTGCCCGATGCGTTCTGGCAGGGCGAGCCGCAAATCTGCGATCCGCGGCTGGCGGACTGGCTGTTTTCGCGAATCTTCCACGGCAAAGCTGGCCGGTCGCCTGCGCCAGTAGCGCTCATCCGGCAGGGGCACCACGGGTTTCGGGTGCTGCCGTTCACCATCCCCGCGGCTTCGGCCAACGCCATGACCCACATCGGACCACCGCATCGGTTGGAAGACGGCCAGCGGTTCGACAACGCTTTGCTCAACCTGCCTAGAAGTTTTGTTCCCAACGCCCTGCGGGCCGGTGTCGCTCGCCGCGCAGGGATATAGCGGAGCGCTGACTTCTACTCCCGCTTGCGCCGCTGGTGCGTGCTGGGGATATTCATGTCCTCGCGGTACTTGGCGACCGTGCGGCGGGTGATCTGGATGCCCTGGGCCTGGAGCATCGCCGCTAGCTGATCGTCGGTGAGCGGCTTGCGCGGGTTTTCTTCCTCGATCAGCTTGCGCACCTTGCGCTTGAGCACCAGCAGCGGGGTGTCGGCGCCCTCCGGGCCGTTGGCCCCCTCAGTAAAGAAAAACCGCAGCTCGAGCACGCCCTGCGGAGTGTGGGCGTACTTGTTCGCCACCGCGCGGCTCACCGTGGAAGGGTGCACACCGATCTCCTCCGCCACCTCCTTGATCATCATGGGGTGCAGAGCCTCAACCCCGTGCTCGAGAAAGTCCTGCTGGCGGCGAACGATGATCTCGCAGACACGCAGGATCGTGCTCTTGCGCTGGGCGATATTGCGCATGAGCTGGAGCGCGGAGCGGAAGCGCTCCTTCACGTAGTCCTTGACCTCTTTGTCGGTGTTCTCGGCCACCAGCATGTGCCGATAGCGGCGGCTGAGCCGGAGGCTGGGCAGATCTTCTTCATTCATGCTGACCACCCACTCGCCGCCGCGCTTCACAAAGAAGACGTCCGGCTCGATCAGCCGGGTCTCTTCGCGGTTGTACAGGCGGCCGGGGCGCGGGTCCAGGGTGCGGATGAATTCGATGCCCTGCTGGGCTTCGTCCTGCGTGATCTGAGCGGCGCGCGCCAGGTCTTTCAAATCGCGTTTCTGCAGCAGGTGCAGGTGGTGATCGACGATGAGTGCAGCCACCTCCATCGCGCGGCGGCGCTCCTCGATCTTGCGCTCGGCTTCGTCCTGCAAGTGGCCGTGTGCGTCGGCTTCCAGCAGCTCCGGCAAGCGTGTGCCATAAATCTGCTCGAACTCGTCCTGCTGCGCGGCAATCTGGAGCAGCAGCGATTCACGCAGGTCGCGCGCGCCGATGCCAGCGGGGTCCAGGTGCTGCACCAAGTCGATGGCGCGGCGAATGAGGTCGATATCGGCGGCAGGAGCCAGCGGGCGCGGCAGCTCCGGCTCGGCGGGGACGGGGGGCATGGGCGCGGTCAGGCCGGCGGGACCATTGATAAACGCGGGCACTTCTGCCGGGACCGGCGGCTCCGCGTGTCCATTCTGCCGTTCGGCGGGTACGGCCGGCTGGCGGAAGGCAACGGCCAGTTCCTCGTCGGTAGCGGCCAGGTAACCATCCCCATCCAGGTTGCCCACCACAAACTCGGCGGCATCCACCAGTTCCTGGTCGAGCGTCAGAGCCCCCAGCTGCCACGCCAGGTGATCGGTGAGCGTGGTAGGAGCGGAAAGGAAGGTCTCGAACGAGGGCTTCTCGCTCTCTTCAAACTCAGGCTGCGTGCGGTAGCCGGGATCGAGGTACTCCTGAAAATAGGAGCCGAAGTCAATCTCGTTGAAGACATCCTTGGGCGGAGCCGCGGCCTCCTCAGCGCTGCGCTCCAGGCGCTCCTCGCGGCCGGCCACCTCATCCAGCATCGGAACCGATTCGTCAATCTCTTCCAGGACGGGGTTTTCCACCATCTCGGCATCGATCATCTCCTTCAGTTCGAGCTTGTTGAGGGCCAGCACGCTGACCATCTGCATCAGGCCCGGAGTGAGGACCTGGCGTTGCGCGACTTTGAGGTTCAGTTTAGGTTGCAGCAGCGCCATACAAGAGGACCAGTTCCCCTCCGTTCGATCAACGAGTGTAACCGCAGGGGAAGAAGAATTTCTCTATGCATTGTCTCACCTTCCGAACTTTACGTCGGAAGGCGTCCTGGTCAGGCCGGGAGTTTCGTTTTGGCAATTGTATAGGACCGGGAACAGGGGAACGAGCGAGCTAGGCAACAAACTCGTTTCAGCTCAGCGAGAAGCCTTCGCCAAGGTAGATACGGCGCACTTCGACATCATTGCCGAGCTCCTGCGGGGTGCCGGCGCGAAAGATGCGGCCCTCCGCAATTATGTAGGCGCGATCCGTTACGGAGAGCGTTTCGCGCACGTTGTGGTCAGTAATGAGAATGCCGATGCCCGAGGCCTTTAGGTCGAAGATGATCTTCTGCAACTCGAGCACGGCGATAGGATCGATGCCACTGAAAGGCTCATCGAGAAGAATGAAGTTCGGCTGGATGCAGAGCGCACGGGCGATCTCCACGCGCCGCCGCTCACCGCCGGAGAGCGCGTAACCCCGGGTGGTGCGGATGTGGCCCAGGTTGAGCTGGTGGATGAGCCGCTCGGTACGGGTGCGCCGCTGGCGATAGCTGAGCGGCTGCGCCTCGAGCACCGCCATGATGTTTTCTTCCACTGTGAGCTTGCGGAAGACCGAGGGCTCCTGGGGCAGGTAGCTGATCCCGTAGTTGCGTGCCCGCAGATACATGGGGGTATGGGTGATCTCGGTGGAGTCGACCAGGACCCGGCCGGTCTCCGGCACAACCAAGCCGACGATCATGTAGAAACTCGTGGTCTTGCCGGCGCCGTTGGGGCCGAGCAGGCCGACAACCTCGCCACGGGAGATCTGCAAATTGACCCCGCGGACCACCTGCCTGCCCTTGTAACTCTTGCCGATTCCCTCGGCGATCAATGTCTCCATTCGGTCTCTGGCTCTCGCTCCCCATCTCGCCGACACCAACAAGATCGCGCAGACTGGTGCGCCCGGCGACACAGCCCAGCTACAAACTACCGCGGCGCGGTGGTCTGGGTGGTAGTCTCCTGCTGGCCGCCTTCGATACTGACGCTATCATCGCGGCTATGGAAAATCAAAGCGTTGCCGGTGACGCTGCCGCGTAGCGGATCAACGAGGCGGGGAGGCTCCGCCGGCGTCCCGGTCAGAACGTAATCGCCGCTGCTGCCGCTGTAAGCAAGCTGGTGCCCTGTGCCCCGCCGGCCCTGAGCACGAAGCACCACGTGCCCACGTGCGGTCATGCGCTCCACCTGGGCGGCGGTCCCGGTGGCATGATTCCCGGGCTGCGAAAGGTAAAGATCCACCTCATCCGAGGTAGAGGTCACTGCTCCGGACTCGGCAGTCACGCTGGCAAGAGGCGCAGCGCGGAAGAGCGCGGTGCGCTCCACGCCGGAATAATCAAGTTCGCCGCCGCGCACGCGGATGACAGAAGGCGCGGCCGTGCGGGCCTTCGAGCCCGGCCTTGCCTGCGGCGCGCCCAGAAGCACAGCGAAAACCGGCCGCGCTGCCGTCGTCGTCCGCGCGGTGAGGCTCTGCTGGCTGCGGTTGAGGATCAGCAGCGGCGCAGAGACCGAGTTGGCGTCCTGCCACAAGCGGGCATCCCCGCGGAAGAACGCTTCGCCGGTCGACTGGTGCAGCTCCGCCTCGTGGGCGATCACGTGGGCGGGTCCGCGGCCGCCCAGCGAGAACGCTGGCGTCCCGGCCCCGGCGGCAGATTCCATCCAGGTAGCCTTCACGTTCCCATGCGCAAAGGCTTCGCCGGATTGCTGCGAGACATCGATGGCATCGGCCGAGAGATCCATTCCCCCATCCGTGACGCGCGGGGTCTCGGTGAGGTGCAGCCACTGCCCGGCGCTCTGGTAGATGGCACGGCCGGCGGTGGCGTGAACCGGCTGCTGCTGCGCCCCCTCACGGGCAGCGGGCTGCTCGTCGAGGATGACGTGACCGTCAAGCTGCGCGAATTGTAGCTGCGCAGGCGCCGCCGAGCCATTCTTCGCCGGACGCGCCCCAGCGGCAGGAACGAAACGCGCCTGCATGCGATCGGCCCTGGCGGTCTGCAGGGCGCCGTCCGCTGCGGTCTCGCGCAAGCTGGCGTGGCCGACCCCAGTGAGGGTCTTGAGGCTGGAGTTGGCGCCGAAGACGCCGGTGAGGTCATCGGCGGCCAGATTCGAGGGCTGCGGTGACTGATTGCCGCGCTGGGTCTCACTGGTGAGAACGACGCCTCCGGAACCATGCAGCAACGCGGGTTCCACCTTGCCCCGGGCCACCGGGCGGAACTCCACATCCGCCACATTGGATCGCCAGGTGCGCATCAGGTGAACCGGCAGAGAACGGCCTCCGGAGACCGGCTGCGTCTGCTGCTCGCGCAGCCGCACCTGGTTTTCGAGATGCAGGTGGCGCAGTTCGCCGGCGGCTGCAAACACCAGGTCCGCGAGTGACGCCGAGCCGGTGATGGAGCGACCCGGCTGCTGCGAGGACAGCGTAACCCCGCCGCTGAGATGAGCGCTGGCCGGCTGGTTGTTCGCGGTGAATTCCATCTGGCCGCCAGGCGCGGCCAGGTGGCTGCCTTTCAGAGTGGAGAGCGTGAAGCCGCCGCTGGCGGCGAGGCTCTCGACCGAACCGTCATCGCGCACGTTAATCTGCGCCTGGCCGGCGGAGGCTTGCCCGGTGCGCATCTCCGCGCTGGCCGCCGTAAGGCGGAAGATCTGCTGGTCTCGGTCGAACTCCGCGTGGCTGGCGCGAACCCGCACCGGTCCGGTGTTGCTGCCCGGGCGCGGCTGCGCGATCATCTCCACGGCGCTCTCAAGAATCAGCATCCCGCTGTCGGAGTTGTAACTGGCGCCAACTGCGCTGCCGCTTCCCTGCCCCGAGGAGAAGTCGACGCGCTTGGCCGTAGAGACGATCCCGGTCTTCTGCGCGAAGGTGATGCCGCTGGTGTGGACGCTGATCACGTCACTCGCCGCTTGCGTTTTGGCTGACTTGCCAGAGCGCGCGGAAGGCCGAGACAGCGTGATCTGGACAGGGCCGGCGGCGGTGGCGATCTCGGTCTTCTGGTTGTATTCGAACTCGTCGCCCTTGATCACGTCTACGCGGCGGCCATCCTGCCCGTACAGATCGATCTCCACGTCGCGTAGCGTGGCATGGCTGTTGCGGAGCTGAATCACGCGCGAGGCGTGAATCTTGAAGATGGTGTGGCCGCCATGCGCCTGTGTGTAGGTGACCCCGTTCGCCTCCTGCTGAATTTCAACGCCCAGCCTGGCGGGAATGTCGCGGGGCACCGCGCGCTTGAGCTTGTCGAACACCAGAAATCCCACAATGGCCAGCACCAGCAGCACGCCCGCCGCCAGCACCAGGGTCCGGATTCGCTCGATGGTGAAGCGCACGGATCAGTTCCCTATGCCGTGGGCAGCGGCCAGGCGCTGGGCAAGCCGCTGGGCCAGGCTCTCACCCAGTTCGCTCCACAGCAGGCGCGCGGTGGCGCCGGATTCCTTCTCGACAGCCTGCACCAGGGCGATGAGCTGCGTAATGTTCTCTTCAATGTGGCGTGCCGTCTGCGGATCGAGCTCGACCTCCTCTTCCAGAAACGGCCCGTCGGAGCCGAAGTCGATGCGGATGTGGCCGTCCTGCTCGTAGGCGCCCTCTTCAAACAGCGGACCGAAGCCGGTGACGCGCACCAGTCGCGGACTGCGCACCCAGCGCGGGTCCAAACCGCCGGCGGTTTCCAGCTCCCATAGGCTCCAGCCGATCTGGAACTCGTAGGCGTAGTCCTCGTGGAGCAGCTCGAGGGTTTCTTCCACGGCTTCGCGCGGTGCGACGCCTTCGGAGCCTCGCCCCCAGACGCGCTGAAAGACAGGCGCTTCGCTCCAACTCACCGGCCACACGGTCGCCGCATAAACGCCGCGCTCGCCGCCTTGCGCGGCAAAGGTGGAGAGAACCTGGACAAGCTTGTCGGGGAGCGAGGCAAGCCGGAGATTGGGATACCAGAGGCTGAGATAGAGCGTGTCAGACATGGCCTCTATCAGTTTAGACGGGAGAGCGGGGTGGCGAGCTGAAAACAGAGGTCAAGGGCCGTTGCGACTAGGCACACAGCACGCATCCCTTACAGGAGTTCACGCCCGGGCAACCCGCCCGCGGGGTATCGCCGGTGTTTCCCTCGGCATCCAAGCCTGTGCCGAACAACCGGAGTGAACTCAGCCGGGATGCGGCGGCCCAGGGAGCCCATGGTCCAGGGAAATGTCGCCAGCGCAGTGGAGGAACTGAAACCGAGGGATCACCTGTGCCTGATCTACGACACGCCCGAGGACCAGGCGGCGCTCGCCGCGAGCTTTCTCCGCGCCGGCCTGGAGAAACGCGAGCGCTGCCTCTACGTCAGCGACGATGGCCTGGTGGAGACGGTGCTTGCCGCCATGAAGCGCATGGGCGTCGAGGTGGGGGCCGCCCGCGCCGTCGGCGCGCTGGAGATCGTCACCAAGCGCGAGGCCTACCTCCGCGACGGCTACTTCACGCCCCAGCGCATGATCGACTTCCTGCGGGAAAGCACCATTTCCGCACAGCGCTCCGGCTATCAGGCCCTCCGCCTGGCCGCCGAGATGACCTGGGCGCTGGGCGACGAGAGCGGCGTGGAACGGCTGGTGGAGTATGAAGCGCTGCTGAACCACTTCTTTCGCGAACACGCATGCCTGGCGGCCTGCCAGTACGATCGCAAGCGGTTTGCCGCCGAGACTGTGCGCGCCGTCATTCACACCCATCCGCTGGTGACCATCGGACAGACGGTGGCCCGCAACTTCTTCTTCATCCCTCCGGACGAGTACCTGGCCCACCCCGAGGAGCGCATCAACCTGGAGATCGATCGCATGCTGCGCCAGATGGTGGCCTTGGAGCAGGCCCAGGAGGCGCTGGTGCGCACGGAAAAGCTGGCCGTGGCGGGACGCATGGCCGCTTCCATCGCGCACGAAATCAATAATCCGCTGGCTGGCCTCACCAACCTGCTCTACCTTGCCGAGGGCGCGAGCTCGCTGCAGTCGGCCCGCGAGTTCGTGCAGCGCGCGCAGAGCCAGGCCGCGCGCCTGAGCGCCGTAACCCACCGCACGCTCGGCTTCTTCCGCGACTCCGGCAAGCCGCAGCCGGTCGCGCTCCGCGAACTGGTGATGGAGACCTCCGAAGTGCTGGCGCACAAGCGCAAGCTCAAGGTGACCCACATCCAGTACGAAGCCGACTCCGACGTGAAGGTGCTGGCCAACGCCGGCGAACTGCGGCAGATCCTCGTCAACCTGATCGATAATGCCATCGACGCCAGCGACCCCGGCGGGCGCATCTGGGTGACCGCAGAGAAAGAAGGCGCTTTTGCCCGCGTGCAGGTCGGCGATGCCGGTAGTGGCATCCCTCCCGAACACCTCGCCAGCATCTTCGAACCTTTCTTTTCAACAAAGAAAAACCACGGTACCGGGCTGGGTTTATGGGTGGTACAGGATCTGGTGGCGCGGCAGGGCGGATCTATTCAAGTTGCCAGCCACACCAGCGGCTCCAACCGGGGAACAGTCTTTACCTTGATGCTGCCGGCAGGATCATAAGACGCCATCTGCCGTGTTCCGAGATTAGCCGCGCGCAAAAACGGTCCCCCACCTGAGCGACAAGAACAACGATGCTGCGAAGGTGGGAGCCTGGTTGGTTCTACGAGGTCACGATCTCGCTGAAGTCGGCGATGGTGGAGAAGTTGCTCAGCACCTCATGAATCAGCGCAAGATGCGCGCCGCGCAGCGTCTCGTCCGGGTCGAGAACCATGACCTTGTCAAAGAAGGTATCGACGGTGGGCCGCAGCGTGGCGATCAGCGCCAGCGCTTCGGCGTAGTTGCGCTGCCCGCGCAGCTTCTCGAACTCAGGCGCAACTCTCGCCGCCGCGTCGCGCAGGCCAACCGCCTCTACGGCCTTCGCGTTGCCTGAGTTGCCCAGCGCGAAGCCCTTCTCCTCCGCCTGGCGCAGGATGTTCTTGATGCGCTTGAAGGCTGCCGAGACCGCCACAAAGTCTTCCGAGCCCCGCGCGGCGGCCAGCCCTTCGGCGCGCGCAATGGCGTCGCGAACGTCGTCGGCCCCGGCGGCAAGCACCGCGTTCACCACGTCATAGGCGAAGCCGCGCACGTCCTTGAGATAGAAGTTCAGCCGCTCGCGCAGGAAGGCGCGGACCGAGTCCACAGTTTTCCCATCGATCTCCGCGACCGCTTCGACCACCTCGCTCAGGTTCAGCGGCAGCTCCGACTCGGCCAGAATCTTGACGACCGCATTGGCCGCACGGCGCAGCGCAAACGGATCCTTCGAACCGGTCGGCTCCATGCCGATGCCGAACATGGCAGCAATGGTCTGAATGCGGTCGCCGAGTCCCAGAAGCTGGCCCTCGACACAGACCGGAATGTTGTCCTCCATCGAGGCCGGCACATATTGCTCGTAGATCGCCAGAGCCGTGCGCTCGCCGAGATGCTGCGCGCGGGCATACAACCCGCCGATAATGCCCTGCAGCTCGGTGAACTCCTTCACCAGTTCGGTGGTGAGGTCGGTCTTGGCCAGCTCAACCGCCTGGAACAGCGCCGCCTCATCGAACTTCGTTCCCTTGGCCTTCAGCAGCTTGGCCAGAGCCTGCGCCACGTGCAGGTTCTGCTCGGTCTTCCAGTGGTAGCTCCCCAGTTCCTTCTGGAAGGTGACATGCTTCAAGCCCTCCACGCGGTCCTTGAGCGGCGTCTTCTGGTCGAAATCCCAGAAGAAGCGCGCGTCTTTGAATCGGGCCACCAGAACCTTCTGGTTGCCGTGCCGGATAATAGCCGCGCCCTCTTCATCGGCGCGGGTGTTGAGCACGGCCAGGAAGTGCGGCGCCAGCTTGCCGTTCGCATCTTCCACGGCGAAGTACTTCTGGTGGTCGCGCATCACCGTCACCAGCACTTCTTCGGGCAGCGCAAGGAATTCGCGGTCGAAGTTGCCGAGGATCACGCTGGGCCACTCGGTGAGATGAACGACGGTCTCCACCAGCGGCTCATCTTCGCGCCAGCGCGCGCCCGCAACCGTGCGGGTCACAGCGTCCAGGGCCTTGCGGATAATCTGCCGGCGGTCGGCGACACTCACCACCACCGCCGCGCCCAGCAGGCTTTTGGAGTAGTCGCAGGCCTGGAACACGGGCACCGGCGCATCGCCGTGCAGAATACGGTGGCCGCGGCTCTCGCGGCCGGCGGCGATCCCGGCAATCTCGAGCGGCACCACCTCGGAGTCAAGCAGCGCAACCACCCAGCGCACCGGCCGCACGAAGCGCTCCGGCTTGCCGGCACGCCAATACATGTTCTTGGCCCAGTAGAGGGCCAGCACTTCCTTGGGCAGATCGGCCGCCAGAATCTCAGACGCCGAACGCCCCGCGCGCTTCACGGTGGCGCCCACATATTCACCCTTGGGCGTGGTGACCTTCTGGAGCGCGGACACATCGACGCCCGCCTTCTTGGCGAAGGCCTGGGCCGCGGCGGTGGGCGCATCGTCCTTGAAGGCGACCTTCCACGAGGGGCCAGTGAGCTGCTCCTCGGTGTCGGCCTGGCGGGCGAGCACGCGCTCGGCCAGCACCGCCAAGCGGCGCGGCGTGGAGAAGGTGGTGACGGTGGCCCCCGCGGCGAGCAGGTGCTCCCGCGTGAGCAGATCGGTAACCCGGCGGCCGAGCTCGGCCTCGGCGCCGGCGATCATGCGGGCGGGGATTTCTTCTAGGCCGAGTTCGAATAAAAAGTCAGACATGATCAACGTTCCAATCGAGCTTGTAGCCGATAGCTTGCAGCCGGCAGCTCAACCTTTCGATTCACTTCAAGATTTCGCACCACGAAGCTGCGAGCTACTGGCTGCCGGCTGCCTGTTGCGACGCATACGCCTTGGCAACCCCAACCGCCAGATTGCGGATGCGGCCGATGATCCCGACGCGCTCCGTCACGCTGATGGCGCCGCGGGCGTCAAGCAGGTTGAACAGGTTCGAGCACTTGAGCGCCAGCTCATACGTCGCCAGCAGCGGAAAACGGCGCTTCTCGGCGGGGCTGGCCTTCTCGTCGTTCAGCACCGCGCTTGCCTGCTCCAGCAGCGACTTGGCCTCGGCTTCGAAGCTGTTGAAGTGCTCCCACAGCCGCGGCACATCGGCATACTCGAAGTTGTACACCGAGAATTGCAGCTCCTCGGCCAGGCGCACATCGCCATAGGTGATCGGCGCACCCGTCTCGGGATCCCGCGCCCACACGATGTCGTAGATCGAATCCACGTCCTGCAAAAACGCCGCGATGCGCTCCATGCCATAGGTCAGCTCGGCGCAGATGGGATCGAGATCGAGACCGCCACACTGCTGGAAGTAGGTGAATTGCGTGATCTCCAGCCCGTCGAGCATCACCTGCCAGCCCACGCCCCAGGCGCCGCCCGCCGGCCACTCCCAGTTGTCCTCTTCGAACTTGAGGTCGTGCTGGCGCAGGTCGATGCCCATCGCCTCGAGCGACTCGAGGTAAAGCTCCTGCACATTCACCGGCGGCGGCTTGAGGATGAGCTGGAACTGGGTGTGCTTGAACAGCCGGTTGGGATTCTCGCCGTAGCGGCCGTCTGCCGGCCGGCGCGAGGGCTGTGCATAGCCCACCTTGTAGGGCCGCGGCCCAAGCACGCGCAGAAAGGTCTCGGGAGCCATGGTGCCGGCGCCCACTTCCACGTCGTAAGGCTGCTGGAGAACGCAGCCGCGCTCCGCCCAGAAAGACTGCAATCGGAAGAGCAGGTCCTGGAAGGTAAGCGGGGATCTTTTTCTTGCTGAAGCAGTTTCAGTGGCTGGCACGCGTTTTCTCTTTCGCTCGGGACTCAAGAAAATTCTAGCAGTTGGGGGAACCAAGAAGCCGAGGGAACAACGCGGAGGGCCCCTGTTTGCCGGCCTTGAAGGGTGTGGGCTTCCGCAAGCCCAACCGTTGGAAGGCTGACCTGTGCCAAACCTCACAGGGGCCGCGCGCGATTGGCTTTACAGTCTAAAAACAAACGCGCCGGAGGGTGATTGTGGGATCAGAGAATTGCGGCAAGAATGCGCCGGGGATCAAGATCGAGCAGCACTCGCTGGCAGGCATGGGCTGGATTGCGGCGTGGCTGTTCACGATCGGCTATCTGCACCTGGGCTTCTGGAAAGGCTTCTGCGCGATCGTGGTCTGGCCGTACTTCATTGGCGTCCACGTCAGCACGTTGGTGCGATGACCGCAGGCCTTTACCCGCCGAGCCGGGCCAGCGCTTCGGCACTCTTCAGCTTCCGTTCCAGGTGCCGCTCCAGCGTTTGCAGCGTGAAACGGCGCAGATCCTGGCCGCGGCGCCGCGGCCACGCCTCTGCGGCAAAGCTCGCCACCGGCGCCCGCTGCATGGTCTGCGCGAGCTGCCAGGAGTCTGGGCTCAGCGCCGCAGCATGGGCGGTTCGATGCACTGCGCAAAACAATCCATCGGAGTAGGAGTTGAACCATGCCTCCACCGGCTGCAATGCCTCGCCGCACACAATGCAGTGGGCAAGGTCGGGAAGCAGCCCCATGAGGCGGGTCATCCACAGCATGAAATAGGTAAGCGGCATCCACGGATTCGATTGCGTGGTCTGCTCCAGAACCGACACCAGCAGGCGGAAGACGGCATCCTGCGGATCGTGCTCGGGCAACGCTTCATCCACCAACTCGGCATAGAAACTCAGCACCGTTAGCAGCACGGCATCCACCGGCCCGGCAAGCGGCGAGCGCACGATCTCGAGATGGTCGAGCCGGACCAACTCCTGGCGGGGACGCTCGGCGAAGAAGGCGCGGGCCAGAGTCATGGGTTCCAGCGCGCCTCCAAACCGCTTGCGGCTTTTCAGCGCCGACTTGGCAATGCCCTTCAGCCTGCCGTAGTCGCGCGTAAAGAAGCTGACCACCAAGTCCGCCTCGTGCACGGGCCAGGTGCGCAACACCACAGCTTCGGAGGTGAGTACGGGCATGCGACTACTATCTTCGCATCTCTCCCACGCAGGTCCGCTCTCCGCAATCCTGAAGCGCGCCTCTACTGCTGCGGCGGTTGCATCTGCTGCTTCTCGTTCTGCCCCTGGCCACCCACCTGGATGTAGTCCTTCACGTCGAAGACGTTGGACACGGTCCTGGCGCGAGCCATCACCAGGTCGCGGTCCTGCTTGCTGTCTACGGTTCCGTACAAGGAGACGTGGCCGTTGACCACCACGATCCGGATCGGGCGCACCGGGTTCACCGCATACTTCTCCAGCGGCGGATCGCTGTAGATGGCGCGCATCATCCTCATGCGAATCTGCCAGTCCATCGGCGAGGGCGGATCCACCTGGATGTTGTCGATCACCTGCTTGACGCCGGGCGTGGTCGCCGCAAGCCCCACCGCCGCATCGCGGTCGGGATAGCTCTTCACGTGTCCCGATAGCGTCACCACGCCGTTCTCCACATTCACCAAGATGGCGTCGAACACCATTCCGTACCCAGCGCGGTTGAAGGCAATCTCCGGGCCAAGCTTCTTCATGATCGCGGCATCGGAAACCGGCTTGCCACCCGCCTGAATCTGGTTATCCACCGCCTTCACGCCTGGGACCGCGCGGGCAATCCGTTCGGCATCCTCTTTGAACTCGAAGAGCGGCACGGTTCCGGTCAGCGTGGCGGTGCCGTGCGGCCCCACCGTCACCTGTACGTCCTTGAACTCCGATCTCTTCAGCTTCAGCCGCACGCTGTTGGCGACATTGTTGTTGTTTTGCGCGGCCGCTGCGGAAGCCGCGGGAAAGGCCAGCAGCACTCCGGCCAGGGCAACGGCTGAAACCCGCGCCCGGGAACGCATCCTTCTGGTCATTGGGAACTCTCCTCTGGGGCGCTGTCCCCTTTCCTCCCGGCAGCCGCCCCGCAAGTGGCGTCTTTTGAATCTGCCGTACGGCTCCTATAGACACCCGCCGTCCGCGCGGGGTTGCGTGGAGCGAGACGCTAGAGGGCGCAGCATTGGCTGTCGTCGGCAAAACCGCCCTCGCCGCACGTCTGGCAACCGCCGTGTCTTGCCGCGCATCTACCCGCACAGTGACGTCTCTGCGCAACGGAGGAGTCTCGTCTGCACCCGGAGGTGCAGTGCACACGCTCTCTATGGGGAATCGACAAAAGGCTCCGGGCCAGCAGTTCATCATGCCCTCGTCTCATTCCGTTCAGTTCTATGAAGACCCGGAGGTCTTTCTGGAGCAGCTTGCCGGATTTGCCGGCGCTGCCATCGGGGCAGGTGGGTGCTACCTGGTCCTGGCCACCGCGGAGCACCGTTGCAGCCTTCAGCAGCGCCTGGCACGGAGGGCGATCGACCTCCGCATGGCCGAGGCGGCCAGCCGGTTCATCGCGCTCGATGCGCGCGAAGTGCTGGCTGCCTTCATGGTCGAAGGCTGGCCCAACCGCGATCGCTTCTTCGCTGCGCTGGAACCCCAGCTTCTGCGCGCCAGGTCTGCCCGGCTGCGCCCGGATGCTCCGCTGTCCGCCTTCGGCGAGATGGTGGCCCTCCTCTGGGAGGACGGTCATCGCGAGGCAGCGGTGCACCTCGAACAGCTCTGGAACGAGCTGCTTGGCAGGCATAGCTTCTCTCTGCTCTGCGCCTATCCCATCGCTTACTTTGCCCACGATTCCCGCGACGACCTGTTTGCGCGCGTCTGCCGCGAGCATACAGAAGTCATGCCCACAGAGGGGTACACCTCGCTGGGGAGCGATACCGAGCGCCTGCGCCTGGTCAGCACCCTGCAACAGGAGGCAGCCGTCGTCCGCGCCGTGGTGGAAGAGCGCGAGCGCGCCATCGCCCAGCGCCGGCACGCCGAAGAAAAGCTGTGGCGCAGCGAGGAGTTCGTGCGCCGCATCATCGAAAGCGGCGTGGACTGCGTGATGATCCTCGATCCCCAGGGCCGCCTCGAGTACATCAGCCCCTCCGGCCAGCAGGCGCTGGAGATCACCAACCTGAGCAACTTCCTGGGCCGCAGTTGGGTCGAGTTCTGGAAGGAAGAGGATCGCCCCCGTGTGGAAGCCGCGCTGGCCGCGGCGCGCGCCGGCGGCATCGGCAGCTTCCAGGGCGACTGTTCCACCCCCCAGGGCACTCGCAAGTTCTGGGACGAACGCATTACACCGGTGCGCGGCAACGACGGCCAGGTAGAGCAACTGATCGCGGTCGCACGCGATCTGACCGAGCTGCGCCAGGCGCAGCAGATCGCGGTGCAGGCCGAGAAACTGGCGGCCGCCGGACGCATGGCGGCTACCATCGCTCACGAGATCAACAATCCCCTCGAAGCGGTCACCAACTTCATTTAGTTGGCCCGCACCACGCCCGATATGCCGGAGGAGGCGGCCCGGCATCTGGAGGTCGCCGATCGCGAGCTCACCCGCGTGGCCCAGATTGCCCAGAAGACGCTGGGCTTCTACCGCGACACCTCCAAGGACAAATGGCTGCACGTGCGCGAGCTGGTGGAGGATGTACTGCTCATCTACGAACGCAAGATGCGCAACAAGCAGATCACGGCGGAGGTCAGCGTCGATCCCGAGCTGCGGATCTACTTCAAGCAGGGCGAGCTCCGCCAGGTACTCTCCAACCTTCTGGTGAATGCCATCGACGCCTGCGCAAGCGGCGGGCACATCTGGCTGCGCGCCCACGCCAGCACAGACTGGTCCGAGGGCGGCGAAGACGGCGTTCGCTTCACCATCGCCGACAACGGCTCCGGCATGTCGCCCGAGGTGCAAAAGCGCATCTTCGTGCCCTTTTTCACCACCAAGGCGAATGTGGGCACCGGCATCGGCCTATGGGTCTCCAAATCGCTCCTCGAGCAACATGGCGGATCGCTGCGCTTTCGCAGCCGTCAAGGCTCGCCTTCGGGAACCGTGATGAGCTTTTTCGTTCCCGGCAATGCCAACCTGCAAGTGCACGAACTCCCCCGCAGCGCCTGAGGACCGCGCACCACCTGTTTCCACATGGCATTTCTATCCCGTTTACTCGCCGCCCGCGCTCCGGCGCGCGAGGCGTTTCCGTCTTTTTCGGATAGCCCGCCCGTTTCCGCTATCCGCCGCCCGCATGTGCTGGTTGTCGATGATGAAACCCTGATCGCCGACAGCGTAGCCGCCATTCTCAACCGCAACGGATACGACGCAGTGGCTCGCTACAGCGGCCTCGCCGCCATTGAGTACCTCGAAAAGAAACGACCCGATATCGTGGTGACGGACATCATGCTTCCCGACCTGGATGGCGTGCGCGTGGCGCTGACGGTGCGCGAGGTGCTTCCTCAAACCCGCGTGGTGCTCTTCTCCGGACACGTCTCCACAACGCAGCTCCTGGAGCTCAACTCGGCCGCTGCCAATTCCTTTGAGCTGCTCTCCAAGCCCGTGCACCCGGCGCAGCTTCTCAAAGCGCTTCAGCCTGCGGGTTAGCGGACCCCACGCTACGGCTTACCGGTAACGCCGCGTCGCCTTGATGACCATCGAGAACACGCCCGCTTCATCGCGCGCCACTACCACCGAGACGTGCCGGTTGACGGCAATCTCCGCTTGCAGCAACTGTTGTCCGGTGGTGTTCACATCGGTGGCATAGGTCAGCGTCACATTGCGCCCCACCTGCTCCTGCACGGTAATGCGCGAGGTGGAGTTGCCGAACGCGCCCAGGTAGTCGGGATCCACCTTCACCGATCCGGCCCCAAACAGCTTCTGAACGCGGCTGCTCATGGTAGCGTTCAGCGCTCCGCCCAGCAGAGCGTCCGTGGCCGGGTTGCCGAACTCCTGCTGCTGTTGCTGCGTGTAGAGCCGCTCCTGGTCCTGCGTGTGCCCTGAGGCGAGCAGCGCAACCACGTCCGACTCCGACATCGGCGGATCGCTGCGATAGGTCACCGACATCTTCTGCAAAGTGCCGTGCAGGCCCAGGGTGATGTCATAGTCCTGCACCCGCGCTGTGGCCGTCATGTCGATGACCGGCTCGATGCGCACCGGATTGCTGAAGGTGATGTCGCCGCGCTGCAGTTCGTAACGCGTGCCGGCGATCACGGCACTGCCTTCGGTCACCGAGACTCGTCCCAGCACGGAAGGTGAGGCCATGGTGCCCCGCAGGCGCAGGTCCACGTTGCCGGCAAGCTTGGCAAAGGCGTTCTGGAAGTTGAGCTGCGGTGAAGAGGTCAGGTGAATATCCAGGCGCAGGCGGCTTGAAGGCGTGTTGGGCATGACCACCGTCTGCGTCTTGGCGCTGGCCTGCGCGGCCAGCGAAGCCAGATCGAGGTCCGGGCTGGTGGCAAAGCGTGTGATCAGCACATTGCCGCTGAGCAGAAGGTTGTTGGCCGGCCCTTGCAGGCGCAGGTCCGCATCGGCCAGCGAGCTGATGCCTTCGGGATAGCGGATGCGCACGCCCTTGCCGGTCACCGTGAGATCGGCAAAGACCCCGCGCTGGTAGCTGAGCGAACCGCCCACATTCAACAAGCCGCCGCCGCTCATGGCGGTGAGGTTGCGCACCTCCAGCCGGTTGCGGTTGAACATCAGCGTGCCCTGCATCTGGCTCAGGCCGTTGGGAATGTCTTCGAGCGAGAGCGAGCCGTTGTGGATATCGATGCGCCCGCGCAGCCCGGGATTCTGCACCGTGCCGTGCGCTTCCACTTCAAACGTGGTGGTGCCGCTCGCCGTCAGATCGGGGTCCAGCGTCTCGGCGAGTTTCAGGTTGATGGTGCCGCTGGCGGCCAGGTCCAGCGGCCGCTCGCGAGAGAAAGCGATAGTTCCCACCGCGTGGATGTCGGTATCCTCGCCGGTCACGTGAACAGGATCCAGATGGATGCGGCCGCCGCTCAGCGTGGCGTGCAGCCCGCCGTCGCCCACCAGGTGCACGCCGGCCAGAGTCACGGCAAGCTGCTCCAGCTTGGCTTCGCCCTGAAGCTGGTCCGGATGCGCCAGCGGCCCAGTCAACGTCACCGTTCCCTGCAAAGCCGACTGACCGCTCAGCCCTTCCACGTGCGCCAGCTTGAGCAGCGCGCCCACATCGAAGCGGGAAAACTCGATGCGATTCTCGGTTGCGTAATCACCGAGCAGTTGCGTCTGCCCGTGCAGGTTCAGCTCCGCTCCGGCAAGGAAAGTTGTGGCGTCGTAGAGAAGTGCGTGGCCGGCGGTGTGCGCGGTCGCATGCAGCGCGCCCAGCGTCTCGCCATCCACCACCAGTCCGGCCACAGTGGCATTGCCCTGCACCTGCGGATCGTCGAGGGTCCCCGATCCGGTGGCCGAGATGCCCAGCTTGCCCGCCACGGAAAACTTCGCTTTCTGAGGCCATCTGATTTGCGCCAGTTCCAGTCCGCTTCCCTTGAGCGTGGCTTGGAAGCGCCGTGCGGCAAAATCGTAGCTGCCGCTCCCGTTCACCGTTCCGCTTGCGATCTGGATCCGAAGCGAGGAGAGCTTCAGCGTCTGGCCGGCGAACGCGCCCTGCGCACGCGCGCGTGCAACCGGCTGGCTATAGATGCTGCCGTTGCTCAGTACCACCCAGCCTGATCCGCCCGGCGCGGCCAGCGTCCCAGTGACATCAAACTGCGCGGCCAGAGTACCGGCTGCAGGCAGTGGGCCCGGGAAATACGGCCGCAGGTCGTCCAGGGAAACATCCTCTGCCTGAACGTGCAGGCGCGCCGCGGTTTCTTCGTTGTAGCTGGTCTCCTCAAGGCTCTCGCTGCGCCGCGCCGCTGTCTGCGGCCGCCGCTCTTCGGGACTGCTCGTTGCCTTTGGCTGCACCGCCGCATCCAGAGTGCCGCTCACGGTGACCCGCGCTGCTCCGCGCTGAAAAACCCCCTGCTGAATCGCAATCCTCGCGTCAGAGTAGCTGCCCGACGCATCCACGGCGTCGAAGCTTAGGAAGCGCGGCTGGCCGCCGGTGTTCTTAGCGGCGGGCATCTCGACAGCCACTTGCGTCGCATGCACGCTGCCGGCGATGCGCGGCCGCAGCAGCGACCCGGTCCAGGTGCCGTTGAACTGCGCCTGGCCGTTGAGTTGCGTGGGCAGCGCGGCCGCACCCCTCCGCGCGCCGCGCTCCAGTCCCATGTCGCGCAGAACGGTGTCGAACTCGGCAAGCCGGGCGGAGTGAAAGCTCACCGTCAGCGCCGTGGGGCTGGTCATGGGATAGGCTCCCAGCCTGCCGTTCGCCTCAATGGAACTGCCGGGCAGATGCAGCGCCAACTGGCGCAGATCGACGGCGCCATCCTTTTGTGTGTAGGTGGCGTCGACCGTACCCGTAGTCGGAACCTCGCCGGCCGGCGGTCGCCCGGACGGCGTCAGCGCCAGCTTTGTGCTCACCGCCACCGTGTTGTCGTCGCCGTGATTCCAGGCGGCTTCGGCCGGCCCGTTCAACAGCGCATCGATGCCCAGCCGCTGATAGGGCTTCTCGCTGACCATGTCCAGCAACACATCGAGGGGCAGATTCTCGAGCTGCGCCGTGACTTTTCCATCCACGGGGATCGTGGTGGTCAGGGCCTGCACCGTCGCGGGCCCACGCTTGCCGGGCGCCCGCGGCTCGCGGCTGCGCTGCTCCGCCAGCGGCGAAGCCATCACCTCCACCTGGTTGGCAGGAGCCGGCAGCCAGTTGCGCAGGTCCACCGTGCCCTCCATGGCGCCGCCTGCACTGAACCGCGCCACAACATCGTCGATCAACAGCCGGTCGGGATTGGCAGCGACCCGCGCATCCAGCGTGATGCCTCGCGCCACCACGCCCGTGCCCACGTAGGCGCCGCCGTCCACGTGCACGCGGCCGTCCACCTCGAACGTGCTGCCTGCGCCGCTCTCGGTCAGGTCCAGGCGCGCGATGCCCTCCGGCGCGTTAGGGTAGCCGGTGAGCGGCTCGATGAGGCGCATGTCCAGATCGCCTTGCGTCTTTGCCTGCCAGTGCGGATGCGAGAAATCCAGAAGCGTGCCGGTGACGGTGAGGGTGTGCACCTCGCCGCGGGCCGGACCCGGCGCGCTCAGACGCAGCTCTTCCAGCCGCACAGCGTTGCGCATGAGCACCAGCGTGGCCTGCGCCGTGCCGCGAACGGCTGGCTCCCGCTTCTTCCCTGCACCGCGGGCGAGGACGAGGTTGGCCCCGCCGAGGTCAATACGATAACTCTCCCCGGCGTTGCCAGCCGGCGGCACGTAGCTGGTCTGGAGCAGCACGTCCTCGGCGGAGAAGTCGAGCGGCTCGAGGCGGTCCTGAAAATCGAAGCGGGCAGCACGATTTTCATAGTGCAGCCACCCGTCCCGCACGGCCAGATGCCTGGCCTTGAGCGCAAAGAGCCGCTGCAGGACGGGCGTCTTGCTGACCCGCCTGGTCTGCGGCTGGGGCTGGTTGGTGGCGCCATCGGGATAGACGATCAGGTGCAGCATCGGCCGGTCGATCTCCAGATTGGCCAGCTCGATGTGCGGCCGCAGCAGCCCCAGCACGCTGATCTGGGCGCTCAGCCGCTCGATACTCGCGTACGGCGCTTCGCTGGCCGCCTCGCGGCCGTGGATGACCACATGGTCCGCCTCTGCCTGGAGGTGCAGCAGCCGCCAGTGAAAAGCGCCAACCTCCACTCGGCCTCCGGTCAGATTCGACAGCGACGTCACCAGCCGCTCGCGCACCAGATTCTGAAAGCTCTGCGAGCTGGCATAAAAATAAAGCCCGGTGAGCGCCAGCAGGAGCAGCAGAACTCCGCTGCCCACGGCCAGCGGCACATGGCGCAGCAGGAAGCGGCGCAGGCGCGCGCGTTTGCTCCCTAGCGGGTTGGAGTGGACGATCTCGCTCATTGCGCCTTCTCCGCCGGCGCGGCCTCGGCCCGCTCGAACGCCGGGTCCAGAATCTCAACATCGCCCTGCGCCCGCAGCGTCTTCAGCCATTGATCGAACAACCCGCTCACCTGCTGCTCCAGCAGGATCTCCTGAATGCGGCTGGACACCACATCGAGAGGAGGAACAGCGGATGGATCGGCGTAGTGGGGGGCCAGCTTGTCGCGATAGTACGTCTCCACCGCCTGCCGCGAGATGTGAATTCCGG
Organism: Acidobacteriaceae bacterium; assembly: GCA_027449545.1. Lineage (GTDB taxonomy): Bacteria > Acidobacteriota > Terriglobia > Terriglobales > Acidobacteriaceae > Telmatobacter. The sequence continues at coordinate 14,462 of DAIDLI010000123.1, read as the reverse complement.
GCCGGAACTGCTGCTCGATGAAGCGCAGGATCTCCATACGGTAGCGGATGTAGGCGCGCACGCGTTGCGGAGTGAGGTCGTGCTGGGCGAGCAGCGCCTTCCAACCCGCATCGCTTTCACATGCATGCCGGGCACAGGCCGGCAACTGGCTGCGCAATTCCTGGATGCGCGCATCCACCTCGGCCGGGGTGGGCATCGCCGCTTCCTCGTCCTGCTGCCGAATCTCCTGTTCGACGAGGGCGCGGCTGATGAGCTGCTCGAGGGCGCGCTGCGGGCTCAAGGCGGGCTCCCCAGGACGGGTGGCGTCCAGAAACGCCAGGCGAATCTCGTCCTCCACGTCGCTGGCCAGAATGGGCCGGTTATTGACCACCGCTACCACCTCGTCCAGCATCACCGGGTGCGCATTCTGTGCAAGCGCACCACCGGCGACCAGCACGATCGCCAGCGCGCAGCCCGCGATCCAGCGCGAGGCGCGGCAGCTCGGTTTGTGGAAAGACTGCGCCATCAGAACGCCTGCCCCAGACTGAAGAAGAAATTGAAGTGCGGGGCCTGCCCGAGATGCGGGTCAGTCTCGTAACCGGGAATATTCAGCGGGCCGCTCGCCGTGGTGGGGATCGAATAGTCGATGTTCACCGGAAAGATGGGCGGATTCAGGTTATAGCTGAAGTCGAACCGGATGGGACCCACCGGCGTATGGTAGCGCAGCCCGATTCCGGGCGCGTGCGAAAAGTAATTGAAGTTACAGGGGCCCTGCTGCCCGGTCGAGGTCACCGGTCCCGTTCCTGCCGGATCGTAGGAGGCCGGGTCGTTGGGATTCGCCACAGCCGCCTGGCAAGCTGCGCGATCCGGCTGATGGATGCGCAGCGCGCTCTTCCACACGTCGCTGGATTTGGTGAACACGTTGCCCATGTCCTCAAACAGCACGAAGCTCAGGGTGTTGCCGAACCAGGGCAGCGTGGGCGGAGGCAGGCGCAGCTCGGTGCTGTTGATCAGCGCCCCGGCGCCGCCAATGGGAAAACCGGTCTCCGGATCGCGCGGGCCGGCCGCGTTCTGACTGAAGCCGCGCATCGAGGTCGGGCCGCCGGCGTAGAGCCGCTCCGGCAGCGGAATCTGCCCGCTGAACCCCGATCCAAAGGAGCGCACCTGGCCGTAGCGCGTATTGCGCGCCACCACAACTTTGTCCTTGTCGAAGCTGTAGTAGCTGGAGTTGGACGTGTCGATACGGTTGAACTCCGCCTGCGACCCGAAGGGATGCGACGACAGAAACTCCTGAAAACTGGTGTAGGTGCCGCGGTGCGCATCCATGGCGGAGTCGCGCGTATCCCGGATCCACGTAAAAGACGGTCCGCCCACGCGCACCGCGGTGGCCAGTTCCGAGATGGAGGCCGGATAGACCTGAAGGCTGCCGGCCGCGACCTTTACGCGCCGGAAATCGTATTCGTAGATGAAGGTATTGGCCTTGGAAAGCAGCGCGCCCGGCGCGGCGAAGTTCTGCGTCCAGCGGAACGATCCGTCCAGGCGCGAGGCCACGTACGTGGTCACATCCTGGCTGTTGGCGTAGCCGCCCGAGATATTGAACCCGATATTCCTGCGGCCCTCAAAGCGGGGCACCTGGTAGAGCAGCCCGATCTGCTGTTCGAGCAGGCCGTAGGTGGCCTGGAGCGAAGCCGATTGCTCGCGCCCGAAGAGATTGTTGCGGGTGATGTCCAGAATGACGCGCGGGCTGACGCCGGTCTTGCCGTTGGGGTTGCAGGCCACCCCGCCGGCGATGGCCCCGGCGCAGTTGTTCTGCGGCTGCCCGGTCTGCGCCTCAAAGCCGAAGCCGTAGGTCAGTGCCCAGCGCCGCGCCTCCGCGATCTGCAACATCACCATCTTGTAGGGCGCGCCTCCCTCCGGGTTCTGCACCGCCGTGTTCACTTCATTGAACAGCGCGTAGTCGTACAGGTTGCGCTGCGTGTCCTGGAGGGCGGTCTGGCTGAGCGGCTCGCCCGCGCGCAGGGTGATGGCATCAGCGATGGTTTGCGGACGGGTGTAATGCAGGCCGGTGACCAGCACGCGCCGCACAAAGATCTGCTCTCCCTCATGAATGCGGAAGATCACGTTGACCATGTGCGGCTGGTCCTTGGCCGGCTCCTGGCTCACATCCACCACCACATGATCGAATCCGCGGCTGAGGTACATGGTCATCAGCGCGTCGCGGTCTCCGGCCATGTTCTGCTCTGAGAGCAACTGCCCGGGCACAGTGTTGAGCAGCGGGGTAAGCATGCCCGTATTCAAGTGGGCGTTGCCCTCGATCGTTACCGCGCCCACGCGGGTCTGCGGCCCTTCATCGATGTGGTAGGTCACGGTCAGCGGCGCGGAGCCGTCTCCGGCCCCAGCAACAAGGCTGCCGGAGGGGTCGGGGCTCATGGTCGCGGGCGTGCTCGTGGTCGCCGTCACCTTTACCTGCGCAAATCCGTTGTTGTGGTATGCACCTTCCAGCGCGCTGATGTCGGATGCCACCAGGGCCTGGCTGTACGCGCCGTGGCGATCCAGGGTATTGGCGGCATGAACGCTAAGCAGATCCTTGAGGGTTTCCGTGTCAAAGTAATGATTTCCGGCCACCTGCACGCGCTCCACGCGGCGGCGCGGTCCCAGCGCGACTTCAAAGACGATCCTCACCTCGGCGAGGGTGGGACGCTGCTCCGTGTGGCTGACCTTGGCATCGAAGTAGCCCTGGCGCTGAAAATAATCGCGCAGGCGCCGATTGCCCTCGTTCAGCAGGTCTTCGTCCACCGACCCTTCCTCGAAGATAGGCACCAGGCGCTTTACGCGCTCGCCGCCCACTTTGGCGCCCTGCACCTCGACGTGAACCACCGGGCCGCGGTTCGCGGTGAAGCGGTAGGCGACCGTGCGGGTAGCCTTGTCGTAGTGCGCTGCGGCCAGCTTCACGTCCGCCTCCAGGCGCTCCTGGCCCTGGTAGTGCTTCAGGACCCCGTTGAGGGCATGGTCCACGGTGTCGCGGTCCACGTGCGTGCCCTTGCGCAGGTGCGCCACTCGCCGGAACTCCGCCAGGCTCATGCCGGCATCGCCGCTGACCTCCACGCTGCCGACCCGCGCCCGCGGACCCGAGGTCACATGGAACTCGACGTTGACGAGCTGTTCGTCGGGGTGCGGAATCTCGGTATCCACGATGATCGGCTCGTAGTAGCCGTTCTCCGCCAATGCGCTGCGCATCTGGGTGATCGCCCGCTGCAGCTTGGACTCCGTGAAACGGGTCCCGGGCGTGAGTTGTGCGGCGCTCTGCAATTGCGTGTTGGCGGTGGGCCCTTTGGCGCCATACACTCCCACCGTTCCGATGAACAGGCGGGGCCGGCCGCGGAAGATGACTGCTACGCCGCTGCCGCTGCGCTCGCCAACCGCTTCCACGGTGTCAAAGAGGCCGGTGGCATAGAGGCGGCGCAGTGCCGTCTTCAGAAACCCCTCGCTGAGCGGCTGCCCGACGGATTTTTCCAGTTGCCCGGGCAGGGGCCGGAGGCGGCTGGCTGGCACCCCTTCAAAGCTCAGGCTGGTGATCGGCAACCCCTCCAGGCTTGCGGCCGGAGCAAGGAAGGTAGCCGCAGCGTGCAGGCCGGTCTGGGCCGGAGCGCACACTGCTCCCGCCGCCAGCAGCCATGCCAGCGCGATGCGAACTGCCCATCCAGCCAACCGCGGCCGGCGCCCAGTACCCGCGACCACAGTTCCCTGCTGCCGCGGCTTCGGAGCGCTGCCGTCTATCCTAGCCGCCATCTTGAAAACCATCTCTCCCCGAAAAACCGGGAACCGCCCCGTACGGAAACACACTGCGGGGAATTGTCTCATTTTGTGAAACTTACCGCCCCGCCGTGCGGTTTTTCTTCCCGTCCCGGCAACTCGGAGAGCTTCTTTTAATACTAACGACTATAGAGGCCGTTGTTACGGCAGCGGCCCAAGTGTGATCATTCATTAAGGAAGCGCATGCCAAGGCCTCCCTCTCCCGCGCAGTCGCCGGACGCAACTATGCCTAAACGCAACGAAGAAACCGCCGCTCCCCGTCCGGTCGGCAGGACTTCGTTTACTCCGATCAATCCACCCAATCCTATCGAGGACGACGTTCTCGCCCGCGCCCAGGCCGGGGACCACCAGGCCTTTGCTCAGCTCTATGCACTGCACAAGCGGCGCATCTATTCGCTCTGCCTGCGCATGGTGGGCAACATTGCGGAGGCCGAGGATCTGACCCAGGAAGCCTTCCTGCAATTGCACCGCAAGATCGGCACCTTCCGCGGCGACTCCGCCTTCTCCACCTGGCTGCACCGCCTGGCCATCAACGTGGTGCTGATGCAGTTGCGCAAGAAGGGCCTTTCGCTCATCTCCCTCGACGAGGCCATGGAGCCCACCCCCGAGGAGGGTCCGGGCCGCAGCTTCGGCGCCCCCGACCTCACCCTCACCGGGGCAATCGACCGTTTGGCGCTGGCACGCGCCGTGGCCGACCTGCCCGCAGGTTACCGGCTGATTTTCATCCTTCATGATGTCGAGGGTTTTGAGCATAATGAAATTGCATCTATGCTCGACTGCTCAATCGGCAACAGCAAATCGCAACTTCACAAAGCGCGCCTCAAGCTTCGCGACGCGCTGCGCAAACATCTTCCCCAGGAGACGCAGCTATGACCCATCCCGGTGAAATGAGCTGCGCCGAGTTCCAGGCTCACCTTCCCGAGCTGATCGGCTCCGGCCAGGACATGTCCAACCACCCGCATCTGCGCGAGTGCGAGCTCTGCCGCGCCCTGCTCGCCGATCTGCAAACGATCGCCGACGCCGCCCGTCAGCTCTTTCCGCAGGAAGAGCCGCCGGCGGAGATCTGGGACAAGATCGAGTCGGCCCTGAAGAGCGAGGACGGCAAGGAAGAGTCCCTGCCGAAATCCAAATAGCAGTCTGAAACCCAGGCCTCTATCCCGGCCGCACCGAGCCCCCGCCCGGTGCGGCACGGTCGATTTCCCGCTCCAAAACATCTCCATGTTTTTGATAATTGTCACATTTCAAGGAACTTAGAAAAACGCCTCGCCGTAAGTGTATGATTCTGCTCGCCTTCCTTTGCAGGTGTTTGAAAAGAAAACACTTAGAACACAACAGGTCTGCTGAATGCGTGCCGAGGCTGCGGCTCTCACCCCGAGTATGCCCGTATGCGGAGACTTTTCTCGCAAGCCGACGGTACAGATTGAAGTCGCCTGAGCGTGGATCGAGAACTCCCGAGAAAGTCCCGCCTGCAGACCGTCGCGCCCGCGGGGGCAAACCTCGCCCATTGGCGAAGTTCACTTCTCCGGGCAGGCTGCCGATAATCGCTGTGGGCTCATCGCACCGACGCAGGAACCGGGCTGGAATCGCGGACGGCCGGCGATTCCGCACGGAGCCTACCGGCATCAGACGATAGGGTACCCTCACCGGAACCGGCGCAGCACAAAAGCCGTAAGCTCATCAGCCGGAAGAGCAGTTGCGCGCAAATGGCAGGATGGTAGAATCTGAAACTTTCCGGAGCTTGCGCTATCCAATTGGATGAAATCTGACAAAAGGACACTCAATGCTGAATCGTCCCTCGAATCCGCAGTCTTCCGAACCGGCCGCTCAGAACCCGCACGCCCAGAGCGAGAGGCGTCGCGTGCCCGTTTTGCCCGTCCGTGATACGGTCCTTTTTCCCCATGCAGTACTGCCGCTGACGGTCGGACGCGAAAGTTCCATTCAACTCATCGAATCGCTGGGCGAGGAGCGCACCATCGTGGTCGCTGCCCAGTTGGATCCGCGCCTGGATTCGCCCCAGCCCAACGACCTGCATCACGTCGGCACCCTGGCCACTGTGCACAAGGTGGTCCGCATGCCCAACCAGAGCCGGTTTGTGTTCACGGAGGGCGTGAACCGGGTGCGTCTGGTCAACTTCACGCAGACCGAGCCCTTCATGGTGGCCGAGATCGAGCCGCTGGAGGAGATCGAGCCGGCCACCAGCTCCAACTTCGAAGCCCTGGTCCGCAATGTGGTAGCCCAGTTCCAGCAGATCGTGGCCGAGTCGCCAACCCTCTCCGACGAGCTGCGCACCATCGCCGCCAACATCGACGAGCCGGCGCGGCTGATCGACTTTGTGGGCTCCTCGCTGCCCTTCCTGACCACGACGGACAAGCAGCAACTGCTGGAAGCGCCCAGTGTCATCGAGCGGCTGGAGCAGCTCAACAAGCACCTGGCCAAGGAGATCGAGGTGCAGCAGTTGCGCGCCAAGATCCAGAACGAGGTGCAGGACCAGGTGCAGCAGTCGCAGCGCGACTACTACCTGCGCGAACAGCTCAAGGCCATCCAGAAGGAGCTGGGCGAGCAGGACGAGGGCCAGCGCGAGATCGAAGACCTGCGCAAGAAGATTGAAGAAGCCGGCATGCCCGAGGACGTGAAGAAAGAGGCGATGAAGGAGCTGGGCCGGCTGGGCCGCATGTCGCCCATGGCCGCCGACTACTCGCTCACCCGCAACTACATCGAGTGGCTGGCCGTGCTGCCCTGGTCCAAGAGCTCGGGCACCAAGATCGACATCGGCAAGGCCCGCGAGATTCTCGACGAGGATCACTACGAGCTGAAGAAGGTGAAGGACCGCATTCTCGACTACCTGAGCGTGCTGGAACTCAAGCCGGATATGAAGGGGCCGATCCTGTGCTTCGTCGGGCCTCCGGGCGTCGGCAAGACCTCGCTGGGGCGGTCGATCGCGCGCGCCCTGGGACGCAAGTTCCAGCGCATCTCTCTGGGCGGCATGCACGATGAGGCCGAGATCCGCGGCCATCGCCGCACCTACATCGGAGCTCTGCCCGGGCAGATCATCCAGTCGATCCGGCGCGCCGAGACCTGCGACCCGGTGATCATGCTCGACGAGGTCGACAAGCTGGGCCGCGACTTCCGCGGCGATCCGGCCTCGGCGCTGCTGGAGACCCTCGATCCCGAACAGAACAACACCTTCCGGGATAACTATCTCGACGTGCCCTTCGATCTGTCGAAGGTGCTCTTCATCTGCACCGCCAACATGCTGGACACGGTGCCGCCGCCGCTCCAGGACCGCATGGAGATCATCCCCTTGCAGGGCTACAGCGAAGAGGAGAAGGTGCACATCGCCAATCGCTACCTGATCCCGCGCCAGATCAAGGAGAACGGCATCACTCCCGAGCAGATCGAGTTCCCCGAGGAGGCGGTGCGCTTCATCATCCGCCACTACACCCGCGAGGCCGGCGTCCGCAAGCTGGAGCAGACCATCGGCACCGTCTGCCGCAAGCAGGCGCGCCGCGTGGTCGAGGGCCACAAGGAAAAACTGGTGGTCAAGCGCGACACCGTCAAGGAGTTCCTGGGCGGCATCCAGGTGCGCGTCGATACCGAGGTCGCCGAGCGCGTCAAGCGTCCCGGCGTGGCGGTGGGGCTGGCCTGGACGCCGGCCGGCGGCGACATCCTCTTCATCGAGGCCAACAAGATGAAGGGCAAGGGAGGCTTCACCATGACCGGCCAGATCGGCGAGGTGATGCAGGAGTCGATGCAGGCCGCGCTCACCTGGGTGCGCTCCAATGCCCCTACCCTGGGACTTGCAGAGGACTTCAACAAGGAGATCGACATCCACATCCACGTGCCCGCGGGCGCCATCCCCAAGGACGGCCCCTCGGCCGGCGTGACCATGGCCACGGTGCTGGCGTCGCTGTTAACCGACACGCCCGTTCGCCCGCTCACGGCCATGACCGGCGAGATCACGCTCAGCGGCAATGTGCTGCCGGTCGGCGGCATCAAGGAGAAGTTCCTGGCCGCGCGCAGGGCCGGTGTTGAAACCGTGATCCTGCCCGCCGAGAACCGCCAGAATGTGGAAGAAGACCTGACCCAGGAGATGACCGAGGGCGTGACGATCCACTATGCCGAGCACATCGAAGACGTGCTGGCGGTGGCTCTGCCGCTGCTCAAGGCCCGCTCCGACGCGCAGGCGGTGGCGGCAACGCTGAGCGCCTCGCCGGCGGCGTAAGCTGTTACCAGACCAGAAAGAATGCCCATCGTCCGATGCGACGGTGGGCATTTTTGCTATTTTGTTCCCATGCCCAGTGAACAGAGCGAGCGACCAGACCCTGTAACAGCCTCACACATGGATGCAAATTGGTTGCGCGTAACAGGAAAGGATAACTGGCTACCAGTTACGGCATCCGTATATTCCTGCGAATACACGGATTTGCCGAACCAGAGCGGCGGTGCTGTTGGGCACTACCACGTTGCCTATACCTACGAAGTTGCCGGTGAGCGATATACAGGAAGGTTTGTCGATTTCGGACGAGCGGATGAGACCTACCTGAAGCGGAACGACAAATTGATCGTGAAGTATGATCCGCACGCGCCGCAACGATCCTATTACCCCGACCTGCGCACCCAGACTAAATTTCGTTTCAAGGGCGCGCTGATCGGCGCCGGACTTGGGATTATTGTCCTCATCACGTACATAATTTCGACGTATCGCCGCTGAATACTTCTAGCAGGCTTTGTGACAGGGCGCGCCTTGGTAATGCCTGGCAAAATGTGAGGGAACGTTGCAGCGTCCTTAAATCAGCACCTTCAGCCCGTGTTTCTGCACAATCGACAGCAGCTTGAGGGCCATGCCGCTGGGCTTCTTGGCGCCCGTCTCCCACTTCTCCACTGTCGACTCGCTGGTATTCAGATAGCGCGCAAAGACCGGCTGGCTCACCCTGTGGCTCTCGCGAATCTTCTTGATCTGATCCGGCGCGAAGGACTCGGGAACGGCCAGGCAGGCGGCATCGAAGTGGCGCATGGTGGCCTTGTCGATGGCCCCGGCGCGGCGCATGCCCGAGGCCGCGCTGTGGATGGCCTCAAAGGCTTCGCTCTTGAATTTTGGCTTGGCGCTCATCGGGCTTGCGTGCTCTCCGTGAAAACCAGGCGGTCTTGAAGACACGCCCAGGCTCTTGCTTCTGGATCGCCACAGCACAATTGTAGCACCAGGTGCTAGATGGATGCCCGGGCGGCGCCATCGGACCGCCCGGCCGCATCTCGAAACCGCTCCCGCACTCCAATCCGATGCTCCTTCGAAAACATGCGAATCTGGCGAGATATAGAAATTAAAATCGTATGGATTCGTCTATAATCGTCAGGCGCTCGGACTCCCTATACCTCCGAGAGGCGAGGTCATCCGCATCCATGCCCTTCCGCCGCAGATGGAATAGCCGCGACTCGGCTCTGCTTGGCTTTCTGTTCATGCTCTTGCTGGGCTCCGTCGCCACCTACGCCCAGACCGCCTCCAGCCTCTCGGGCGTGGGGAGCGATGCCTCGGGCGCGGCGGTCTCCGGGGTTCAGATCACCGCGCGCGATCTGGCAACCGGCGCCGCGCGCACCACCACCACCGACGCCGGTGGGCGTTACGGCATCTCCGCGCTCCCCGTCGGCATGTACCAGCTCACCGCGCGCAAGCCGGGCTACGAAGTGGCCGTTCGCACCGGCATTGAGCTTGCCGTGGGGCAGGAGGCCGAAGCCGATCTGCGCCTCAAGGTGGGCGCCGTGCATCAGCAGGTGACGGTCAACGCCGATGCCAGCGCCGTCAACCTGACCACCGCCGACATCTCCGGCCTGGTGGGCGAGCGGCAGATCGCCGATATGCCGCTGAACGGCCGCAGCTACGACGAGCTGATGACGTTCGATCCCGGCATCGTCAACTTCACCTCGCAGAAGGTCGGCGGCGTGGGGGTGTCGAACTCCACGGTCGGCAATGACTTCGCCGCCTCCGGCAATCGGCCGCAGCAGAACCTTTACCTGCTGAATGGCGTTGAGTTCACCGGCGCGGCGGAGAACAACATGCAGCCCGGCGGCGTGAGCCAGGAGCTGCTGGGCGTGGATGCGGTGCGCGAGTTCAATGTGCTGCGCGACAGCTACGGCGCGCAATATGGCAAGCGGCCCGGCGCGCAGGTACTGATCGTGACCCGCGGGGGAAGCAATGCCCTTCACGGCTCGCTCTACGAGTTCGCGCGGAACAACGCGCTGGACGCGCGCAACTACTTCGATCGCGGCGCGGCTCCGCCCTATCAGCGCAACCAGTTCGGAGCCGCGCTGGGCGGTCCCGTGCAGCGCAACCACACGTTCTTCTTCGCCAACTTCGAGGGCCTGGAGCAGCACCTGCACCAAACTGGGGTGGCCCTGGTTCCCGACGCCAACGCCCGCAACGGATACCTGCCCTGCAAACTGGTAACGCCGGCGCCCGATCCGTGCCCCTCCTCAGGTTTGGTGGACGTGGGTGTCGCGCCCAGCGTCGCGCCGCTGCTGAATCTGTGGCCGGCCCAGAGCCCCGGCGCGCCAGACTTCGGCGGCATCGCCGAGGCCTTCAACTCGCCGTTGCAGACCATCCGCGATGACTTCGGCACTGCGCGCCTGGACCGCGTATTTTCGCCGCGCGACACCTTCACCGCCGTCTACACCATCGACGACAGCGCCGACGTGACCCCCACCGCGGCCAATCTCTACAGCACCGACCTCGAGAATCTGCGCGAGCAGGTGGTGAGCGCGGAAGAGACGCACGTCTTTTCGCCGCAACTGCTGAATACCGCGCGCATCGGCTTTTCGCGGGCGGCCTACTACTACACCGGCGAGCCTACGCCCGGAACACCCGCGGCGAGCGTTGCCGGTTTTGTGGGCGGGCATCCGGTGGGCGCGGTGGTGGTGGGCGGCAGCTCGGCGGCCAATCCGGCGGCGCAGGTGAGCCTTGCCGGCAGCAACATCGGCAGCAACCTCAACATCGACCGCAATCTCTACACCTACGAGGACCACATGGTTCTCACCCGCGGCCGGCACAACTTCTCGGCCGGGGTATGGCTGCAGCAGCTCCAGTCCAACGAAGACCTGGCGCTCACCCAGTTTGGCCAAACGGCATTCACCGGGTTACAGCAGTTTCTCTCCGGCACGGTGGGCAACTTCCTCTTCGATCCCGCGCCGACCGAGATGAACTGGCGCTCGCTGCTGGGCGCCTGGTACGGGCAGGACGGCTGGCGGCTCACGCCGCATCTGCTGCTGTCGCTTGGCTTCCGGGCGGAGTTCACCACCGGCTGGAACGAGGCCCACGGCCGCGCCGCCAACTTCGTCTTTGCGAACGGTGTGATCCAGACGCAGCCGCGCGTCGCCTCATCGGCGTTCACCGTGAATCACGCGAAGTTTCTGCCCGAGCCGCGTATTGGTTTGGCGTGGAGCCCGGGCCGCGGCGGCACGGTTCTTCGCGCCGGATTCGGCATCTACCACGACTTGCAGGACGCGCTGGGCTACCGCATGGACCAGAACGCACCCTTCAATCCTTCGTACAGCGTCAGCAATCTGCCGCTCGCCAGCCTGCCGGTCTCGGCGGGCCGTGTGCCGGCCGGCGCGGTGATTGCGCCCGCCGGGGTGCAGCCGGAGATGCAGACACCCACACTGGTTTCATGGTCGCTGCGGCTGGAACAGCAGCTCTCGCCGAGCACGACATTTCTGGTCGGCTACGTGGGCTCGCACGGCTATCACGAGATGGTCAGCCTGGACGACAATGAGCCCACACCCGTGATCTGTCCTGCGCCTTCGTGCCCGGCCGCCTATCCGCTCGGCGGCGCGGTGCCCGCTGGCGCGTACTACATCGCGCCCGGCACGCCGCTCGCCAATCCCGCCCTGGGCCCCGGCTGGACGTGGGATTCGATCGGCGTGAGCTCCTACAACGCGCTGGAGACCGAACTCACTCGCCGCATCCGCCACGGGCTCGCCTTGAGCGCCGCCTACACCTGGTCCAAGGCGCTGGACGATGGCGACTCCCTCAATGCCACCGCCGCCGGCAACGCGCCGGGCCTGGTCGCCAATCCCTTCGACCCCAAAGCGGACTGGGGGCCGGCCACCTACAACCTCGGCCAGGTCTTCGTCTTCAACGGCAGCTACCAGTTGCCGTTCGGGCCGCGCCAGCACTGGCTCAGCGCCTCGCATGGCGGATTCGCCACCCTGGCCGCGGGCTGGACCGCCAACTCCATCGTGACCCTGGAGTCTGGCTTCCCGTTCACGCCCCAGCTCAGCTACAACCCCTCCAACAACGGCGACAGCAAGAACCCGGTGCGTCCCTTTGTGAATCCCGGCTTTCGCGGCTCGCCCATCGAGGGCAAGCCCTCGCAGTGGTTCAATCCAGCCGCTTTCGTTGCGCCTCCCCCGGGCAGCGGCTTTTACGGCAACCTGGGCCGTGACTCGCTCTCCGGCCCGGGGCTGGCCACCTGGGATTTTTCCCTGCTCAAGCAAACGCCGCTGCACGAGAAAACCTCGCTCGAATTCCGCGCTGAGTTCTTCAACCTGCTCAACCGCGCCAACTTCAACACGCCCAACCTGGTGACGTTTACGCCCGCGGGCGTATCGCCGACGGCCGGCGTCATCACCAGCACCGCAACCACCTCGCGCCAGATTCAGCTTGCGGTGAAGCTGCTCTGGTAGCCACCGGAAGCTTGTAGGCGAAATGGAGCGCCGGTCTCCTGACCGGCTGGCCTGGCAGCATCCCGCCGCCAGATGCGTTACGGACCAGCCACTCGCTCCAACGCGCGCAGCTATCATCTACTCGATCCTGGCTCCCGGCTCATGGCTTTTCTCCCTCCGCGTCTAACCCCCAGGAACGGTATTCTGTTCGAGATCATGCGTGTGCGCGTCGTATCGTTCGGTGTGTTGAAGGACTGGCTGGGCGGCTCCGAGCGGCAGGTGGAGCTGCCCGATGGCGCCACCGTTGCCGACCTGCTGGCCAGGATCGGCGCGGAGTCCTCGGCCGCGGCTCAGTTGCGCGGCATCGCCGTGGGCGTCAACGCCGAGTACGCGCAGGCCTCGCACGTCCTGAACGACGGCGATGAGGTCGCTCTGCTGCCCCCCGTCTCCGGCGGCGCCGGGCACGCAGCCGATCGCTCGGCTGGGCTCAAGAGCGAGCCGATGCACGTTACCATCACCCGCGAGGTCATCGATGCCGCGTCGCTCGCGGCCGCCGCCAAGCGTCCCGAAGACGGTGCGGTGGTGGTGTTTGACGGCGTTGTGCGCAACAACTCCCGCGGCCGGCAGACGCTCTACCTGGAATATGAGGCTTACGAGGAGATGGCACTGCGGCAGATGCGCGAGCTGGCCCAGCAGGCGCTCACCCGCTTTGGCGTGCGGCATGTCACCCTGGTGCATCGGCTGGGGCGGTTGGAGATCGGCGAGTCCAGCGTGCTGATCGTCGTCGCCAGCGCCCATCGCGCGCAGGCGTTTGAAGCCAACCGCTGGCTCATCGACACGCTCAAACACACCGTGCCGATCTGGAAGAAAGAGATCTTTGTGGATGGCGCGGTATGGGCTCCCGGCGAGCCCTTCCCCGCCCCGTTGAGCATCGATCCCGCGGAGCGGGCATGAAGTTTTCTCCTCGGATGTTGCGCTCTCTCGTGTGGGTCGCTCTGCTTCTGTTCGCCGTCCCGCCCGCTCTCCGCGCACAGCAGGACTCCGGCACCACCCTCAAGCTCGACGTGCGCCTGGTGGATGTATTTGTCAGCGTGACGGATACCAACGGCGCCCTTGTGGGCGGCCTCACCAAGGACGATTTCGCGCTGTTCGAGGACGGCCGGCCGCAGACCATCGCGCTCTTCGACCGGCAGTCGAAGGTGCCGCTGGCGCTCACGCTGGCCGTCGATACCAGCGGCAGCGTAAAGAAGGATCTGGGTGCGGAGGCCGCGGCCGCCAAGCACTTCGTGCGCGCCGTGCTTCGTCCGCAGGACCAGATGAGCGTTCTCCAGTTCGCCACCGAGGTGAGCGTGCTGACCCCCTTCACGAACAAGGTGTCGCAGATCGACCATGGCCTGAATCACCTGCACACGGGATGGGCCACGGCCTTCTACGACGCGGTCTGCGCCGGCTCCGAGGCGCTGGGCCACAAGCAGGGCCGCAAGGTACTGGTGGTGGTCTCCGACGGCGACGATACGGCGGAGAACTCGACCTATGCCCAGGCGCTCCAGGCGGCGCTGCGCAATGACGTGATGGTGTACGCCATCATCGACGTGCCCATTGCCGCCAGTGCCGGGCGCGATACCGGCGGAGAACATGCCCTCATCACCCTCTCCGAGCAGACCGGCGGCAAGTACTACTACGTGAGCGAGGGCGGGCTGGACAAGATCTTCGCCAAGCTGTCGGAAGACCTGCGCACCGAGTATCTGCTCGGCTACTATCCCAAGAACCAGGTGCGCGGCGTGGACTTCCACCGCATCACCGTCACCATTCCCCGCGCGGCGCCGGGAGCCTTCCACATCAGCCATCGCGTCGGCTACTACGCCGACAGCCCGGGGGTTTCCTCGTTCCCGCAGGAACACCCGTGAGCGGTGATCGAGATCGTGGCGGCAGCATTCACGACCCAAACACCACGGCCCCTGAATCACGTCCCCCGCTATCCCCTGTGCAAAACTCCTGCCTCCGCCGCCCCGACTCGG
>DAIDLI010000122.1 GCA_027449545.1 Acidobacteriaceae bacterium | reverse complement strand
GAAGAGGGCAGGTAATGGGCCGGCGCAGCGCCGGTCTGCTGGATGTTGCCGAGCCGGCCGTCAGCGTAGATCTGCCCCACCAGACCGCGCCAGGCCTTGGCCACCACCGGCTCAAACTCGGCACGATTCAGCACTCCGTGGTTGATGCCCCAGGCGAGCGCAAACGTGATCAGGGCCGACCCGGAGGTCTCCGGCTGCGGATAATCGGCCGCATCGAGCATGCCCGAGTGCCAGAGTCCATTCTGCGGATCCTGGAGCTTTTTCACCGCCCCGGCCATCTCGCGCAACTGCTGTTCGTAGCGGGGGCGAGTCTTCCAGTTCGCCGGCATGTCGTCGAGAGTGCGCGCGATGCCCGCCATCACCCAGCCATTGCCGCGCGACCAGAACACCGGCTGGCCGTTCGGCTCCTTGGCATGCAGGAAGGTCACGTCGCGATAAAAGAGGTGGCGCGCCGGGTCGTAGAGCAGCTTGGAGGTCTCGGCCCAGTGCTGGTCCAGATAATGGAGGTACTTGTCGTCCTTGGTGCTGGCATACATCCGGGACCACACCGGCGGCGCCATGAACAGCGCGTCGCACCACCACCAGGGAATCTGCGCCTGGTTGGCGGGAATCCTGGGCGCCTGGCCGGCCAGCAGCCGATCCAGCGCCGCCTGCGTGGGCTGCATCTCCTCCGGCTTATGGTCGCGCAGGTAGAACTCCAGGTAGGTCTGCCCGACGCTTTGATCGTCGGCGTTCGGCACCGGCGAGCGCAACTCCCAGTGGAAGCCGTTCGCCATGTCGTACATGGCCTGGCGATAGCGGGGCTCGTGCAGCGCGTCCGCCGCCGCCATATAGCCCGAATACATCACGCTCCAGGTCCAGATGCGGTCGAAATACGGCTGCGACACCTTCAGTTGCCAGTCCGCGACCTTCCGCACCGCCTTGCGCACGTCCCGAGGTTTCAGCGCGCCCGACAGATCCGTTGCTCTGGGGCCCGGATTGGCGGGGGCGCTGCCGAAGTGGCGGGCAATGTCTTTGTCGATGGCTGCCTGCTCTTTCGGCGGAATCTGGTTCTGGGCAAAGGCGGCCGGCAGAACAGCGAACGCCAGGCATGCACCGAGCGTTGCATTCACGCTGCGACGCCGGAAAGCGAGGAGGGGTCTGGTCATGAGAAAACTCGGGGCAGCCTCGGAGCAGCGCTGCGCTCGCAAGGTCCGCGGTCAAACCATAGGAGACGGGCGCTATCAATGTCAATAGACATTTTGTTTCTCGATTGTGTATAACCATCCTGCACGGATTTCCAGCCCCGGAAAGAGGTCCGCCTTTGCGCCCTGCCGCACGCCGCCGCTGTATGCTCGCTCTCGCCCTGTGCGCCGGGATGGCCGCGCCCTTGCTTCTGCACGCCTCCCCACGCCCCTCTGCCGCGCCTTCTTTCCGTGCCGTGGGCGATCATTTTGAGCTGAATGGCAAGCCCTTCGAAATCCTCTCCGGCGAGCTGCACTACGAGCGCATTCCCCGCGCCTACTGGCGCGCGCGCCTGAGGATGGCGCGAGCCATGGGCCTGAACACCATCGCGACGTATGTCTTTTGGAATGTGCACGAACCGGTCCGCGGACAGTATGACCTCAGCGGCAACGCCGATCTGGCCGAGTTCATTCGCGAGGCCCAGCAGGAGGGCCTGAAGGTGCTTCTCCGCGCCGGCCCGTACTCGTGCGCGGAGTGGGAGTTTGGCGGCTTCCCCGCCTGGCTGATGGCCGACCCGCGGATGCACCAGGCGCTGCGCTCCAACGATCCCGCTTTTATGCAGCCGGTGGAGCAGTGGATCATGCGTCTCGGCCAGGAGGTCGCGCCCTTGCAGATCGGGCGCGGCGGCCCCATCATCGGCGTGCAGATCGAAAACGAATACGGCGATTTTGGTTCCGACCATGCCTACATGGAGCATCTGCACCAGCTCTTTCTGAAGGCCGGCTTCACCGATACCCTGCTCTACACCGCCGATCCCTCGCGCGCGCTGCCCAACGGCAGCATCCCCGGGGTGTTTGCCGGGGTGAACTTCGGCATCGGCCGGCCGGCGGCGGCCTTCGCCGCGCTCCAGAAGCTGCGCCCCGGCCAGGCGCTGTTCGCCTCCGAGTACTGGCCCGGCTGGTTCGATCACTGGGGCCAGCCCCACCAGACACGCCCCATCGATCAGCAGATCAAGGACCTGGACTATATTCTCCGCCATCATGCCGGAATCAATATTTATATGTTCCACGGCGGCACCAGCTTTGGCATGATGAGCGGCTCAAGCTGGACCAAGGGCCAGTTTCTGCCTGACGTAACCAGCTACGACTACGACGCGCCGCTCGACGAGGCCGGCCACCCCACCGCCAAGTACCGCGCATACCGCGAGGAGATTGCGCGCTACGTGAAGCAGCCGCTGCCGCCCATTCCCGCCGCGCCTCCGGTGCAGGTGATCGCGCCCTTCAAGCTGCACGAAGCTGCTTCGCTCTGGGCGGGCCTGCCCCACCCGGTTCGCGCAGCCCGGTCGAAACCGGCAGACCGGCCGGAGCCGATGGAAGAGCTGGGCCAGTCCTACGGCTTCATCCTCTACCGCACGCAGATCGCTCATCCCGTCAACGGCACGCTCACGCTGGACGGCTTGAACGATTACGCGCTGGTGTACGTGAACGGCGCGCTCGCCGGCACGCTGGACCGCACCGCCCGGCAGAGCACCCTCGCGCTGCACTCCGAGAAACCTGCCAATCGGATCGACATCCTGGTGGAGAACTCCGGCCGCATCAACTCCACGCGCATGATGCGCGGCGAAAGCAAGGGCCTGAATGCCACGCCCACCCTCAATGGAACGCCGCTCACGGGATGGGAGATGTACCCGCTGCCCATGGCGCCGGAAAGCATCACCGATCCGCTGGGGATGCCGCGCGAGGCCCGCTTTACGCACCACGCGAACGCCAGGCAGGCGATGCGCGGACCTGCCTTCTACCGCGGCAGCTTCACCGTCTCAGCCCGGCAGCCGCACGCCGACACTTTCCTGGATGTGCGCGACCTGGGCAAGGGCGCGGTGTGGATCAACGGCCACCCTATCGGCCGCTACTGGAACATCGGCCCGCAGGAGACGCTCTACGTCCCCGGCCCCTGGCTCCATGCGGGCCGCAATCAGATTGTTGTGCTCGACCTCTTCGCGCGCGATCGCATGCCGCATCTTGCCGGCCTGGCAGCGCCGATCCTGAACGCCCCCGTGCATCCCGTTCCGGCGGAGAGCACGGTTGCCGAGAAGTAACATGAATCTGCATTTGACACCCGTGCGCGGCACGCCGCGCGCACCACGGAGCTCCCAGTGAAGATACGGCATCTGTTGGCAGCAGCCCCTCTCGCGCTTTCTCTTGTCTGCCTCCATGCGCAGACGCAAACGTCCGTGGCGCAGATCGAACACACCTTCAAGACTCCGCCCAACGACGCGCGCGTAATGGTGCGCTGGTGGTGGTTCGGCCCCGCCGTCGTCAAGCCGGAGTTGCTGAAGGAACTGGAGCAGATGAAGCAGGGCGGCTTCGGCGGCTATGAGATCCAGCCCGTCTATCCGCTCGCGCTCGACGACCCCCAAACCGGCTTTCGCAATCTGCCCTATCTGTCGCCTGAGTTCCTGGACGATGTGGGCTACGTGAACCGCGAGGGCGACAAGCTGGGTCTGCGCGCCAATCTGACGCTCGCCAGCGGCTGGCCCTACGGCGGACCGCACACGCCGGTAACCGATGCGGCCGCCATGATCCGCGAGCTGCGCGCGCCGCTCCAGCCCGGCCAGAATTCTGCCCCGGTGCCCGCCATCGGCAACGGCGAACAACTGCTGGCCGTCTTTGCCGGGCCGGCCGATGCCGCGCCCTCAGCGCTGCGCCAGTTGCCGCTTCCCGCGGCAGGTGCACTGCGCATCGACACCAGCCATCTGCCCGCGGGCAGCGTCCTGCGCTGGTACGTGATGACGCGTACCGGCCAGCAGGTGAAGCGCGCCGCCGTGGATGCGGAAGGCTTCGTGCTCGATCACTTCTCCGCCGAGGCCGTGCAGAAGCACCTGCACGACGTTGCCGACAAGCTGATCTCGGCCTTCGGCAACCAGCCGCCCTACTCGGTGTTCAGCGATTCGCTGGAGGTCTTTGAAGCCGACTGGACACCGCATCTGCTGGCGGAGTTCCGCAGCCGCCGCGGCTACGATCTGCTGCCCCACCTGCCGGAGCTGTTCTCTGCCAATCCCGATGCGGAGGCGCTCTCGGTGCGCCATGACTGGGGGCTCACGCTGACCGAGCTGGTCGACCAGAACTACCTCACCCCCATCAACCAGTGGGCCAGGGAGCACCGCACGCGCTTCCGCTCGCAGACCTACGGTTCGCCGGCGGTCTCGCTCTCCAGCAACGCGCTGGTCGATCTGCCTGAAGGCGAAGGTCCGCAGTGGCAGCAGTTCTCGTTCACGCGCTGGGCCACCTCGGCGAGCCATGTCTATGGCCGCCCCATCACCTCCTCCGAGACCTGGACCTGGCTGCACTCGCCCGCGTTCCGCGCCACGCCGCTGGACATGAAGGCGGAGGCCGACCGCTTCTTCCTGCAAGGCATCAATCAGCTCATGGCGCACGGCTGGGCGTATTCGCCGCCCTCGGTGCCCGAGCCCGGCTGGAGCTTCTATGCCGCCGGCGTGTTCAACGCGCACAATCCCTGGTGGATCGTGATGCCCGACGTCACCAGCTACTTCCAGCGCGTAAGCTGGATTCTGCGCCAGGGCCAGCCGGCCAACAACGTCGCCATCTATCTGCCCGAAGATGACGCCTACGCCGCCTTCACCCCCGGCAAGGTCGCTCTCACCAGCGTGATGCCGCGCTGGATCACGCCCCAGCTCACCCAGGCCGTCGAGAACGCGGGCTACAACTTCGACTACATCGACGCCAAGGCAATTGCCGCGCGGGGCATCCACTACCCGGTGCTCATCATGCCTAACGTGAACCGCATTGCGCCCGCCACGCTGGCCCAGATCGCCGCCTACGTACACAACGGTGGACGCGTGATCGCCGTCGGGCGTATCCCGGCGCACGCGCCCGGCCTGGAGAACTTTGCGGCTGTATCGCAACGGGTTCAAGCCGCCGCCAAATCGCTCTTCGCCAGCGATCGCAGCAAGCTGGTGAGCTCCGCGGAGGATTTGCCGGCTGCCCTGCACGCCGCCGTTCCCCAGCAGTTCCAGCTCACGCCGGCCGCGCCGGAGGTGGGCTTCATCCGCCGCAAACTGCCTGAGGGCGAGATCTACTTCATCGCCAACACCAGCAATCAGCCGATCAAGGCGACGATGAAGCTGCACACGCGCTACCTGGCCGGCGAGTGGCTCGATCCGGACTCCGGCGCAACCTCTCCGCTGCACGGTTCGCCGCTGTCCTGCGAGCTCGACCTGCCGCCCTACGGCTCGCGCATCCTGCTGCTGCACACCGGAGCGGCCTCGCCTGCGGCGCCGCCCGCCGGCCAGGAAACCAACCTCGCTGACCTCAGCAGCAACTGGTCGGTGAGCTTCCCCGGAGCTGCCGCGCCAGAGACGATGGCGCATCTCTCCTCGTGGACGGATTCGCAGAAGACCGAGTTTTTCTCCGGCGTTGCGGTCTATCGCCGCGCGTTCACGCTGCCGTCCGCGCCTGCTGCCGGCACGTCCATCCTGCTGGACTTCGGGCAGGGCACGCCGACACCTGAACCGCCGGCCAGCCGCGAGCATCCCGGTATGCACGCCCTCTACGATCCGCCGATCCGCGAGGCCGCCGTGGTCTACGTCAACGGACAGCGCGCCGGCTCGCTGTGGCACCCGCCCTATCGGCTCGACATCACCCACCTGTTGCAGCCGGGCAAGAACACGCTCGAGGTGAGGGTGGCGAATACCGCCATCAATGAGCTGGCCGGCGAATCGCGGCCCGACTACCGCCTGCTGTGGGCGCGTTACGGCCGCCGGGCCGTCCCGCAGGATATGAACCACCTGGCGCCGGTGCCTTCGGGGCTGCTGGGGCATATCACGCTGGTGCAACAGAGCGCTCCCTGAGATGGCAGCGACGCCGCGGATTGCGGCGTTCGCCTGTGCTTCTCCCGCACAAGAAAAGCCGCAGTGCCGACCGGATGTCCGATCGGCACTGCGGCTTTTTTGCTGCAACCGTGCGCTTGTTACTGCGCCGCGACTGCCGGCTTTTTCTTCAGGTACTTCTTCAGCGGATCGTGCTTGAGGTGCTTGAGCCCGTCCACCACGCACTGCGCATTCAGCTTGGCTCCGGCCAGGTTGGTGTGAGTGTGCGGATCCCCGAACAGCCCGTTCACCGCGGCCGGGCCCATGGCGTCATAGCGCTTGGCGATGATGCCGTTCAGGTCCACGAACGGAGCGTGCTCCTGCTCCGCGGCAGCCTTGGCCCAGTCCACGTACTTCTCGCGGCGGATCTTGCCATCCACCCACACCTTGCGCGGGATCAGCGACAGCACAATGGGCGTGGCGCCCGCGGCCCGCGACTGCTGGATGAACTGGCGCAGATACCATCCGTAGGTATGCACCACTTCCTGCTTGCGGGTGATGGGGTTGTGGATGGTTTGGGTCTGGTCGCCGTTGCCGGGGATGGTGCCGCGCGCGCGCGCCTTGTCGTCCAGCGGGCCGGAGTCGTTATGCCCGAACTGCATCAGCACGCAGTCGCCGCGCTTGATCATGCGCAGGTCGGTCGGCCACTCGAAGTTGTAGTAGGTGCGGCTGCTGCGCCCGCCCAACGCGCGGTTCACCACGTTGATGCGATCGGTCTTGAAGTAAGGCGCGATCTCGTCGCCCCAGCCCCACTGGCCGTTGGCGCCGTCGCCTTCGCCGTTTCGCACGGTGGAGTCGCCGATGATCCAGAGGGTCGGCAGCTTGGCGTTGGCGGGCAGCGGCAGCGTGGCCTCCGAGGCCGGCACCACCGCGGCGCCCAGCGCTGAGAAGTAGGGCGTCAGGGGCGTATCGGGGAGCGACTTCAAGCCCGCCACCACGCTCTTGGCATTCAGCTCCGCGCCGACGGCGTTGGTGTGGGTGTGATCCAGCGGGAAGAAGGTGGCCACCTTCGCCGGGCCCAGCTTGGCATACTCCCGCGAGACGATCCGGCTCACGTCCACGTAGTCCGCATTCTCCTGGTGCGCAACCGCGGCGGCCCACTCGCGGTAGTGTCCCAGCGCCACCTCGGGCTTGCCATTCTTCCAGATGTTGCGCGGTGTCACCGAAAGGATGATGGGTGTCGCGCCCTTCGCACGGGTGTCCTGAACATACTTGCGCAGGTACCAGCCAAAGGTGTGCACCACCTCCTGCTTCCCATTGGGCTTGGTGACGGTCTGCGTCTCGTCGCCGAGGCCCGGCAGCGATCCCCGATCCTTGCCTGTGCCCACGCCGCCCGGATCGTTGTGGCCGAACTGAATCAGCACAAAGTCGCCCGGCTTGAGCTGCTGCATCACCGCGGCCCACTTGCCTTCGCTCATAAAGGTGCGGCTGCTGCGGCCGGCCACCGCCGCATTCACCACGCGGATCTTGCCGGGGTCGAAGTACTTCGCAAAGGGCGTTCCCCAGCCCACGCGCCGCTTGGTGGAAACCGATGGATCGCCGTGGATGTTGGCCGTCGAATCGCCCACGATGAACAGCGTGGGCAGGTTTCCGTTCGCAGCGTCCTTCGCTGTCGAGGTCTGCGCGTGGGCCACCGCAATGCCTTGCAGCGCCAGCAACAAGCCCAGTAGGAATGTCTTCATGATCCGCATGCCGCCTCCCGCATAGAAGCCGCGCCGCGCACAGCCCGCCTCCATGCTCGTTTTCACAGGTTATTCGCTCAAAAAAGTGGGGGTGCCGCATGTTGCCGGCACCCCTTGTTTGCATTGTTGCAAAGCTGTTTGCATTGTTGCAAAGCTGTTCGCATCGCTGCAGCTAGTTAGAAGTTGAACCGTCCCGAGAACTGCCAGTCTCTCGAGTGGTTGCCCTGGCGGCTGACCGTTCCGAAGTTGCTGTTTCCAACCTGGGTGTTGATGCCGCTGAAGATCACCGTATTGGTTACGTTGAAGGCCTCGGCGCCGAAATCAAAGTTCATATGATCAGCGAAGTCGAAGGTGCGGTGCAGGCCGGCGTCGACGTTATAGCCGCCGGGCCCGAACAGGCCGTAAGGAGCCGTACGGGCAGCATCGCCCAGCTGGTAGTTGGTGGTGCTGTTGGGAACCGTGAACGCGGTGGCATCGATGAACTTGATAGAGCTCGCGTTGCTGGCATTCACGCCGTGGCCCCAGCCGCCGTTGATGCGCGGCTTGCCCGTGTAGTTCGGGGCATAGCTGGGCATGCAGGCGCTCACGCCCACCGCCGTACAACCGGTCGCGGTGATGGGAAGCGGAGTGCCGGAGTGGTAGCTGGCGATCCAGGAGAGACGCCATCCACCCGCCACGGCGCTTACCAGGCGGTTGCCGTTGCCGATCTGGCCCTTGCCGAAGGGAAGCTGGTAGACGCCGAAGAAGTTCAGCGCCTGCGGCTGTTCCCCGTTGCCCAGCGAACGCTCGATCTGATCCTGCTTGTACGAACGTCCGTTCTGGATGGCGCTGGCAGGAATCGCGTAGCCGCTGCGGAACGAGCCGGCGTCGTCGATTTCCTTGGAGTAGGTGTAGTTCAGCGTGTAGGACAGACCGTGGGTGGTGTGCTGCACAAGCGAGAGCTGCAGCGAGTTGTAGTTCGCATTGGAGATGTTACCCCAGGTATCGGTGATGCCCGAATACTGCGGGAAGGGCAGCAGCATCGCCTCGATGGTGGCCTGCGGGCCGCCAAAGTTGGCGTAGGGGATGGACAGACCAGGCATGATCGCCTCCGCTTCCTGGAGGTAGGTCTGGCCGGTCTTGGAGTCCACGCTGCCCGGCAGCTTGCCGAGGAGCGGACCAAGCACCAGGTACTTGGGATCGAGCTGGTTGGTCCAGTAGCCGCGGCCCTTCAGGCTGCTGGTGAGGAAGTGCGACTGGCTGGCCGAGTAATCGACCTGGATGGTGAGCGAGTTGGTGATGGCGCGCTGAATGCCAGCGTTCCAGTTCTCCGAGTACGGCGCGCGGCTGGCCACATAGGGATCAGCATAGCCAACCCCGGCCGGGCCCACCGACGAGCCGGTTCCGTTGATGTAGTTGCCGGCATTCACCGCCGGGTTGATATCCGGCGTCGAGGAGTAGGCCGGCAGGGCCATGTTGCCGAAGTTGGAGTTCAGGTAGAAGGCCGGTACGCCGCCCTGGCCCGAGTTCAGGAAGGTGGGATTGGCGGTCAGACCCACCTGTCCGGTGCCGTTGTTCGCGCCCAGACGGCCGCCGACGCCGCCGCCGTGGGAGTACATGATGCCATAGGCGGCGCGGAACACAGTCTTGCTGTTGATGCCGTAGGCAAGGCCCACGCGCGGCGCTGCATTGCCCATGTAGTAGTGAACCGGAGTCTGGCAGTTGCAGGCGTACTGGCCGCTGCCCGCAAACTCAATGGCGCCCTTGGTGCCGGTGGCCGGGTTCACCAGGTTCGGGTTCATGTACGACCAGCGGTTCTGCACTTCGTGATAAGGCGGATAGAAGTCCCAGCGCAGTCCCAGGTTCAGGGTCAGCTTGGAGTTGACGCGGTAGTTGTCCTGCACGTAGGGCGAGAAGGTCTTGTAGCGTGCGCCCAGGGTGGTGAACGGCTGAATGGTCAGGCCGGTCGAGTTGACGGCGCCCAGCAGGAAGCTGGCGTAGGCCGACCCAGTGGTGCCGGACATGATGTTGCCGTTGCTGTCGTAACCGGCAGTGGAGAGGTTGCTCTCATTGAACAGCAGGGGGCGGCTGGGCGTGTCGAAGTTGGACTGGTTCTCATTCAGCCACTGGAAGTCGAATCCGTAGGTGAAGCTGTGCTTGCCGTGAATCCACTGAAGGTTGTCCATCATGGTGTAGGTATTCACGTTCTGCGAATAGCCCACATAGCTGGTCCAGTTGGTCGGCAGATCTACGCCGCCGCCGAAGTTCACGCCCGGGAAGTCCAGCGAAGACTGGCCCTGGGGCAGGTTGCCGATGCCCAGCGCCTTGGAGGCCTCGTAGGTGGGGTTGTTATAGGTCGGGTTGCCGACCGGGCCCCACTGGCGAACATAGCCGTACTCAAGCTGGTTCACCAGGTGCGGAGTGATGGTGTAGGTGTGCTCCAGGATGCCGGTTGCCGTGAGCTCCGCCACAACCACGCCGTTGGTGTAGGGCGGCGGCAGCACGGTGGCCGAACCGTAATCCAGGCCGATGAAGCCGCGGCGTCCGGAGGTGGACACCACCGCGATGTGCTGCTTGTCGGTGAGGTTGGCATCAAACTTGCCAACCAGCTCGAAGTTGTCCGCGCCGCCCGGCTGGCCGGTCAGGAAGTTGCCGGTCAGGTTGTTGTTGCTGGGAGCGGGCATGAACGACTGCATCTTCTGCGCCATCGGCGAAATCTCGCCGGCGGGAATGACGTTGTTCGGGAACGGGTAAGCGCAGGTTTTTCCGCCGTTGGCGGCCGTGCAAGCCGCCCGTGTGGTCGGATCGTAGATCGGATTGGGATAGGCGCCGAAGTCGCCCTGGCGCTCGGCCGTAGTGGGAACGCTCAGCAGGCCCGGGTTGACGCCGTAGGTGTAATGGAACTTGTCATACGCCACAAAGAAGAACATCTTGTTGCGGCGGATGGGACCACCCACCGTGAAGCCGAATTCGTCCTGGTGCTCGGCCGGCTTGGGCGCGGGAATCGTCTGCCCCGAAGCCGTTTTCTCGGTCGCCGCCTTGGCGAAGAAGCCCCAGGAGTCGAAGGCCGTGTTGCGGACGTAGTCGAACACCGTTCCGTGGAATTGATTGGTTCCCGACTTGATTTCGTAGTTCTGCGAACCCATGCCCTGGAATTCAACCGGGGTGCCGCTGGTCTGGACCTGGAACTGGTCCACCGCGTCGACAGGAATCGCCAGCGAAACGGTGCGGTTGTCGCCCTGCTGATCGATGGTGGTCAGCGGCAGTCCGTCGACGTACATTTCATCGAGGTAGCCGTTATACGAGCCAGCGCCGTTGAAGGTGCCCGAGCGTCCGCCGCCCTGCACGCCCGGCATGAGGTACACAAACGCGGTGGGATCGCGCTGCTGGCCGTTCATTGACAGCGGCAGCGAGGCATATTCCTTGTTGGGCATGGTTTCGCCCAGCGTGGCGTCGGTGGTGTCCAGCGCCGGAGGAGCGGCCGTGACCACCACCTGCTGGCTCGCCTGGCCGACCTTGAGCTTCACGTCCAGACCCGTCGTGCGGGTGGCGTTGACAACGATCTTCTGCTGCTGGACCGTCTGGAAGCCGGGTGCGCTCACCTGGACGGTGTAGGTTCCAGGGGCAACCGGCGAGATGACGTACACGCCCGCCCCGGTGGTGGTGCTCTTGGTGACGACGCCGGTGGCAACGTTGGTAGCCGCTACGTTGGCGTTGGGGATGACCGCCCCGTTCGGATCAGTGATCCGGCCCTGGATGGTGCCTGAGCCGCCGATCTGCGCCCTGCCCTGACAAATCGCCAGGACGAGCACGACGAGCAGCGCCATGCACGATCTGAGCCGCGCATAGTGCCCGTTCCACAACATGCTTCTCATTTCGCCTCCGTGAAAAATTGACCAATTTCTCGATTTCGCACCTCGTGAGAAGTATCGAAATCGACCCATTGTTGTCAATAGAGATTTTTTTTCATATTCGGATCATCAGGTTTGAAGGCCTTTCCAGCCCATTCCGCCCGGTGCGGAATGCCGCCCTCCAAGTCACATTGCGGGAACGATCCCATCTCTCAACGGGCGCAACGCCGATCGGGGGTGGCTGTGTTTTCCCCACCGAAATGGCCTATACCATGTTCTTTTTGTGGCTCCTGCACGATCACCTCGGAGAGCGCATCGGAAGATTCCATTCCCGGCACAGCTTGGAGAACCCAGGAAAGCCCGTGAGGAGAGATGGGGAAGATGAAGGGCCGCAGGTCGCGCAGCAGGATCTGGATTCGCCCCTCTGGATCGCTAGCGGCAGGTAAAAATCATTTGGAAAAATGTTTCAAACTTCCAGAAATCGCGCTCTTGCACCAGGCTTGGGGACTTTCAGTTTTTTGACCGAGGAAAGGAATCGGGGGCTTCCAGCTTGAAGAGACGGCGGGAAGAAACGCCCCAGGGGTCATTCACCCCTGGAGGCCACGGATTGATTGTAGCGGTTTTGGACAGCCAGCGCGACCCAGGGCCTAGGGCGCGGCCGCCACCACGCCATTTTTTGCCTCGTCAATCGAGACGCCGGTGCGCGCCAGCGTCTCCCCGGTGGCGCGGTCGATGTCTACCTTGGCCTTTTCGTAGGCGATCTGGGCGGCGACCAGGGCCGATTCGGCGATGGCCGAATCGTGTTCCGCCGCCAGCGTGTCATAGCTCGACTTGGCCCCCAGCTTCTGCTCCTGGCGGGTGATCTCGAAGGTGCGCCGGGCCAGGTCGCTGGCCTTCTTGGCCGCCTCCACCCGGGCCTGGGCCTGTTGCAGTGCAAACAGCGAGTTGCGCACATCGAAGCGGATGCTCTTCTTCTGCTCCTCGAAGCTGATCTGGCGCTGCCGGTACTCCAGGCCGGCGCGGAACTGGTCGGCCTTGGCCACCCGGTTGCGCAGGTTGATGGAGAGATTCATGCCCACCTGGTACTCCGGCGAAGAGTAGTTGAAGGTGTTCTGGAACATGCTGCCAAAGCCGGTGGGCAGATTGGAGGAGCATTGATCCGGGGTCAGGTTGCAGTTCGGGTTCTTGGGCCCGGCAATGCCCGCGCCCTCATAGAAGCCGTAGAGGTTCAGGGTGGGCAGCAGCTCGCTCTTGATGGAGTTGAGGCTCATCTTCGCCACCTGCATGGCGAGCTCATCCTGCATCACGTCGGGACGGTTCTTTTCCGCCTCGGCAATCAGCTCGGTGATGGATCTGGAGGCGTTGGGGTCCGGCGGCCCCATGCGGTCGAGCGGCTCGATGGGCATCTCGTCGATCACCGGATCGTCGCTCTTGGTGATCGCGTTTTTCAGCAGCAGCTCATTCAGGCGGAGGTTGGCGCGCGAGATGGTGAGGTCGCCCTCGCTGGTGGCCACGTCCGCCTCGTCCTTCATCACCTGCACGGCCGGAATGGCGTGGAGGTTGAGCTGCTTCTGATCGTCGTCCAGGGTTTGCCGGGCAAAGGCCAGGGAGCGCTCCTTGACCCGCTCGTCCTCATAGGCATTCACCAGATCCCAGTAGATATTCTCCACTTGTGTAATGGTGGCGATCACCTGGGCCTGAAAGGCGAGATCGGTAATCTTGAGGTTCTTCCGGGCGATGTGGATAAAGCGCTCGTTGGTGGAAATCCCGAAGCCGGCCAGCAGTTGCTGCGTCAGGATCACCTGAAAGTTCGAATAAAGCGTGGGATTAATGGCCTCGTAGGGGCTGTTATTGGCATAGCGCTGCCCGATGTAATTCACAGTGACATTGGTGCCCAGTGGAAAAGACTGGGTGTAATTCGCCAGCGCCTCGATGGTGTTCTGCTTGAAGATGGGAACGCCAACCTGGAAGGCGTTGCCAAGCTGCTGAACGGTGTGGTCCACGCGGCCGTTGAAGTTCAGGAAGGGATCGAAGGAGCTGACCGCGGTGCCGGCGCCGAGCGTGGAGGTCACGATGCCCCCCGCGCCCGCGGCTGCCGATCCCGACGCCGCCCCCGCCGAGGCGTTGTTCGAGGGCGCGAAGCCTCCCTGGGTGGACGACTGCACGATGGCCGTATTGACGCCGTTCACCGTACCGCCGGCCTTGGTGCGCGCGTAGTCCATCTGCGCGATGGGAAAGTTGTAGCGGAAGTAGGCCAGGTCCAGATTGTTCTCGATCGCCAGCGCGATCGCGTCCCGCAGCGAGAGATACAACTTGCCGTCGCGGATCAGATTCTGCAGCAGCGGCGAGTTCTGAAGATCGAGCGGCGGCGGGGTGCTGGGCAGATAAGGCGCCAGCGGATTGCGCGAGTGAGGCAGCGGCACCTGAAAGGGCGGCGGCGCAAGAGCGGGCCTCCGCTGCTGCTGCTGGCGCATGGCTTCTGCCAGCGACACACTGGATGCCGCAGGCTGGCTCGACGCCGGGCTGGGCGCCTCCGGCGCCGCGGTTGTGGCCGCCATGGCCCCGCCCGCCTGGAGCATGAGGGCCGCCATCGCCAGGACAATGCTGCGCGTTCCAATTCTCGTCATCGTTCCTGCTCCCCACTTCAATGCGTTCATCTGGCTCTCCCACTCCCATGCTGACCGGCTCGATCAGCGAAACCTATTCGTTGCGTAATGCCTGCATCGGCTCCACAGCGGCGGCGCGCCGCGCCGGCAACAGGCAGGCCGCGGTGCCCACCGCCAGAAGCACGCTCACCGCGCCCGCGGCGATCAGCGGGTTCAGCGGGCTCACCTGGAACAACAAACTCGACAGCAGCCGCGCACAGGCAAAGGCCACCGCGACGCCGATCGCCGCACCCGCGAGCACCGGCTGAAGGCCGTCGCGCAGCACCAGGCCGTAGATGCCGGCGCGCCGGGCGCCGAGCGCGAAGCGCAACCCGATCTCGCGCTGCCTCTGCGCCAGCGAATAGGCGACCACGCCGTAGACGCCCAGCCCCGCCAGTAACAACGCGCTGACGGCAAACAGAAGCAGCAGGTCCATCTCGAAGCGCCGCGTGGCTACCGAGTCGGCCAGGATTCCGCCCAGGGCGCGCACCTCCGGCACTGACACATCGGCGCTCACACTCCACACCGTCTTGCGGATGGCGTCGGCCATGGCGGATGGATCCTGGCGGGTCCGCACCAGCAGTCCGCCTGAGTTGTTGCAGCGGTACCAGTACGGCACATAGATCATCATCGGATCGGCATTCGCCAGGGAGATGGTGCGGGCGTCACGCACCACGCCGATCACCGTAAAGGGAGGCTGGGTATTGTCGCCGCGGGTAAACTGCCGGCCCACCACATCCTTGCCCGGCCAGAGGGTGCGCGCCGTCCGTTCCGAGACCAGCGCATAGTTCTTGCCCTGGTCGGACGTATTCAAATAGCGGCCGGACACCAGCGGCAGGTGAACAGCCTCCAGGTAGCCGGGGCTGATCCAGCGGAAGTGCTCCGTGGGCAGTTGCATGAAGGGCCGGGTATCGCCGCTGGCCCGGATCATGTCGATCCACTGGTCGCCCGCCAGCGGGAAGACGCTGGTTGCACCGGCGGCCTGCACGCCGGGAAGCTGGCGCAGACGCTCCAGCACGTCGCGATAGAAGCCGATCCGCGGCTGCATTTCGGCATACCGTCCGCTGGGCATATTCACAGTGGCGGTGACCACGTGGTCGGTTTCGAACCCATGGTTCACATGCAGGAGCTGGATCAGGCTGGCGGTAAGAAGACCGGTGGTCAGCACCAGCGCTACGCTGACGGCCACCTCCACCGCCACCAACGCTCTGCGCAGCCTCTTGCTGCTGCGCGACTCGCTGGCAAGGCGGGATTCGCTGTTGAGCACCTCGTGCGGATGAGTTCGTGAGGCAATCCACGCCGGCACCGCCCCCGCGAACAGCGTCGCAAGCAGCGCCAGGATTACCGCGCAGCCGGCGCCCGTCCAGTCCAGGTGCACTGCGCTGCGGAAGCGCAGTGCAGGCGGCAGATATTGGTACATCGCCGGCACCAGCAACGCCGCCGCCAGCGTGCCCAGCGCGCCACCCAGCCCGGCAAGCAGGGTTGTCTCCAGCAGCGAAGCGCGCAGCATCTCGGCGCGGCTCGCGCCCAGCGCGGCGGCGATGGCCATCTGCTGCCTGCGCCCGGCGGCGCGCGCCAGCAACAGATTGGCAATATTGACGCAACCCACCAGCAGCAATCCTGCCACTGCCACCAGCAGAATCAGCAGCGGCTTGCGGTTATTGCCGATCAGGGCCTGCTGCAGGGGCATAACAACCGTCGAAAGCGTTCCCTTTTCGTCGGCGGGAAGCGCAGCCGAAATGGCGTGCTGCAGCGCGTCGAGGTCGGCATTCGCCTGGGCCGCCGAGACGCCCGGCTTCAGGCGCGCGAGGCCAAAGTAGTTGAAATCGCCCATGGCCTCGCTTAGCTGCTCGGCTGTGAAGGCCAGCGGAACTAGCGCCCCTACCGGCAGGGTGCGACTGGCATCGCGGATGGCAAGGCCGTTCGTCGAAGGCAGCCGGAAGGACGCGGGCATCACGCCGATGACCGTAAAGGGAAAGCCGTTCAGGGAAATGGTCCGGCCCAGGATCCCGCGGTCGCTCTGGAATTGCGTCCGCCACAGGTCGTACATCAGCACAATTTCGCGCTCGTGTCCCGGCTTGGCTTCGTCAGGGGTAAACGCGCGGCCCAGCCACGGTTGCGCGTCGAGCACGGCGAATATCCCCGGCGTGGCTTTGAGCACGCGCACCTGGAGCGGATGATCGTTCGCGCCCAGCGGCATGGATTCCTCGATCATGGCCGCCATGGACTCGAGGGTGCGGCTGTTGCGTTCCCAATTGGCAAAGTGATTGGCGCTGAGCGGAAGCTGCGGATAGATATCGCGAAACTCCGCCACCTGCTCGCGCACCTCCACCAGGCGATCCGGATGCGTGTAGGGCAGCGGCCGCAGCAGCACGTCGTACACCAGCGTGAAGATCGCGGTTGTGGCTCCAATGCCTACGGCCAGCGTCAGCACCGCGGCAGCCGTAAAGCCCGGCGCCCGCAGCAGTTGGCGCAACGCATAGCGAATCTCACGCGACATGCGTCCTCCCTGCCAGTCCACAGCTACTCGGCCCTCAATGCTTCTGCCGGCTCAACGGCGGCAGCGCGCCGCGCCGGAACCAGCGATGCCGCGAGCGCCAGCACAAAGATGGAAAAGGCCGCCAACGCAATCACCGCCGGATCGAGCGGACTGACTTCAAAGAGCAGCGTCCGCATCAGGCGCGTGGCGAACAGCGCTCCAGCGGCTCCGATCACGCAACCGGCCAGGCCCAGTTTGGCGCCCGAAGAAACAATCAGGCGCATTACCCCGCTGCGCTGGCTGCCCAAGGCCAGCCGGATCGCCATCTCCTGCGTGCGCATTGCCGCGGAAAATGCGATCACGCTGTAGATGCCCAGCAGCGCCAGCAGCACGGCGGCCGCCGCAAAGCTGGAGATGAGCGCCACGTTGAAGCGCCGCGGCGCCTCCGATTCGGCCACTGCCTCATCCATGGAACGCATCTGCGTCAGAGGAAGCTGGGGATCGATGGAGCGCACCGCCGCCCGAAAGGCGTTCTCCAGGCTCTCCGGCGGCAGCGACGTGCGCAGAACAATGCCTCCGCCCTGCGCGTCCAGCGAATCCGGCGGCGCCAGCGACCCGTAAGAAACGGTGTTCTGGTTGATGGGCTGGTAAAGCTGGTAGCTGGGATCCTCATCGACGCTGGTGTTGCGGATATTGGCGATCTCGCCCACCACCGTCATCCACGGCGTCGGCGTCTCCGGCATCCCCCAGCGGATGCGCTTGCCGATCGGGTCCTGCCCGGGCCAGAAATGTTCCGCAAGCTTCTGGTTGACGATGACCACCAGCGGCGCCTTGGAATTATCAGACTCCGTGAAGGTCCGGCCGCGCAGCAGCGGGATCCCCGCCGCGGTGAAGTAGTCGCCCATCACCTGCGATGGCCACGCCAGGTTCAAGGTCTGTCCCTTGGGCGCAACGTAGCCTTCCGCCACAAACCCGCTGTTGCTGTGGTTGCCGGATGCGGGCAGCATGGTGGTGATTCCCACCGCCGTCACTCCGGGAAGCGCTTGGAGCTTGCGCAGCATCTCGTGATTGAAGGAATCGATGGAGGCTTGAGTCGCATACTGCTTCTGCGGCAGTGAGTAATACGCCGTGAGCATATGATCGGCGCGAAAGCCCAGATCCACCTCGCGCAGTTTTTCAAAGCTCCGCAACAGCAGCCCCGAGGCAATCAGCAGCACCAGCGCCACCGCAACTTCGGTAATCACCAGCGCCGAACGCAGCCGGGCATGGCGGCCGCCCGAGGTGCCGGTGCGGCCGCCTTCCTTCAGGGTTTCGTTCACCTGGGTGCGCGCCGCGGCCAGGGCCGGCACCAGACCGCAGGCGAAGCCTGTCGCAACCGCCACCAGCAGGGCGAAGCCTACCACCCGCCAATCCAGGCCGATGGAACTGATCAGCGGCAGCGTCTCGGGCAGGAAGCTGATGCCGACACGCAGCGCGGCTGCGGCTAAAAGCAGACCCAGCAGGCCGCCCGTCAGGCTCAGCGCCAGCGTCTCGAGGAGACTTTGCCGCAGGATGGTGCCTGCGGTCGCGCCCAGCGCCAGCCGCACCGCGATCTCGCGCCTGCGCCGGATCACCCGCACCAGCAGGATCCCCGCCAGATTGGCGCAGGCGATGAACAGAACCACCGCCACCGCCAGAAAGAGCGTGCGCAGCAGCGGCCGCGCCTCTCTTACCGTATCCTCCCGCAACGGCCGCACCAGAGCACTGATGTGCAGGCTGCTCATGAAGGCGGGAAAGCTGCTCATGATCCGCTGCGCCACCCGCTCGGCATCCTGCTGCGCCTGCGCGGGCGTCACCCCGGGCTTCAATCGGCCCACCATGTTGCAGTTCCAACTTGCGGCGCCCACCGTCAGCTCATCGTGCGTGGGGCTCAGCGGCACCCACAGATCCACGCGGTTCAACTGTCCGGGAACCAGCGGGAACTCGAAGTCTCGCGGCATCACGCCGATGATCTCGTAAGGTTTGCGGTCGAGTAGAACCTTGGTGCCCAGCACATGAGGATCGGCGTGAAAGCGGCTATGCCACATCCCGTAGCTGATCACCGCGACCTGCACGCTGGCATCGTCTTCACGCTGCGTAAACCCGCGCCCCAGCAGGGGCGCCACGCCCAGCGTGGGAAAGATGCTGGCCGAGAGCCGCGCGGCGTTGACCTGGGCAGGCGCGCCCGCTCCGGACAACTCGTACGAAGCTCCACTGAAGCCTCCCAGGCTGGTAAAGGCATGCGTCTCCCGCTGGTAGGCCAGGATCTCGGGAATCGTCACGCCGGCCTCGTCGTGGCCGCCAACGTTCAGACCCGCGAGGCGGTCTGACAGGATGACCAGCCGGCCGGGATCGCGGAACGGCAGAGGCCGCAGCAGCACACCTTCGACGATGGAAAAGATCGCTGTGGTGGCGCCGATGCCCAGGGCCAGCGTCAAGACCGCCGTAAGCGTGAATCCCGGCGCGCTGCGCAGATGCCGCAATGCCGAACGAAGATCGTGCCCCAGACTGCCCATGGTTCAAACCTCTCTGCTGCGACTGCCAGTTCCCTGCGCAGCGTCTGCATGTTCAAGTGAAGCCGCGCGGGGCGCAGCAAGCCTGTGCGCGCGAGGCGACCCGGTTGCGTCGTCCCAACGTTGCAGGTGATCCCAGCGCCCGCCCGATGCCACCGGGCGCGGCGCGCTCTGTGCATTCTCAGGCTTCCGCGGCGGCCTCGAGCTGCACCTGCTCCTCGTGCGAAACTACCTTGCCGTCGAAGAGGTGCACCTCGCGCTGGGCGTGGCGGGCAAAGCGCGGATCGTGGGTGACCATGCAGATGGTCGAGCCCTCGCGGTGCAGGTCGGCGAGCAGGTGCATCACCGCCTCGCCGTTCTTGGAGTCGAGGTTGCCGGTGGGCTCGTCGGCCAGCAGGATGGAGGGCGATCCGGCCAGTGCCCGCGCCACCGCCACGCGCTGCTGCTGGCCGCCGGAGAGCTGCGCAGGATAGTGGCGCATGCGGTGCGCCATGTTGACCCTCTCCAGCGCTTCTTTCACGCGGCGCTTGCGCTCGGCCGAAGCCATGCCCGCGCGATAGGTCAGCGGCAACTCCACGTTCTCTTCCACGGTGAGATCGCCGATCAGGTTGAAGCTCTGGAAGATGAAGCCGATCTCCTGGTTGCGGATCCGCGAGCGCTCGTTGAAGCTCAGGTTCTCCACCGGCTTGCCGTTGAGCCGGTAGCGGCCGCCGGTGGGCGTGTCCAGCAGCCCCAGGATGGACAGCAGCGTCGATTTGCCGCAGCCCGAGGGTCCCGACATGGCCACATATTCACCGCGACCGATGGTGAGGTGAATGCCGGAGAGCGCGTGCGTCTCCACTTCATCGGTGTAGAAGACCTTGGTCAGGTCCTCAATCTCGATTATTGTTCCGTTGCCATTCGCTCCCATATCGTCCCCCATGTCCTCGTCCGTGAACCGTGGTCAGTGACCGTGCTTTGTGGCTCGTGAGCTTATTTCAGGCGGATGCGATCCACGTTGTCGTAGCGCGACATGTCCGACAGGATCACCGTGTCGCCTTCTTTCAATCCCTCGAGCACCTGGATGTCCTCGACGGAGGCGCGTCCCACCTTGACCGCAACCCGCGTTGCTCCCTTACCGTCGGGATCGACGCGGAACAGGCTCAGCGTCGAGTTTTCATTGCCCAGCGACGGCCTCCCGACATACAGCACATCTTTCATGCGCTCCAGATCGATGGTGCCGTCCACGCTGAGCTGCGGCACCGCGCCCGGAGGCAGCGGACCATCCAGAGATACGTCAACGGTGCGGGTTCCGTTCACCACCGCCGGATCGATGCGAACCACGTGGCCCGTCATCACCCCGTTGTGCGTGTCGATGGTGGCCGGCTGCCCGATCTGAATGTCGCGCGCCTGCGTCTCCGCAATCTGAAGAGCCGCCTTGAGCTTGCCACTCTGCACCACTTGCGCCACCGAGGTTCCCGCGGTGACATGCTGGCCCACCTGCACCGGTGTGGCCAGCGGCGCCAGCGTGCCCGTGATGCTGGGCCGCACATGCAGCGCCTGCGTCTGCTTCTCATAGAGAGCCAGCAGCGCCTGCGCCTGGTCGATCTTGGTCTGCGACGAAGCAAGCTGCACCTCGATCGCCTTCTCATTCACCGCGATCTGTTCCTGGCTCAGCTTGTGCTGAGCCGACAACTGCTCCGCCGTGCTCTTCGATTTCTCGTAGGTGAGTCCTGAGATCACGCCCAAATCGAACAAGGCCTTGTCGGTCTGCGCCTGCAATTGGTCCTGGGTATAGTTGGCGCTGACCGCCGCCGCGGCGGTCTTCTTGTCCATCAATGTGCTTTGAAGCTGCGCCTGAAGACTTTTGTAATCCGCCTGCGCAGCCTTCAGCGCCAGCCGCGCGTTCAGCAGCTCCTGGTCGAGCTGCGGGTCCGAGAGGTCCATGATCACGGTGTCGGGCGTCACCTGGGCGCCCGGCAGCACCCGAATCCGCACCACTGTGGCATCGGTCTCCGCCGGAATAAGCTCGATCGAATCTTCGCGCGGCACCAGCATGCCTGTGGACGAGCGCACCTGGCGCACCAGCGGGCCGCGCTTGACCGTGTCGGTCCAGATGGTGGAGCGGTCTACCGTAGGCGCCGCCGGCTTCAAGCGCGACACGCCCCACGCCAGCGCGCTCACCACCACGAACCCTGCGCCCGCCCATAACAGCATTCGCCGCCGCTTTTTTTGCCTGAATTCTGGCCGCGCTATATCCATGTTTGCCTCAGCACGGATTTACGCTGTCCGGCTCCGGAAAGTTCCAGCAGACAGGAAAATTTCTCGGCGCCGGCGCAGGGATCGGCGCATGTGTGGAAGCCGCCTGGAGAGAAGGAATCGACGGCCGGAAGATGCCCGGCTTATGCCCGCTGCGGCCTCCGCGATGGGCGCACAAGATTGGGTATCTTGATCGATGCGGAGCGCTGGAGACTGGCGCCCGTCATCGCCTCCAACTGCGCCAGGGCCTGGCTGTGTTCCTCCGGGTTGCGCGCACACGAGCAGTCGGGCGGGATATAGATGTTGAAGCCGCGCATGTTGGCATCGTGGGCCGTCACGGTGATGCAACTGTTGGAGGTCAGCCCGGTCAGGATCAGCGTTTCCACCTCCAGGTGCCGCAGCAGCACCTCCAGAGGCGTCATATAGAACGCCGAGTGCAGCGGCTTCAGCACGAAGTAGTCTTCGCTGTCGGGCAACAGCGGCCGGACAAACTGGCCGCCCTTCGCCTCCAGGCAGCGGCCCATGAGCACTTCCCTTTCGCTGCGCCAGTCGCCGAAGTTGTCGTTGACATAGAGCACCGGGACGCCGGCCGCGCGAGCGCGCGCCTTCAGCTTCACCAGAGCATCCCGCATGGCCAGCGCGCCCCTGAGAATCGCGTCTCCATCCGGAAACTGGAACGTGGTCAGCACGTCGATGAGTAACAGCGCAACCGGCACCGGAGAAGGCCGCGTCTGCGCATGCTTTCGAGACCTCATGGCATCTCAGATGCCGTGCAGGCAGGCGGCGCTTCCGGGCCATTCCGTCAGGTGATTGCTCCCGGGAGGCTGGACCTCGCCTCGCTCACAGCGGATCGTTCAGCAGCGATCCGCGGATCACCTCAATCCTGGCACGCACGAAATCGAGAAAGCTTTGCAGGATGCCGGTGCTCCGCTCCTGCGGCCAAGCCATGACCAGTTCGATGGTTCCGTCGGAATCGTCGATGGGACAGAACGCCAGGTCGCTGAAGCGCACGTGGCGGAGGCTGGACGGAATCAGGGTGATGCCTTCGCCCGCTTCCACCAGGGCAAGCACGCTCGAAAAGACGTTGGAGGTCTGAACGATGCGCGGCGCAAACCCGGCCCGGCTGCACATATAGATGATGCGGTCGAACAGCGCCGGCGAGATCTCCCGCTCGCAGAGAACGAAGGGTTCATTGGCCAGGTCTTTGAGATGGACTGGACAGCGCGCCCGGGGGTGGTCGCAGGGAAGAACCGCGAGGAAGGGATCGCAGTAGAGGGTTTCGGAGTGCAACTGCCCGGCGTAGGGCGGCAACAGGGGCCGGGTGAAGCCCACGTCCAGGGAGCCCTGGACCAGCGCCCGGGCCTGCTCGTTGGGAAGCATCTCGCGCACCGACAGGTGCACTCCCGGGTGCTGCTGACGGAACTCGCGAATCACGCCGGGAAGGAAACTGCTGGCGCCCCACACCAGGAAGGCGATCCGCAGCGAGCCGATCTCTCCGCGCGAGGTGCGGCGGGCACGATCCACCGCGCTCTCGGCGTCGGCCAGGATTCTGCGTGCATCCTCAAAAAAAACCTCGCCGACCGGAGTCAGGCTGAGCCGCTGCCGGGAGCGGTTGATGAGCGTAACCCCCATCTCCCGTTCCAGATCCAGAACCTGATCGCTGATGGCGGATTGGGAGACGTGCAGGGCTTTGGCCGCCCGGTTGAACCCTTTCCACTCGGCCACGGCACAGAAATAGCGTAGATGGCGCAGTTCCATAGTTCATTGTATCGGTTTTTCCGATTGCTCCGTTCGGAACAAACCGTGAGCCCTATCGAGCTCCCATGGAATCCTGTAAGTACGCGCTCATTTTCAGCACGGCTCGAATCTGGCGCCGCCACCCTTCTGGAGACAACGAGATCATGTGGATCGTCAGGGTAGCGCTGAAGCGTCCCTACACCTTTATCGTCCTGGCTCTTTTGATTCTGCTTCTGAGCCCGGTCGTGATCTCGCGCACCCCGACCGATATCTTCCCCAGCATCAATATTCCCGTCGTAGCGGTGGACTGGACCTATACCGGCCTCGATCCGGAACAGGTGGAAGGCCGGTTGACCCTCCCCTACGAGAAGGCGCTCACCGCCCTGGTCGATAACATCGAGCACATCGAATCGACCAGCTACAACGGCCAGTCGGTGGTGAAGATCTTTTTGCAGCCCGGCGCCAGCCTGGAGACCGCCAATGCCCAGGTGACCGCCTGCTCGCAGTTCATGCTGCGGCAGCTTCCGCCGGGCATTCTGCCCCCCGAGATCATCAACTTCAGCGCCTCCAGCGTACCCATCTTGCAGCTCAGTCTCTCCGGACAAGGTCTGTCGGAGCAGCAGTTGCAGGATTACGCCCAGAACTACGTGCGCACTCAGTTGATTACGGTGCCCGGTGCGGTGGTGCCGCTGCCCTACGGCGGCAAGACCCGGCAGGTGATGATCAATATGGATCAGAACCTGATGCAGGCCAACGGGGTCTCGCCCACCGACATTCTGAACGCGGTGAACGCCCAGAACGTGGTGCTCCCGGTGGGCACGGCCAAGATCGGCACCGACGAGTACGACGTGCGCATGAATACCGCCCCGCGCACCATCCAGGCGCTGAACAACCTGCCGATCAAGCAGGTGGGCAGCACCACCATCTACCTGCGCGACGTGGCCACGGTGAGCGATGGATTCGCGGTGCAGACCAACATCGTGCGCCAGGACGGGCGCCGCGGCGTGCTGGTCACCATCATCAAGTCCGGCACGGCTTCCACGCTGAGCGTCGTCAAGGGCATTCGCGACCGGCTGCCGCGCATTGCCAGCATCGTGCCGCCCAATCTCAAGATCGTTCCCCTTGCCGACCAGTCGATCTTCGTGCGCGCCGCGGTGAACGGCGTCATCCGCGAGGCGGTGATTGCCGCCGCTCTGACCGGGCTGATGATTCTGCTCTTTCTGGGCAGTTGGCGCAGCACCCTCATCATCGCGGTTTCCATTCCGCTGTCGATCCTGACCTCGGTGATGGTGTTGAGCTTCCTCGGCCAAACCATCAATATCATGACCCTCGGCGGGCTGGCGCTGGCGGTGGGAATTCTGGTCGACGACGCCACCGTCACCATCGAAAACATCGAGCGCTATCTCGAAGAGGACCTGCCGCTGGAGACGGCGATCCTGGAGGGCGCCGCGCAGATCGCCGTGCCCGCCCTGGTTTCGACGCTCGCCATCTGCATCGTCTTCCTGCCCATGTTCCTGCTGAGCGGAGTGGCTCGCTATCTCTTCGTTCCGCTGGCGGAAGCGGTGGTCTTTGCCATGATCGCGTCCTA
This sequence comes from Acidobacteriaceae bacterium, assembly GCA_027449545.1. Classification (GTDB taxonomy): domain Bacteria; phylum Acidobacteriota; class Terriglobia; order Terriglobales; family Acidobacteriaceae; genus Telmatobacter. The sequence goes on along the minus strand of DAIDLI010000122.1, from coordinate 150,533 downwards.
CATCCTCTCCCGGACGCTGGTGCCCACCATGGCCATGTACCTGCTGCGCAAGCATCAGCACGGCCAAGTTTCGCGGAACCCGTTCGCCCGCCTTCAGGCTCGTTTCGAGCGCGGCTTCGAAAGCGCGCGGAGCTGGTACGCGCAGCTTCTTACCCGCATCGTGGGCAACCGCAAGGCCTTCATTCCGCTGTTCCTGCTGGCCTGCGTTGCGGTGTTTGCGCTGGTTCCGTGGCTCGGCCGCGACTTCTTTCCCAGCACCGACAGCGGCCAGTTTCTGCTGCACGTGAACGCGCCCACCGGAACCCGCATCGAGGACACGGCGCGCTTGTGCGATAAGGTGGAGAACTCGATCCGCAAAGAAGTGCCGGCAGCAGAGCTCGACAACATCCTCGACAACATCGGCATGCCCTACAGCGGCATGAATGCCATGCACCTGACCTCGGGAGTGATCGGGGCCAACGGCGCCGACATTCTGGTCTCGCTCAAGCAGGACCATCATGCCACTGCAAACTACGTCCGCGCTCTGCGGCAGAAACTGCCGCGCGAGTTTCCGGGCGACTCGTTCTACTTTCTGCCCGCGGACATGGTGACGCAGATTCTCAACTTCGGCCTGCCCGCGCCCATCGACATCCAGATCGAGGGCAACAACGTGGCCGCCAGCCACGCCATTGCCGACCGCATGCTGACCCAACTGCGGCAGGTGCCGGGGCTGGTGGATCTGCGCATCGAGCAGACCTTCGACTATCCCACCCTGAACGTGGATGTGGATCGCACTAAGGCGGAGCAGGGCGGCTACACCGAGCGCGATGTGGCCGGCAGCGTTCTCAATACGCTCAGTGGCAGCATGCAGATGACCCCCATGTTCTTCCTGAACTACAAGAACGGGGTGGACTACAACCTGGTGGCGCAAACGCCGCAGTACCGCATGCAGTCCATCCAGGATCTCCAGAATATTCCGCTGACCGGCGCCGGCAATCAAAAGCCGGAGATCCTGGGGGATGTCGCCTCCATTCAGCGCGGGCATGAGATGGCGGTCATTTCGGAGTACAACCTCCGCCGGGTCATCGATGTCTACGGAGCGGTACAGGATCGTGACTTGGGCTCAGTGGCGCACGACGTGCAGGCCATCGTGGCGCAGGCCCGCAAGAACCTGCCCCGCGGAACCTTCATCACCGTGCGCGGCCAGGTCGAGACCATGCGCAACTCCTACGCCGGCCTGCTGACCGGACTCGGTTTCGCCATCGTGCTCGTCTATCTGCTGATCGTGGTGAACTTCCAGTCCTGGCTCGACCCCTTCATCATCATCACCGCGCTGCCAGCCGCACTGGCCGGCATTGTATTGATTCTGTTCTTCACCCACACCACGCTGAGTGTGCCGGCGCTGATGGGCGCCATCATGTGCATGGGCGTGGCCACGGCCAACAGCATTCTGGTGGTTTCGTTCGCGCGCGACCGGCTGCGGGTGCACGGCAGCGCGGTGCGCGCAGCGCTCGAATCAGGAGCCACCCGCTTTCGCCCCGTGCTGATGACCGCGCTGGCCATGATCATCGGCATGGTGCCCATGGCCCTGGGACTGGGCGACGGCGGCGAGCAGAACGCGCCGCTGGGCCGCGCGGTCATCGGCGGACTGCTCTGCGCCACCGTGGCCACCCTGGTCTTTGTGCCGGCGGTCTTCGCCCTGCTGCACGGCGGAGGCTCGAAAGCAGATGCCGAACTGGCTCTTGCAGCCGAAGGACAGCCCACGCATGCCTAGCGCGACGGAGAATTCCATGACCACGGTAGCCAACGAGACCCACACCACGCGCAGCCAGACAGCCGAACAGAATCCTGGAGCGGCAGGCACGCCGCAGCAGAACCCGGGAGGCAGGGGACGCACCTGGCTCGCGATTATCGTACTGGCGGTTGTCGCCGTGGCGATCTACGCCGGCATCCGTGCCCGCGCCCAGGCCGAGGCCAGGCTGGCCCACGCCACCGCCTTGTCGTCCGTTCCGCCTGTAGACGTGGTCCACCCCAGGCTCGGGTCGGCGAGCCAGGAGATTGCCCTGCCCGGCAACATGCAGCCCTATATCGACACGCCCATCTACGCGCGCACCAGCGGCTACCTGCGCAAGTGGTACTTCGATATCGGTGCGCACGTAAGAAAAGGACAGCTGCTGGCCACCATCGAAACGCCCGAACTGGACCAGCAGCTCGCGCAGGCCAAAGCGCAACTCAAGAACGCCCAGGCCAACCTGCAACTGGCCCAGATCACCGCGGCGCGCTGGCAGCATCTGCTCAAGACCAATTCGGTTTCGCAGCAGTCCACCGATCAGGCGGTGAGCGATCTCGCCTCCAAGCAGGCCATCCTTGCTTCCAATGAGGCCAACGTCCGCCGGCTGGAGCAGCTTCAGGCCTACGAGAACATCTACGCACCCTTCGACGGGGTCATCACCCAGCGCAAAACCGATATCGGCGACCTCATCCAGGCAGGCGAGAACAATCCGCCGCAGGAGCTCTTTCACCTCGCCTCCATCCGGACGCTGCGTGTCTACATCCCCGTCCCTGAGGTCTACACCGATGCCGTGCGCACCGGCGAGAAGGTCGCCATCACCTTGGATGAATATCCGGGGCGAACCTTCACCGGAACCCTGGTGCGCAACTCCGATGCCATCGACATGGCGACCCGCACCCTCAATGTGGAAGTGGATGTGGCCAATCCCGACGGCCTGCTGCGCCCCGGCTCCTATGCCTTTGTGCACCTGACGGTGCCGCCCGCCGCCGGCGCGGTCACCATCCCTTCTAACACGCTGCTCTTTCGCTCCGAGGGCCTGCGCGTGGGCCTGGTGCGTGACGGGCATGCGCACCTGGTGCCCATCACCATCGGCCACGACTACGGCAGCAGCGTCGAAGTCGTCTCCGGCCTCAAGCCCACCGACGCCGTGATCCTGGATCCCTCGGATTCGCTGGAGGACGGGCAACCGGTTCAGGTGGTCAGGAGCGCGCAGCCATGAAGACTCTCCTGCACATCTCCGCCGGCGCGCTGCTGCTCCTGATGACCGGCTGCATGGTGGGTCCCAAGTACAAGGTGCCGGCCACCGCCATCACCCCGGCCTTCAAGGAAGCGCCGCAGGCGAACGCAAAGCCGGTGGATGGCTGGACGCCCGCGCAACCCGGCGACGCCACGCCCCGCGGACCGTGGTGGCAGCAGTATCAGGATGCGCAGCTCGATGCCCTGGAGCAGCAGGTGGACTCAGCCAACCAGACGCTGAAGATGGCCGAGGCCAACTTCCGGCAGGCGCGCGCGGAGATTCAGTACAACCGCTCCTTTGAGGCGCCGACTATCGGCGTGGGTCCGGAGATCAGCGCCATGCGTAACTCGGCGCATCAGCCCTACTTCCCGTCCAACCTGGCGGATGGCGGCGAAAGCTCCTTCACCCTGCCACTCGAGTCTTCCTGGGAACTGGATCTGTGGGGACGTATCCGGCGCAGCGTCTCCGCCGCAAAAGAAGAAACTCAGGCGAGCGCCGCCGATGTGGCCGCGGTGCGCCTGAGTTTGCATGCAGAATTAGCTGTGGATTACTTCGAGTTGCGCAGCGCGGACGCGCAGAAGAAGCTGCTCGACAACACCGTGCAGGCCTACACCCAGGCCCTGCAGCTTACGCAGAACCTGTTTGAAGGCGGCGCGGCGCCGATGGCCGACGTGGCGCAGGCCAAGACGCAGCTCCGCGATGTGCAGGTGATGGACTCCGACATCACCGCCACACGGCAGCAGTACGAGCATGCGATTGCGATTTTGATAGGGAAGCCGCCCGCGGCCTTCAGCCTGCCGTCCGATCCGCTGGACGTGCATCCGCCGGCGTTGCCCGCCATTCCGCGGGTGGTGCCTTCGGATCTGCTCCAGCGCCGCCCCGACATCGCCGCCGCTGAGCGGCGCATGGCCGAGGCCAATGAGAGAATCGGCATCGCCCAGGCAGCATGGTATCCCACGCTGGGGCTGTCGGCGGTTGCAGGTTTTCAGGGGACGTCAGCGCTGAACTGGCTGACGTGGCCGAGCCGCTTCTGGGCGGTGGGCCCGGTGTTTTCCGAGACCCTGTTCGACGCCGGGCGGCGTCATGCGGTCAAGGAATCGGCGCTGGCGGGATATGACGGCGCAGTCGCCAACTACCGGCAGACTACGCTGAGCGCCTTTCAGCAGGTGGAGGATAATCTAGTGGTGCTGCACGTGCTCTCGACTGAATCCGAGCAGCAACACCTGGCCACGCAGTCGGCGGAGCAATCGCTCCAGCTCTTCATGAACCGCTATCAGGGCGGCGTGGACACTTACCTGCAGGTCATCACCGCGCAGACGACCGCGCTCAATAACCAGCGCAACGACATCGACATCCTGCGCCGCCAACTGGAAGCCAGCGTGCTGCTGGTCCGCGCCCTGGGCGGCAGTTGGAACCGCGCCCAGCTACCGCACGTTTAAGACGCGCACGACTGCGATTCCGGGTAAGTCCGCTGCTCTTCGAGCGGGTCCGTTCCGACGGCGTGGACGGCTGCTGCATCAATAGGCGTTCTTGCTGATGAAGCCGCCCAGCAGCGTCCTCACAATGATGCGGAGATCAAACGAGAGGCTCCAGTGTTGCAGGTAATAGAGATCGTAACGGACGCGCTTTTGGATCGAAGTATCTCCTCTTAGGCCGTTCACCTGGGCCCACCCGGTAATGCCCACATTCAGGAAGTGGCGCGCCTGATACGTGGCGATATCGCTGCGGAACTGTTTCACAAAATGCGGGCGCTCCGGCCTGGGGCCAACCACGCTCATCTCGCCTTTCAGCACGTTGAAAAACTGCGGCAGCTCATCGAGGCTGGTCTTGCGCAGAAAAGTCCCGAACCGGGTCCGGCGCGGATCGTTTTGCGTCGTCCAGCGCACATCCCCTTCCGCTCCTCTTGCCAGCCGCATGGTGCGGAACTTGTACATCGTGAAGACGGCTCCGTTCATGCCCACCCGCTGCTGCCGGAAGAGAATCGGACCCGGCGATGACAGCTTGATGATCAGCGCAATGAGGAGCATGGGAACCGCGCAGATCGCAATGACAAGAGCCGAAAAGGCCATGTCGAATGCCCGCTTCACGAGAAAGTACCAGATGGAGTAGGCCGGCCCCGGATCGAGATCGAGCATCTGGAGCGGTCCGATCTCCAGGACCCGCTCGCGCACCTTGACCCCGTTGCCAGGATTGACAACGATACGCATCGGCTTGGACAGGACGTTCAGCTTCGCAATGCAGCGGCGAAGCTCGCTATACCGGTCCGGCGATACCGCAATCAGGATGTCCTGGATGTTCAGCCTTTCGATCGCGTCGATCTCGTCCAGCTCAAAAACCGGCGTATCGGTAATATAAGCGGTCTCGCCGGGCACTCGCACAAATCCAACCACATCGCAGCGCACGTATTCGTTGCACTGCAGTCGCCTGGCTGCGCGTGCCGCAGTCCGCCCGGCCCCCACCACCAGAACTCGCGTGGGCGCGTGCTTTCCTGCGAAGTCGCGCGCCAAAATCCGGAACAGCGTCCGAACCATCAGCGTGAGAAGCAGCAGAAGCACGGCGCTGAAGATGAAGATCGGCCGCGAATAGAGCAGCTCGTTCACAAAAAAGACAGCCACCAGATCGACGAGATAGGTAATTCCACAGGCAGCGAAGGAAGCTCGAATGCCGGTGTTCTCCGCACTAACCTTGGCGATGCTTGTCACGTTCTGTCTTTCCGCCACGATAGACCATACCATCGTGGTGAAGAGCACCAGATACAGGTATTCGGCCGACGAAAAAGCAGCCGTCTGGTGGAGGGAATGAGAGTCGATGTAGCTCGCCAGATAAAAGGACAAGAATGGAAGCGAAAAGATGGTGATCCGCAGAAGAAGCTGGTAGTGACGCAAACGTGCGATCATGATCGATCTCCTGACGCAGTGCGACGACTGGCTGATGACGATTTGCGAACAGATTGCTCCCGAGCGGCAAAACACTCGAGAGACAGTCTGACAAAGATCAGTTTTTGGGCGTGAAGCGAAGTTCCTAGCAGCGGAAGCCCTGTGCGACAGCCTCCGTGGCGCTGCAGGCACCCAGTAGTACGGCTTCCATCTGCAGGGCTACAACTGACCAGTCATACGATTGACGTACCCACGCTACAGCCCTCTCTGCCATTGATCTCCGCAAGGATACATCGGCCAGAAGATCAATGGCGTGTTGAGCAAATTCTGCCGCGTCATCTGCAATGAGAAGATGCTTCCCGGCAACGCAAGGAAGATCCCCACATGCAACACGACTCGCAACTATCGGTGTACCGACCGCCATCGCCTCAAGGATCTTGTTGCTGACACCTGCTCCAACTTTTTGGGGTGCTATTGCGATGGCTCCCTGCGCAAGCCAAGGACGCAATGAAGGAACAAAGTCTTGAACCAATACGCCAGCAATCCTGGGGTACTTTCGTCGTACAAACTGCGTTGCCTGATTTCCAACTATAGTAAAAGTCGCATCGGGCACTTTACGCCGAATAAGCGGGTATATATCGGCGAGAAAATAGCTTACCGCGTGCCGGTTAGGTGAATAGGAAAAATTCCCGGCAAAGACAATGGTGTTCTCCCGTTCTTCTGCAGATGTCTTTGGCCCAAATAGTGCACAATCCACACCATTAGGAACGTGAACGAGTCTCGCTGTCGGTGCGTACTTTCGGACATAATCCAGATCAATATGTGAACAAAATACGCTGGCGGCAACCTGCTCTGCCAATCGGCGCTCATAGTGGCGAAATTTCACATATTCTTCTGCGCCCAGAATGCGTTCAGCGAAGCTCCCACCCGCCAGTAGTCGGCGGTTATAGAGAGTCATCGAATCCGTAGGGTCGCACACAATCGGAATTTTCTCTTCATAAGGTACGTACTGTAGGCCACGCCACCGCTCAACATAAATCACATCGGGGCGCCTGTGCTGGATTGCCTCCCGAACAGCGCTCTGCATTGACCCTGAGGCAACATACGCAATACGTAGTGGGGTACTGCTGGGCACGGCCTTTAGGCACCTGAATATCGCTCCTGCAGTGCCGAAGGTTCCCGTCCGGATGCTGGAGCAATGTGGTGCTATATCCCGGACGCGCTGGACATCACGCTCCGAACGAACCACGCACACCAGGTCAATCTGGTGCCTTTGCCCGAGAAGGCGAATCAGATTAAAGCTTCGAACCTTGGCTTCCCAAGGGGAGAACGGGAGAACATAGAGAATGCGCACAGGATTGAGTCCGCTCCTTCTTGTACTGTTAAGGCTATCTAGTGTCCTGAGTCGTTAATTCGCTGACAATAGCGAGCGATGGAATCGAGGATTTGGTCTGCGGTTTTGGTCCAGACGAAGGGCCTTGGCTGGGCGTTGTGATGATCGAGAAATTGGCGGATAGCAGCTTCCAGTTCGCGGGTGGATCGGAAGCTGTTTCGGCGCAGTTGCTTTTCCGTCAATGCGGCAAACCAGCGCTCGACCAGATTGAGCCATGAGGCCGAGGTGGGTGTGAAGTGCACATGGAAGCGGGGCCGCTTGATAAGCCAGCGTTGAATCGCAGCGGTTTTGTGTGTGGCGTAGTTATCCATTACCAGGTGCACGTCGAGGTCTTCAGGCACACTCTTTTCAATGGTGTCGAGAAACTTGCGAAACTCCTCGGAGCGATGCCGGCGATGCATCTTGGCAATGACGTCGCCGGTTTTTGTGTTCAGAGCGGCAAACAAGCTGGTGGTTCCGTGGCGCATATAGTCGTGAGCGCGGCGTTCGGCTTGCCCTGGCCGCATCGGCAACAGAGGAGCAGTCCTCTCCAACGCCTGAATCTGGCTCTTCTCATCAACACACAACACCAGAGCGCGCTGCGGCGGGTTTAAGTAAAGCCCAACGATGTCGCGCACCTTGTCGATGAATAACGGGTCGCGCGACAGCTTGAAACTCTCCGAGCGATGTGGCTGCAAGGCAAAGGCGCGCCAGATGCGGCTTATGGCGGTTTGGTTCAGGCCCGTCGCCTTGGCCATCGAGCGAGTGGACCAGTGCGTTGCATTGGCCGGCTTGCTCTCAAGCGTACGCGCAATGACCGCTTCCACGTGTGCGTCAGTGACCTTGCGCGGCTGGCCGGGCCGCGGCTCATCGAGCAGGCCGTCGACCCCGCGCAGGCGGAATCGTTCCCGCCATTTGCCTACCGTCTGGATGTGTACCTGCATCAGCCGCGCTACGTCGCTGCTGCTCTGTCCTTCGCCCAGCCGCAAGATAATCTGCGCACGCTGAGACAAGGCCTGCGCTGTCTTCGACCGACGCGCCCATCCAGCCAATACCGTTCTGTCCCGCTCCGCTACTTCAATCCCTGCAGCACTGCGACCCATGGCTCACTCCCTGCCATGTTAGATGGTCCACAGCATATTTAGTGTGGTTATTTATTGACTCAGTACACTAACGTGCGATCTGCGCGAGGATCTCACGGACCTCGCAAGCAGCCCTTTTCCAAGTGAATCTGCGCGCATACTCCGCTGCAATACGCGATTGAGCGGCATGAAACTCTGGATCGCATGCAAGTTGCCTCATTGCTTCCGCGGCGGGAACGGGATCATCTGACGGCACACAAATAGCTCCTCCTCCCGCAACTTCGCCAAGGGCGCTGGAGTTGCTCACAATCGCCGGCGTGCCTACAGCCATTGCTTCTAGCGGAGGCAACCCAAAACCCTCGTACTTGGAGAGGAGAACCACGGCGGTAGCATTCCTGTACAGAAATAGGATTTCGCGACAAGTTAGGTGGGAATGGATACGAAGCCGTTCACGAATCCCTAATGACGAGGCCAGCCGGAGGAGCCTGCGCACGTTATTCTCGTCCTCCTTTCCGTAGACGTCAATTACGGCGACTAACTGGTGCGGCGTGGTCGCATGATTGATCGCAAATGCGTGCAGCACAGTCTCAAGGTTTTTGTGAGGACATCCGCGACCCACGAATAGGAAGAAGGGCTGCTCTTGGTGACCTGCAGGGGCAACACCCGCATCATTCGAAAAGTATGTAGGATCAATCCCTTGATATACTACTCTAACTTTGTCTTCAGGTATGCCAAAATGGGCAACGATGTCGTTCTTGGTTTGCTTGGACGCTGCGATGATCTTTTCAGACGCGGCAAGGATAGCTGGCAAGCCATACTTGACATACTGGCGCAGATACCCAAACGAATGTGGAAATATCGCGGGAAACAAATCGTGGACTACAATGACCTGCGGAACCATAGGTCGGAACATGCCCTCGGGAACGGGACAAAGTAGCACGTTGGCGTGGTCTTGTAGAGCGCGATATGGCAAGATTGTCTGCGACCACACTCCGACCCTGAATAGCCCGGCAAGCGGACCATTTCTCACGCTCAAAGCTTCCGGCGTCTTCCTGTGGTAAAGTTTGCCTCTGATGCTCTCCATGGCTTCGGGCGAGTAGAGTAGGAGATCCTCGTCCAGTTCTGCCAGGTGACGGATGAGGCCGCGTCCGAAGTTAGCAATTCCGTCGTGCGCACCCCGGCGCAGGTACGCAGCGTTGATCGCAATTCGCATAGATTCGTAACTTCCTGTCGATAGACTATGCGGGAATGGATGATTCACTAGGTTGCATGCTAGAGCTGAGGATGCTCCACAGACAGCCTAGAGCGCCCAAATCCACGCCCAGCAGGCTTGACGATGTGAATTGAAAGAATGTGGGGCCTCCTGTAAAGCTCAGGATTCCAAATAGCAAGAGCGCGAGCAGAGACTCGCGCAGATGTAAAATGCGCAAAGGAATCTGAGGCGGTAAAGGACGCACTGCAAAGCGGAGGAATTTCCAAATCAACGCAAGGAAGAGAAGCAGTCCCACCAGGCCCATCTTGAGAAGAACAAATCCCCAGCCGTTATCCACATAGGGAGTGGTATTAAAGAGATTGGGGTGATCATCGACCACATAATTCACATCCGCTCCCATGCCCGCGCCCAGGATGGGGTGCTGTCGAACCGTCGCAAATATGGACTGCATTTGAGCAATCCGGGAAAGATATGACCAGTCGTCCGTTATGTTTATCGGTGAGAATCTTTGCGCAAGTCCAGCCACTGTATTCAGCTGTCCCGTCAGTTCGTCCAGGTGGCTAACGAAGATTCCAACTGCAATTCCTGACAACAGCAAGAAGGCAATTCCACCTAGCCAGACACGCCGTCTTTGGCGTAATAGAACAACGATCAGTACAGTAGCTATGGCGCTCCCCATCACAAATCGCGCCCCGCTCGCCAGAATTTCAAGTGTACAGAACACTAGGAATAGTGAGTTTAGTATCCTTGCCTTCACCGAAGGGATCCGAAGAATTTCGACGAACAACAGCACAACAGCGCCTCCAGCCAAGAACGCGAGAGGTGATCTGTCTTGGAAATAGGAGGACTCACGGAGGCTTATGGAGATTGCCTTTGCGGAGTAAACGGCTGAGGCTGCTGCCACCGCTCGAGTCACATTCTTAATCCAGTGCTCAATATCAGCCAGGCTCAGAAAGAAGTGTTGTCCCAGAAGATAGTAGACAAAGAGGAGCGCACAACCGAAAAGTTGTCTGACGACAGCAAACGGTGAATTCCCTCTGACTATCCCGTAGATCGACGATATGACACAGACTGCGAAGATCAACCGCATGATGGAGTCGAAGGGGATCGATGTTGCAGGAGCAGGATCCGGGCGCTTCCCGAGCCAACCTAGAGAGGCACCCGTAGCAATCATTGCGGCACCTGCACCCCAAAAGTAGTACTGGAGTGGGAGGGGGCCGGGCGGCGGAGGGGGCAATGCCACGCAGGCAAAGACAAGAAATCCAATATTTGTCCACAGTGCAGTGGCAGGCTTGTAAACTCCCAGTGCTCCAATTAGAGCTCCGAGCACAATCGTCGCCGGTTCTGCTCCACCAATCAGGAATGCGGAAGAGAGAAGCAGAAGTGCAACCATGCTCATCAGCCAGCCTAGGAGGACGCTTGTCTCCACCGAGTGGCCAGACGGGAGGGGATCGCCTTCATCTCGCTGCGAATTGAAACGAGGGATGTGGGGAGGCATGAGGTGAACGAAATTTGATGCTTATTTGAAGGTTTTCTCGCTACAGAGGGAGAAATTCCAGGTTTGGATCCTCCCGGTCGGTTTTTTCTATCACATGTGGTTCTGGGCTGTAGCCCGACTGAGAGACTTCTTCAAAAACCTCGTCGAGGCGTACGCCGCGGGAGCGGTGGACTTCGATTACGAGTTTGGGCCTATATTGTCGAAGAGTCGCTCTCATCCCGCGTAGAACGGCGACTTCGCTTCCTTCAACATCGATTTTGATTCCAGCAACCCGTGGATTTTGGCCGCAGAAGCAAGTCCAGACTGCGTCCAAGCCGATCGAGAATATGGTCTCTGTGAGAGCCTTATCCAGCGTCACGTGAGTTCCTGGCCCGGCGGGTTGGGCCATTCCCTTCCAGACTGGCACGCGGATGGGAGTGAGCGTTTCTGAGTTGCCGAGTGCAAGGGGTACTACTGTCAATTGAAGAAGCTGGTTTACGGATCGAGTCGTGGCCAAATGGCCCGCCGTGCGCAGGAGCGGCTCAAAGGCGAAAACCCGACCACCCTCACCTACACTCTTGCAGAGAGCAAGTGAAGTATAGCCGTAGTTGGCTCCCACATCGAGCCATGTGTCGCCTGGGCGCGCATTTGCCTGGATCCAGGCGATCAGATCTCGTTCCGCCCGGCCGATCAACGCGGCGGGATAATCATGCCAAGAGGTAGCCAGAAGGCGCCCCTGCAAGGGCCCCGAGATGATGCGTCTAGGTCTAACACGTGTTGGCAACATCTTGCGCAGGACTTCATTTTTTTGCACGGTTGCTCCTTCCAGCATTGAATATGCTCCTCTGTTTGTTGCCCTCTGGCCATGTTCCGCTCCATACGGCCGTAGGTGCGATTCTTGCATCGGAGATGAACTTTAGCCACCAGCTGAGCAGCGGATAAGTGATTAAAAGGGGGAACTTGAATCGTTAGTTCGTGTTACTACATCGGTTGTCACGGTAAACTTTTGGGGTTGGAACGCAGCATTTCTCGTTTTCAAGTACCCCGGGTGTCCTTCGAGCTTCGTGGCATACTTTTGCCGTATCCATAGCTATCATACGTACAGTAGAGCCAGGTTCCTGCGCCTGGGGCTTAAAGGGTTTTGGTCGAGCCATCATGATCGAATAAGCTTTATGGCAGGCTTCCCAGCAGAGGTTCTTGCTTTATGGGCAGCAGCGATTCGATTACGGAGGTGAGGCATTCTGTTCAGACCAAACCAACCAATTTTAAAGAAGGGGTCCTCAATCCGCTTCTGTAAAATGCGCGCTGCAGAGACTCGCGGCCAAACGGTGCCCGCGTTGTCCTGATCCGCGGTAACATACTGTGTTCGCAAGAGCAGCTCCACGTCAAACTCGAGATCGCAAGTCATGGAAGGAATAGAACCAACTGAGGCAAAACCATGCCGATATAGCAATGGACTGTAACCCCAATCCATGCCCAAGGGCCGGTCTGGTGCTTCGCACCACATATCCCAGATGCCGCCGAGGTCGACTCCGAAGGTTTCAGCATAGAAGCGCCAGACACGACGAGCGGTCATCCCCGCAAGGGTCTGATACTGATCGAGGAGCAGTTGCGCCGCGCGCCGCGAGAACAGTACCATTCCCGCCCCAACGTTCCAACAGAGGAAGTAACCTCTCCTATACTCCAAAGCCCGGCTGCGGAATCCCCGTACAGTCGCAGCACCACAGCGAACGCCATCAGCAGCGGTGCGCGCAAACAAGCCGAGAAGCGTCGAATACCACCCCGGCTCGAAAATCATGTCGTTTTCGATAAGCCCGCAGTAGTCATAGCCTAGATCCAGGAGGCGCTTCAGACTAAAACAGATCGCACGATCTGGTCCCCCGCGGATATCGCTGTGGATCTCTACAAGTTGAGCATGGCGAAGCTTTACTTGATATGGCATTTTTCTGCCTTCCGGCGTAACACTGCCATCTACCCAAATCAGATCGAAACCTCCTTCAGTGTCGATACTGGCTAAGGTGGAGGTAGTAAAATCCACGCGATCCTTGGTACTAAAGGCAAAGCCCACTCGCGCGTCACCCACATGCAGACTAGCAACAGATTCACCGTTGCGCGCTTGAAGGCTCTTTAGCACATTCTGGTAGTAGCTCATAGGACCTCATGTAGATACAGGCGGACTTTCCGCGACTCACGCGGAATGCAGATGCGCATTTCAGCGAATCCGAGCAGCCGCCAGGATCCATTGCCTTTCAGATTGATTTAGCACGATCTTCCATAGGGTACCGCCGAATATCAGCAACACTGCACAACCAAAGATGAGGAGCCGCAGCCCATGGAAGAGCAAAAATGCGGTCACAGCAGATCCAGCAAACGCGCAGATGAAGACTAGAACGCGGATCCCTCCGGCCTTCTTCACCGCGGTTCTGCCGGCAGGCACCAAGCGATCGGCAATGCAGAACATAATGATCGCTTCCACACCGGAACGGAAGGTCCAGGCCATTGCTGCACCCGTGATTCCGTAGTAATGGATTAACAGATACAGCAGGCAGAAGTAGAGCGGCAGTTCGCTAACATGCAGCTTAGCAACAATGTGGGGATGCCCTAGACCCTTGATCAGGCGATCAGGAATCGTACCTAGTGAATTCAAGAAAACACCAAGCGCCAAAATCTGAAAAGCAAGGGAGCTGTGCTGCTCGAACGTCTGCCCCAGCCACCTTTTTAAAATCGGCCCTGCAAGGATGACACAGACAATCACAATTGGTCCGAGGAGAAGCGCGAGATGCTTTAAACCCAGCGCGCATAGATCGGCAATCTCGCTTTCCATACTCCTCCCGATTGCGCTGAATGCTGGGTACAATGCCATCCAGCTTGCCGGAAAGACCCACAGTTTGGTGATTAGGTCGCATGGCGCTGCATAGAAGGGCAAGTCCGCTACGCTGAGCATCGAGCTGATGAGGACCCTATCGAGATAGAGAAGAATCGGCCAGGACATATTGGAGATAGCCAGCCATCCTCCAAAATGCAGGAGCGGCCGAACTAATCGTCTGTCGATACTGAACGAATCATGCATACTAGGATATATCCATAAGCACTCTATTAGAAATCCCAGGCAAGTCAACACGCGGGAGATGACTAGATACATGATGATGACGTCCAGGCCCTGCTTAAGCAGAATGGCAACCACCGGGAGAAGATAACTGGCAACTGTGCTCGGCACCGTCACTGCGTTTACGAGGTCATACCGCTGCCGTGCCTCCAAAGCACCCCGCAGACCGGCGGCCAGCAGCAGAAAAGGGACGGCCGTCGCCATGATTTGAAATGCCGATAATGCCTCGGGCTGGGCTGCTGGCGAGATGTTCAATAAGTGACTGACCAGAAATGGGCTGACAAAATACATGAACAGCCCGCCGGTTGCCCCGAGACCGGCGATCAACGCTGTCGATGTCCAGATAAGGTCGGAAATGTGTTCGATATCTCCCTTACCCAAGGCCTCGGCGATAAATTTGGTGGTGGCTTCTCCCATACCGAGATCAAACAAGCTGAAATAGGTCACGATCACCAGCGCGAGCGAGAGAACCCCATATGATTCAGTGCCCATCCCACGGATCATGATTGGAATGGCGATCACTGCCACCAATGCGGGCAGGATACGTCCAACGAGATTGAGGACGGCATTGCGGAGGACATGCCCGTAGTTGACAACAAATTTTTCCGTCTGCATAAATGCTAACTAAGGCGAGTATTCCTGCGGTGGCGGGGAATGAACATGAGATCGCAGCAAGCTTACACCGGCAAGATGGCGGCAGCGATTTCCTTCGCAAGGATCTTAAGCGGCTCGTCCTCGGGAAGGCGGCGCCAAAGCATTGTTCCCAACTTCCAACAAATGGAAGCGATCAGGGAGAAGAGTGCGCCCCCAAGTAAGATCAGTATCCGGGGAGGACCACTGGGACGCTCCGGGGCAGTGGCAGGATCAAGCACGCGGACCACGGGAGCTTCCCGTGCTTCCTCCGCCTTTGCCATCTCATATTGTCGGGTAAGCGTTTCGAGTACTGCATCTTGGATCTTCACCTCCCTGTAAAGGTCCGCATAAGTGGTCCCAAGTGAAGGAAGCTGACGGAGTGTTGGAAAGGCCGAATTGCTTGGCTTCTCAGCATCAGCTTGTGCCCTCGGAGCATTTCCTTCTAGCTTGGCGAGCTGATGGTTCAACTCGCTGATGCGAGCTCTGATCTGTAGCACCCTGTTGTTATCATTGCCATATAGCTCTGAGGCGCTCTTCAAGTCCGCCTCAGCTAGGACTACCTCTCCTTGCAGTGTCGCCAGGGTATTCACCAACGCCTTCCCCTGTTCGTTGATATCAATAGCTGAGCTCTTGCTGGAAAATTGGCTCATCTTCGCTTCGGCTGATTCCAAATCCTGATTAACGCCCTTAATTCTGCCTTCGAGGAAGACGCGCTCGCGGGCCGCCGCCGATGTATCCAGCTGGGTTAAAGTGGCGTTCAGCTCGGCAATGTACGCGTTAGCAATATCGGCTGCACGGCGCGGATCTTCCTCCGTCACTTCGATGGTGAGTATGCCACTCTTGCGATCGATGGAAATGGCGGTTTCTGCACTTAACCTCTTCCGGGCAACTATATAGTATTTCGTGTGATTGAGCGATTTGAGATCATAATGATCGATAATTCGATCCTTGACCCGATTGCTGGTCAGTACACTTGCAAACAAGTCACCAGAGTTGTGCATCCCTAGAAGTCCGCTTCCGAGGCTTGCGACCCCCTCTCCGCCGAACGAACTGAGAACATTCAACGCTGAGCTGCTTGGCGGATCCTGAGGCATAAGACTGGCCTTTGCGGTATACCGAGAGGGAAGCAGCCACGCAATCAGCGCCGCCGCAAGGGTACCTGCCGCCGCAGCCGTAATTAGAGGCCTGCGGCTGGTCCAAAGCTCGCGAAGCAGCGTCAAGTGCTGAGCGCGACGGATTCTACTTCCGCTGTCGATGGAGCCGATGGTCTTGGCTTGGATTTCTGTCGGGGGATGAGATTCAGCAGCAGGAACACCCATGATCTCCAACTATCAGCCTCAGCTTTCTGCTTTTGCTCCAATGGTGTCGAAAGTTTCATGCCAGATCGACAAACCTTCTAAGAAGCGCTTCCGGCATTCCTTCTGGGATTCAGCCCAACCAGCCTCCTCCGGCCAGCTGTTTGCCAAACCGGTGATGATTTCGCCGAGACATTCGTGGTAGGTTCTGCGTGAGAGCTCTATGCTGCGCAATGCTGCACATAGGCTGTCGGTCATCATCATTCCGTCGCGCTCCGCGTCCAAGTCCTTCCACAAATCGTGTGGATTCCTCTCCTGACGAACCAACGGATTTCCAAAGGAGATTACATCCCCAACGTGCTGTGCGATGCGATTTATGATATAACTCGGCCATATATCGTCATAGCGGCCTACATAAGGACTGAGAAAATACGCGGGCACCACCTCTCGCATCAGGGCTGTGTTCTGGGAATTGAACGGGGACCAGGTACCCGGCTGCAACGCAAAGTTCCCTGGCCATTCCGGCTTGTAGCCAAGAACTATGCGCGGACGCTCCATGCGCGTAAGCGCGTCTATATCAGGATTGTCCAACCAGAAGCCTGCGTTGATTGCAACACGACGTGCTGTTTTATGAGTACTCACAAACGTATTTGTTTTGTTCCAACGCTGAGCCTGTGGAAATCCGCGATGGTAGAAACTGGCATCATCAGCCTCCTTGAGGAATGAGCACACGTTGAAGAATCCAGAGGTCGATGCATAGGTAGGGAGTTCGCAGGCTGAGCCGACGCAACTATGAAGTGTGACAAAGTCCTGGCCGAGCACAAAGTTATCATCGTCAATCGTAATGATGGCTTCCGCTCCATTTTCATAGGCGAAGAGAAGTCCTATATTCCTGCGCTGAATGGAGTCGAATCTGAGGTGTTTCCAGAGCCTCGGAAACCTTTCTAGATATCTCTCCTGGGCGGGTATGTCGAGAAACGTGCAGGGATAGATTTCATTCAGATTCGTGCAAAAATCACGGGTGGCGGGATGGCTTTTGCGATCGCCAATGACAATAAAGTTGACATCTTTATGGCCGAAGAAGCGGAAGTTTGCGGCGTAGTCACGCAACGCCGAAGGAACATTGATCGTGGTAGTCACGATAGATATCGTCATCTGGTTCTCCATGTAAACGAGCGTGGTCTTCGTGCTTGAGGCTCAGTGTGAGCTTTGTGGGAGAAGGCATTCCTGTACTTGCTTCTCGATCCAGAAGTAGGTTCTATGCAACCCCACCTGGAGAGATTGCCGGGGCGCCCATCCCAACTCCTTCTCGATGAGACGGTTATCGGAATTGCGGCCCCGCACCCCGAGTGGACCGGGAACGTGGCGAATAGTCAGATCCTTGCCCGCTATTTGTATGATCATCCGAGCCATCTCGTTGATCGTGACCATTTCCTCGGATCCTATATTGACCGGACCGCGGAAACTCCGCGACTGCATGAGACGGCGCACGGCTTCAATACATTCATCGATATACAAGAAAGATCGGGTCTGTTCTCCATCTCCCCAGATTTCGACTTCTCCTCCGTTTGGTTGTTCGGCAACTTTACGACAGAGTGCGGCCGGTGCTTTCTCACGCCCGCCATTCCACGTCCCATGCGGTCCAAAGATATTGTGAAATCGAGCTACGCGAATCTCGAGGCCAAAATTCCTCTGAAACGCGAAGTAAAGTCGCTCACTGAAAAGCTTTTCCCATCCGTATTCACTGTCCGGTTCTGCCGGGTAAGCACTCGACTCATGACAATTCGGAGATTTGGGGTCGGTTTGATTGCGTGCAGGGTACATGCATGCTGATGATGAGTAGAATATCTTTCCAGTTCTTTTCTTCACACCATAGTCAGCCATATGGAGATTGATCATGGCCGAATTATGCATGACGTGGGCATCGTGCTCACCCGTGAAGATATAACCCGCCCCCCCCATATCGGCTGCGAACTGGTAGGCTTCGTCCATGCCAGGATCGAGCACTTTTTCCCACGTGTTTGCATCGCGGAGATCAGCAATCTCAAAATCATCTGCGATTGTGGGTTCGAACTCTGGATATTTCAGGTCGACGCCACGCACCCAATATCCTTCTTGCTTTAGCCTCTTGACCATGTGGCTGCCGATAAATCCCCCGGCCCCGCAAACCAGTGCACGTCTTTCTGGCATCGTTCCTCTCCTTTGATTTGTTTGTCGATTAGAACCTAGAACACGCCCATCATCGCGCCCGTCAATGCCACCGACGACATGATCTGCGCGCTGCCCATGATGTTGCGCCACAGTTGCGAGCCGCCGACGATCTTTTCGGGCACGATCACCGAGTCGCCGGGATGCATCTTGACGCTCAGGACGCCTCCCTGGAAGATCGTCCCTCGCTTCTCTCCGACGACCGACCCGTCCGCCCGAAGGACAAAGATGGATTTCTTGTCGCCGGAGCGGGTGGCGCCGCCCGCCTGGCGCAGATACCAGCCCGCGTCCCGGCCCGGTCGATAACTGATGCCGGTCGGATCGTAAACCTGGCCGCTGATGAGCACGAAGCCCGGCAGCTTGGGAATGGTGAGTGTGTCTCCGGCGCGAACTTCGATATCGGCCGGCGTTCCTTCCCATTTGCTGATATCAGAGGAGATTTTGATGACCAGCCGTCCTCGCGAGGGATGGCTGCGGAGCGCGGCGAGCACCTCCTGCCGCTGCTGCTGCATCGCCTGCAGCAGATTCAATTGATCCTGGGAGGTTCCATTGACGCCTTGGGAGGCGGTGGGCATGGTTGTCTCAACACGGCGGATCATCTCCTGCCGGTCGTTCTCTTCGAGCTGCCGCACCTGCACGCGCTCGAGGACTGCGCCCTGAGGGTAGGCATCGGCGCGAAATCCGCCCGCGCGCTTCAGCACCGAGCTCAGCCGCTCGCCGTCTTCGATACCGTAGGTCCCGGCATACCGCACTTCGCCGTTGATGGTGATGGAAGCTCCAATGTCGTTCCACCCGGTCAACTGTCGGATGCCGACCACGTCGCCGGGCGCTAGCGCCGCATCGGCGGCCTTGTCCCCGTTCAGGGCTTTGGCGAGGTCAATCTCGCTGTGGCGCAGCAGAACCTTCTGGCCGTTTTGCACCGTGTAGCTGGAGAGATCGGCCTTCTGCTGGTAGGCGCTGCGCCGGAAGCCTCCGGCCATGCGCACCAAATCGGCTGCCGTCATTCCCGCGGACATCGGGTAGCTGCCCGGGCGCAGCACCGGCCCAAAGATCGAAACTTTGGGAGGATCAATTTGATAGCGGCCATAGACCCGCACCGTATCAAAGGGTTGAAGCGCAACCGGATCGTTGCCCACCAGCTCGTCGGCCAGATTGAAGGCAACAGTTTCCGGGTGCAGGTCGGGAGGAACCAGACGCACAACCTCCGCGTGCTCTGCCGCTTCGGGCATAACATCCTGGTACGAGTGGATCAGGTCGCTGACTGTCATCCCCTCACGCCACGCATAGCGCCCCGGCTTGAAGACGTGACCTTCCAGGTAAACCACCTTCTCGTTGTAGGGCAGGATGGGGGACACCTGAACCGAGTCACCATCCTGGATCGCGAGCGCTGGCAGCTTATTCACATCCGAGGCCCCATCTGCCACTTGCACGCGCAGCATGGTGTGGCTGGCGTGCGCCATCACCCGCTCCACCCTGATCTCCTTCAAATCGGCGGAGGCCAGAACGCCGCCGGCCATCGCCAACACCTCTTTCAGATCTTCCTTGCCCTGCAGTTCGTAGATGGCGGGCCGGCGCACCATGCCCGCCACGGCCACCTGCGGGCCCACCGGAGGAACCAGCACCGTATCGCCCGGCATGAGCCGCTTCAAGTCGGTGCGGACTCCATGCAAGAGAAAGTCGTACAGGTCGATCTGCTGTACCAGTTCCTTGCCTCGATATTGCTTCAGGGTGCGCAGCGAGCCCCGGCTCGTGGGGCCTCCGGCGGCGTACAGCGCGTTCACTGCAGTCGAGAGGGAACTGACATCGTAGGCGCCGGGCCGCTGCACATCGCCGACCACATACACCCGCACGGTGCGAACCCGGCCCAGGGACAGTTCGACCCGCTCGTTCTGAAACTGTGTGCCCAGCGCATTTTGAATCACGCTCTGGGCCTGCGCGATGGTGAGGCCGGAGACCGCTACTGTGCCGGCTTCCGGCAGGGCCACCTGACCTTGCCGGTCAATGGTGCGAGTCAGCCGCGCGGACTGTCCACCCCACATATTCACGATGAGGTTGTCTCCGGGACCAAGCACATAGTCAGGACCCACGGGCAAATCCATCGGCAGCAGATTCATGTTGCCGGAGCCAAATTCAAAGGCATCGCAGCCGAATCGCCGCAACCGGCCACCTGCCACAATCTCCTGCGCGTAGAGATCGCGCATCGAGGGCAGGTTTGGATAGGGCATCGGGGTAAGCCGGCGCAACTCGGCTGGCGGTTCCTGCCGGCGCTGCTGCATAGATTGGGAGCCGCGGACGCCCGGCGAAAGAGAATAGGGAGCATAGATTCCTTCTCCGGCCGTTCCTCGCTGCATTCCCGGCTGCCCCAACTGTCTGCGCTGCCATTCGGGATTCATGGAATACTGCCCCATGGCTCCCCCCGAGCGCATCGGCGGCTGCCCCACCTGTCCCTGCGGGTTTGCCGCATAGGGCTGCCGCTGCGCGCCGCCGTTGCCCATCCCGGGTTGCTCTATCTGCTGCTGCGCGTCAACTGAGTATCCTTGCCGGACGAGTTCCGCCGAGATCTGATCGCGCAGGCCGGGGTCCTGCCGAATGCAGTTGTAGACCCCCCCATCCGAAAGGGTGGCCGGGTCTACGCCGTACTGCTGCCCGGCAAGATTCTTGATCGACGACAGCAGATCCGGAGCCTGTTGAAGTATCTGAACGATCTCAGCGGCCGACATCGATGACTGGTTCCAACTCTGATCTGCAGAAAACTGGCTCGAAGACCCCTCGCCCTGCACTGCTGGATCGAAGGGATACTGGTCCCCGGTCTGCAGATCGTCCCCGCCCGCGCCTGGAAATCCAGCATAGGAACCCTGCATACCCGACGCCCCGGTATCTCCGCCCAGGTAGCACGGGCCAGACTGCCCTTGCGGCGGCGGCTGAAGCATTCCTGTTCCGGGGAGAGGCTGCTGGGCCGCGATTGGCCCGGCATACAAAGTAAGCAGACAGATGGCGCAGAACAGCACCGCTGGCATTGGCTGCCAGGCCATGGGTCGGCCTGGCGCCCTGAAAGCACTCCACATGATCTTCTCCGGCTATTGCCTCTTAGCGGTCTGCGTACACGCGCATCTGTTGTGGCGCCGACGCTCCCAACGTCAGAACAGTTCCTCTTCGAAGTCCTCGGCGGCCGCTCGCGCTTCATCCGCTGGAACAGACGCTATCCCCGCCTTGAGCAACGCGAGCTCCGTGGTCAAACGCGCCAGCTTCTGCTCCAACTCATGCACGCGCCTGAACCGCGTACGGGCCGCAGAAGCCGAAAGGCTCTCCTCATTCATCCGATTTACGAGCCTGAAGATCGCGGTGCGCGCCAAGTCCGAGATACATCGTGCCCCGCTTTCGACACAGTATCTCTCCAGCGACGAATACTCTTCCTCGCTGAGTCGAACACCGATCGTGCGGGTGCGCGGGACGAATACGGCCACGGAAGGCCTCTGGTCTCACTTTGAATTTGAGGTAAGTCACCTCTTCGCTCCCCTGTGACGTACGAGTGACCAGGGCGGGGACCGAATTCGTGTATAGCTTCGCTAGGCTCGGTCCCATAGGACAAGGACCAAGAAAGCACGCTCCACGACTACTTGCGCTCCAGAAGGAGCGCAGATGACATAAACCGGCCTAGGGAGAGTTACTCACCTACGCTGGCTCTTCGTTGGAAAAGTGATTCCACGGTAACATGACGTCCGATTTTAGGCAAGCGAAAATGTGGAGCCAATATAAAACTTTCGCAAACGTGAACGCATTGAGCCGCGAGCAGGTGAGTTACATCACGCGCCCGTCCCAAAACAGAACACGCTTACCACCCCACTTACCCCAATTCGGCGTCGCTGTGGAGTAGAACCATCTTGCTCAACCCAGAGCACGATAGCTGCGGCGACGATTCCTTTCAGGCGGCTACAACTGAATAGGTCCGTGTGTAACCTGTCGTCCATTTGTCCTTGTTTGGAACATGCCTGAGAGCCTGCTCAGGGGCCAGACCATGCGCATCGAACAGGCGGCGTATCGTTCTCTCCGCCACTAGCAGGGCTGAGCCGCCAGAGCCTGGCAGCCGCAGCAGGTCCGCTGATACTTCACCATCGCATGGACGTGATTTGTTGGATTCCGTTCAGCACGGCATCTCGCCGGCGGGCTCCAAGATCCTTCGCCGCTGATTTGGCGAGAACCTCGATTTCCTCAACGTCTACTTCCAGGGAAAAGCTCTGGCCGGTGGCCGACAGCGCCATCACGATCTTGCAGTGCTGGCGAAGATCGGTAACGATGCCCTCCGCGCCTGCGAATACCCCTTGCAGCACCCGCGCCCGCGTTCCCACCGCGATGCCGCGGTGAGGCCGTAGAAGGCAACCGCTGGCGAGCCCCTCTCGAATGCGGGCGATCTCCACCTCGCTGACCGTATCCCGGTCTGTGTCCCCCAGCAAATGAACCACGCCCGGAACGCTGATCACTGAGATCCTCTGCTCCGGAGCAAAACGAACGAAGACATATCCGGGAAACAGCGGCCGCTCCAGATTGACTACGCGGTCGCTCCATTTCGAGCGCTCTGCAAAGAGCGGTAGATATTGCTCTACGGACCGAACCATCAAGTGCTCAACCACCCGCTTTTCATGGTTCGTGATCACGTTCAGAACGCGCCATCGCAACTCGTGCGAATCCATCAAGAGCCCCCTTCCCATCCAACACAGGCAAAAAATTGCGACTGGCCCCGCCTGTGGGCCCTGGTTTCGGGGAAAGAGCCTTCAACGAAAGATCCGATGGGAAAAATCCGTTTCCGGAAAGGGAGCGGCATCCTGGGATGCCAGGTTAACGTGCTTCTGTCTTGGTTTTCAGTCCATTAAACTCCTACTCGTGAACTGGCAACGTGATCCTCATCACAAATGCTGGGTCAGGTTGATAACTACCGCGTCATCTGTCTAACCAGATAATCTTGCTCTGCTCCGAATTGCCGTTCAAATAGGGCTGGAAGTAACTCAGCGTCGCTTGCAGCCAGAGCCAGAGACGCAAAGACCATCCTCGCTTACTGCAAAAGTTGAGGGCCGGGCCGGTGCCTCCGCGAGAGACAACCTGCCCGGCCCTCTGCCGTGACTGGCTTCACTACCACTGCAAGCGGACTTCGGTTCTTCGCGCGGCAAACTCCGCGTAAGGCGCAACCACCAGGCGCTCGAGCGGTGCGGCGGTTGCCGTGTAGGCGAGCCGCACCGTCAAAATGTTTTCCTGTTTTCCGTCCGTGTGGAGATAGGGCTCGGGGAGATAGAAATCCTCCTGCGGTCCGATGGTGCGGTAGAAGCCGACGAACTTGCCATTCAGGTAGATCAGCGCATCGCGTTGCGAGGCAATTGCCAGCTTCCACGGGCAGAACCATGCAGGGGTAGCGGGCGTGGTGAACCTGGCGCGGAACCACGTGTAGGCAGGAACGAAATCCGCGGCCTGCGTCCCTGGCCCGACCGCCGTCTTGCACCACGGAGTCGAAGAGAACTCCGGGTTGACTGCTCTTCCATTCATCGCGGGCGACGCCATCTGGATGTGCGCGGAGGAAATTTGTCTCCGCTTTGCCCCGTCGCCGAGATGAACGCTGCGGATGCCCTTCAGCTCGGCCATCGTCGGGCCGAAGTTGGGGCTGCTGAAGCACTCATAGGAGATCTCGAGAAGATTGGCTCCCTTCTTTGCGCGTCCCGCGAGCGAGCAGCTAAGCGAGCCATCGCGCCGCGAAAGATCGGCAACCCGCGCGCCGTTCAGAAACACCTGCTTGTGATCCTCCGTCCACGTCTCAAGCGCAAGATTGGGCTCCCCGTTCCAATCGAACGCGGCGCGATACTTCACGTAACTGTAAGGAAGCTGCCCGAGCCTTTGCAGCGGAACCAGATCGGTCGTGATCCATCTTCCCTGCGACAGATCAAAGCTCTCGACCCAGGACTCGCCGCTTGAGATCACGATGGGCTGTGCGGGCAGCGGCGGTGTTTGGATGGCGATGGAGGCCGTGCGCGAGCGCTGCTCCCTCTGCACCTGCACCGGCTTTCCGTCCACCGTGCACTGCGTAACCGGCACGTGCTCCAGAATCGTGAGCTCGTGGCCGCCGGGAGCATACTCCAGCGTCAGCGTTGTGCCGGAGTTCTCTTGCTGCTGGTCGCGCATCAGCACGCAATCGGTGATCACCGGAGTCTCCCCCGGCGCCCCGCCGTGGGCTGCCGCAAGTTGCGCGGGCCAGGTGCGGTCGGCGAGGCTGCGCGGCAACGCGACAATCTGCAGATTGCCCCGGATCAGCAGGTGCTTCTGTACCGCTTCCATCCGGAAGCCGAGCACCGCGCGATGGTTCGCGGCATCGTAGCGCTGGTAGAGCAGCTCCCCTTCAACGGCCGGCGCTTCCTCCGCATGCAGCGCAATCTCCACCAGGCTGCCGGGATCGTCGTACACCACCACATACGAGCGCTGCGCCATGCGCCCGGTCATCAGAACCTCTGCCGTGCAGTAGGAAATCCGTGCGTCCGGCAGCGTCAGGTTCACCGGCATCATCTTCATGCCGCGGCTCGCAATCGACAGCTTGCCCTCCGCCGGAATCTGCACGTTCTCGCCGCCATCGCTGAGCTTCAGCGTGAAGGCCTGCGGCGCTTCCGCCGTCTCCCGCACAAACAGCAGACCATACTCTCCGTTGCGGCGAAGGCTGGCGGACACGTTGTGGTTGTCCGAGCTGACCCCGCCCGGAACCGTCTTCGCGCGCGAGAGCAGCGTCCCGAAAGTCTTCAGATATGCGCCCAGCCGGTGCGCGGCATAGTACTTGTCCCACAGTCCGCCCGGCTCGCTCACCGGCGCAGCATAGTCGTAGGTAGTGGTAAGGTCGCGGGCCGCCCAATCGAAGTTGGTGCCGCCGTGCCCCATATACACGCTGAAGAAGGTGGTGTCCTGCTCGATCACGGTCTTGACCAGCGCGTTGAACTGTTCGCCACTGACGCCAACCTGATCGATCGAGAGCAGGCCGCCGAAGTTGCTGAACCACCCTCCCTGGAGCTCCGCCACGCTGACCGGCGACATCGGCTCCTCCTTGCGGAGCTTCGCCAGCCCGGAATCCACTTCTGGCGAGATCTTCCAGCGCGGATAGAAGTCGCAGCTATCCATAATCTGCGCCATCACCGGATCGGAGTTCTCCCGCGCCTGCTGGCCCCAGTTGGTGAGGAGCGGAACATCGATGCCATGGCTCCATGCCGATTGCGCCAGCGCCGTCAGGTAGTTCAGCTTGTTCTGATTCGGCAGCTTCCAGAAGTCGTACTCGTTTTCGATCTGAACGAGAATCACCGGGCCGCCCCGCGTGATCAGGTTCTTCTGCACGACCGGCAGCACGTGACCATACCAGTTCAGCGAGGTGCGAATGCTCTCCGGGCTGTCGCTGCGCAGCGGGAATTGCTTTTCGATGATCCACTGGGGGAAGCCCCCGGAGTCCCACTCCGCGCAGGCATACGGGCCCACGCGGGCCACCAGCCACATACCCGCCTCGTGCACCGCCTGGATGAAGTCTTCAAACGCGCTCATGTCCACCTGGCCTTCCACCGGCTCGTGGTAGTTCCAGAAGACGTAGGTCTCAATCGTGTTGAAGCCCGCCTGCTTGAGCTTGGTGAGGCGGTCGCGCCACAGCTCCCGCGGAACCCGCGGGTAATGCACGCAGGCGCTGTAGAGAAAGGTGTCCCGGCCGTGGATGGTGAAACACTGCGCGTCGTAGCGAATGATCTCCGGCTTCGCAAACCGGGGCGCCCCGGTTGTCGGAGCAGCCATCGATTCGGCTGCCGCGGCCAGCGGCGTCAGCCGCAAACCGTTCAAACCGGCATAAGAGGATACGACGGAAATTCCCTGCAACAACCGCCTGCGCGAGATCGACACGGGGTTCAACTCCTTCGAGGGCCGAAATTCAAACGACTCCAAGAGTTTAGCCGAGACCCTTCTGCGCGCGGCGCCGCCCCGCACCCGGCGCCCATGAACCACGGAGCACCCTTGCCACCTGCCCCTCAAGTTGCTGATTCCAATGACCTTGTTAGGAATCCAGGCCCGGGTCTGGCGGACAATTCGCTGCCCCGCTCTGCATCAAAATCGAACCTGGTGTAGAATGAAATAGATCGAAGAATCCGATCTGGTTTTCTTTGCTTGTTCCGCTTACCCGCCTGACTCGCAATTAACTCCAAATTGAGTTCAGCGGTACATCTATCCAAGGAACAAGTGCAATGGAACAGGGAACAGTGAAGTGGTTTAATGACGCGAAGGGTTTCGGCTTTCTGAGCCGGGCCAACGGCGAGGATGTCTTCGTGCATTTCTCGGCGATTCAGAGCGCCGGATTCAAGAGCCTTCAGGAAGGCCAGGCCGTGACCTTCGACGTCGTCCGCGGCCCCAAGGGCTTCCAGGCGGAAAACGTCCGCGTCGCCTAAGAAACAAGCAAAAACTCGCAACAGGGCGGTCCTCGGGACCGCCCTGTTGCTTTTTCCGCAGGTCCTTCGGCGGCGCTCCCGCCCCTGGCTGCCCCCCTTGATCGCCGCTCCGGGACGAAGAGGTTTGTCGTGAGCTCCAGACCCCAATTCTCTCCGCTCTGCGATCTCCACCACGCCGCCATGCGCCGCGTGATGCTCGAAGAGGACTCGGAAGAGGTCCGCTCCTGCCACGCCTGCGAGCGGCGCGACTGCACGCGCATCTTCCGCGAGGCCAATGGCTACTCGGATCGCATTCAGGGCGAGTTCGACGAGTCAAGGCGTTCCACGCAGAGCTGCCCCCGCTGTGGATCGGCCCTCTATCTCGCAGCCGTGAACCACTCCCGCAAGATCGAGACCTGGGAATGCCCGCAGACTGGCTGCGATTTCTCCCAAGACTCTCCCTCCCCGGCCGCGCGCTAGCGCCGCCGGACTCCAGCAAAAAAGACCCAACCCCACCCCCGCGGCTTTAATGCACGCGTGCCGCGAGGGCGGAGTTGCATGCTTTTCAGTGGCTGGCGGCTCTTTGCTGCGGCTGGGTCGTCGTGGCGCAGGTGGCGTCCTTCATCCCCATGGCCCGGAAGATCACCATCGCCGGGCACCAGTTGGTGAAGGCCGACTGCAACAGGTTGAGGCCGACGAAGGCCGTCAGCCACAGCCAGTAGGGGGAAACATAGTAGGCCAGCGCCAGAGAGATCAAGGTCACGAGGCCGGCGGCAAGGCGAAGAGCGCGTTCAACAGTCATCAGGGTTCTCCTTAGAGGTGCGAGGGTTCACAAACTTCAGGTTTCACTTCCTGCTTGGCGTGGATCATGTAATAGAGCACCGGAATCGTCGGCCAGGAGAGGAAGGTAGAGGCAATGGCGCCCGCCATCAGCGAGACCGCCAGCCCCTGGAAAATGGGATCGCTGAGGATCACGCTGGCTCCCACCACCACCGCCGCCGCGGTCAGCAGCATGGGCCGGAAGCGGATGGCGCCGGCGTCGATCACGGCGTCGGCCAGCGGCGCGCCCTGCCTGCGCCGCAGCTCAATGAAATCCACCAGGATGATCGAGTTGCGCACGATGATGCCGGCGCCGGCGATAAAGCCGATCATCGACGTCGCCGTGAAGAACGCGCCCAGCATGGCGTGCGCGGGCAGGATGCCAACCAGCGTGAGCGGAATCGGCGCCATGATGATGAGCGGCACCGCGAACGAGCGGAACCACCCCACCACCAGGATGTAGATCAACACCAGTACCGCCGCGAAGGCGATGCCAAGATCGCGGAAAACCTCAATGGTGATCTGCCACTCGCCGTCCCACTTCATCGAGTAGTGGTTGGTGTACTTGGGCTGCTCGGCGTTGTAGCGCTGCAGGACATAACCCGCCGGCAGGCGCAGATGGTCGAGCTTCTCATTCATCTTGAGGATGGCGTACACCGGGCTCTCTTCGGCTCCGGCCACGTCGCCCGTTACATAGACCACCCGCTTCAGGTTCTTGTGGTAGATGCTCTGCGGAATCGTCGTCCGCCGGATATCCACCAGCTCGCGCAGCGACACCATTCCGCCGTTCGCGCCGGGCAGCTTGATGTTTTCCAGCCCCTGCTCCGACGACCGGTCGGCGCGATCGAGCTGCACTTCCAGCGGAACCGGCTCGCGTGCGTTCTGCGCGTGCAGTAGGCCCACATCCATGCCGGATGTCGCCAGCGACAGCGCGTGCGCCACCTGCGCCACCGCAATGCCGTGCTGCGCCGCCTTCACCTGGTCCACGCTGATCACCAGCCGCGGCTGCGGATCATCCACGTACCAGTCCGTATCCACTACGCCGGGCGTGCTCTGGAAGATGGATTTGATCTGCTGCGCCACCTGGATCTGCCCGTTGAGATCGGGACCGTACACCTCGGCGACCAGGGTTTGCAGCACCGGGGGTCCGGGCGGCACCTCCGTCACCTGAATGCGCGCGCCGTATTGGTTGGCGATGTTGTCCAGCAGCGGCCGCAGCTTTTTGGCGATCTCGTGGCTTTGCAGGTTGCGCTCTTTGGCCGGCAGCAGGTTCACCGCGATGTCCGCCTGGTTGGGCTGCTGGCGCATGTAGTAGTGGCGCACCAGCCCGTTGAAGTTGTACGGCCCGGAGGTTCCGGCGTACTCCTGATAATCGAGCACTTCGGGCTGGCTCTGAAGCACCGCGCCCATCGCCTGCGTCACGCGCAGCGTCTCTTCAAGCGGCGTGCCCTCGGGCATGTTCACGATCACCTGCAGCTCGCTCTTGTTGTCGAACGGCAGCATCTTCACCCGCACCAGCTTGAGCGGAACCAGAGCCACCGAAATCAGCAGCAGCACGATCACGCCCACGAAGAAGAGGAACCGGTTGCGGCCGGAGTTGATGAGCGGCGTCATCACCCGGCGGTAGATCCGCGTGCGCCAGTTCTCGTGCTCCGGCTCCAGCAGGTGCGCGCCTTCGATGTGGCGGCCCAGCAGGCGCATGGCCGCCCACGGCGACACCACAAAGGCCACGATCAGCGAGAACAGCATGGCCGCCGATGAGCCAACCGGAATGGGCCGCATGTACGGGCCCATCAGGCCGCGCACAAAGGCCATGGGCAGCACCGCCGCCAGCACCGTGAAGGTGGCCAGGATGGTGGGATTGCCCACCTCGGCGACCGCCTCCACCGTAATGTCGCTGCACGACCGGCCTTTGTTCTCCGGCAGCCGGTAGTGGCGCACGATATTCTCGACCACCACAATCGCGTCGTCCACCAGGATGCCGATGGAGAAGATCAGCGCAAACAGCGTCACGCGGTTGATGGTGTAGCCGAGGAAGTAGAACACCGCCATGGTGAGCGCCAGCGTCACCGGAATGGCCACCAGCACCACGCCCGACTCCCGCCAGCCCAGGAACAGCGCGATCAGCACCGTAACCGAGAGCGTCGCCAGCAGCAGGTGAAAGAGCAGCTCGTTCGATTTGTCTTTTGCCGTCTCGCCGTAGTTGCGCGTCACCGTCACATGCACGTCATTGGGCAGCGTGTTGCCCTTCATGTGATCCACGCTGGCCAGCACCGCGTTGGCGATATCGGTGGCGTTGGTGCCCTTCAGCTTGGCCACCGTGATGGTGGCCGCGGGATACTGCTGCGGAACCCCATGCGGGCCCACATCGTTGTTGGTGGTGCCGAAGAGCACGTAATTCGACGGCTCGGCCGGACCATCCACGATCTTGTCGGCCACATCGCGCAGGTACACCGGCTGCCCGTGATCCACGCTCACCACCACCGATTGCAGATCCTTGGTGCTGGTGAACAGATTCCCGGCATCGACGCTGATTTCCTGGTTGTTCTGGGCAAAGCTGCCCGCCTGCACGCGCGCATTGGCGGCTTGCAGATCGCCCACGATGGCCGTGGGCGACAGATTGTAGGCGTTCAGCTTCGCTGTGTTCAGCACCACGCGCATGGTGCGCGGCAGACCGCCAATCACGCTGGTCTCCGACACGTTCGGAATCTGCTCGATATGGTGCTGCACCTCATCGGCGATGGCGCGAAGCTGATAGGAACCGTAGTTCTTGCCCCAAAGCGTCAGCGTCAGGATCGGCACATCGTCAATCGAGCGCGCCTTGATCATGGGCCGCGAGGCGCCCGGCGGCAGCACGTCGAAGTTGGAGTAGATCTTGCTGTAGACCCGGATCAGCGCCTCTTCCTGCGGCGTGCCCACCAGGAACCGGACGATCACCAGGCTCTGTCCCTGGCTGGAGGTGGAGTAGACGTACTCCACGCCGGAGATCTGGTGTACCAGGCTCTCGATCGGCGCCGAGACCCGCTTTTCCACCTCGGCCGGCGAGGCGCCCGGCATCGCCGTCACGATGTCCAGCATCGGCACCAGGATCTGCGGATCCTCTTCGCGCGGAATCACCACCGTGGCGAAGATGCCGATGGCCAGCGCCGTGATCACGAACAACGGCGTCAGCTTCGAATTGAGAAATGCCTTGGCCAGTCTCCCGGCAAGGCCGAGGTGCTGCTCGGGGACCTGCGTCATGGCTGCACCTCAATTCGCCGGCCGGCGAGATCGCGGTCTGCGGGGGCATTGACCACGCGCTCGCCGGCGGCGAGCCCGGAAAGTACTTCAACCTGGATGCCATGCACCGGCCCGAGAGTGACATAGCGAAGCTGCGCGATGTTGTGCGCGTCGAGCACGTAGGCATAGTCCAGCGAGCCGCGCTGCGCAATCGCGGAGCTGTCAATCAGCACCGCCTGATGCGTGCCGGTGGGAATGGCGGTGGTGCCGTACATCCCCGCGCGCAGTTGCCGCGAGGCGGGAAGATCGATCTTGACGGTAAAGCTGTGGCTGCTCGGGTCAGCCGCGGGCACAATCTCCTCCACCACTCCATTCAGCGGCGTCGCCAGCCCGGTCACCGAGACCGGCGCCTTCATGCCCAGGCGCACGTTGCCGATCGCCGATTCATCCACCGTCGTCTGGAGTTGCAGCGGCCCGTTGCGGTCGATCTGCAACAGCGGCACGCCGGGGGCGGCCATGGCGCCCGGATCCACCATGCGCGCCGTCACCACGCCCGCGAAGGGCGACAGGATGCGCGTGTACGAAAGCATCGTTTTGGCGCCAGTGGCCTGGGCGCGGGCCGCTTCCACCTGCGCGCGGGCGGCGGCAAGCTGCGCGGCCGCGGCCTCGGAGCGCCGCGATACCACGTCCATCTCCTGCGGGCTCACGCTCTTCTCCGCTTCCAGTTGCTTATAACGCGCCAGCGTGCTGGCGGCCAGCGTCGCCTGGCTCTCGGCAGCCGCCTGCTCCTGCTGCGCCGCCATCACTGCCGCCTGCGCCTGGGCCGACGACGCGCTCAGCGCCGCGCCGTCCAGCACCACCAGCGTCTGGCGGGGCTTGACCGTATCGCCGGCATGCACCGTCACCTGCTCCACGCGGCCCATCACCTGCGCCGACAGCGTAGCGGTTTCGCGGGCGTGCACCGTGCCGGTGGCATTCAGCAGCGTCGGCGCCTGCTCCTGCTGCGCCTGCACCACCTGCGCGGAGGCGGTTTCGGGCGTCGGGTTCTGCGCCGGCGGGGTACTCTGGCAGCCGGCTCCGGCAAGCACCAGAGCGGAAACAAAGACGCCGGAAGCAAGTCCATTCAGTGCGGGTCGATTCATTGCAGATCCTCCGCTGCGCCGGGGGTCAGGAGCCCTTCCGCGAACAGCAATTGCGCATAAGCAGTGGCGTTGCCGTAGACGGCGCGCCAGTAGTTGGATTGGCTGGCCCGGTTGGCATCCTCGGCGCGCAGCAGATCGGTGATGGTGGCCAGCCCCGCGGTATAGCGGTTGTGAAGGATGCGCAGGTTCTCGGCGGCCTGGCTCATCGCCGCCTGCGCCGTCGCCACCTGGAGCTCGGCGGTCTGGCGCTGAATGTGTGCGCGGCTCACGTCCAGCCGCAGTTGCTGCCGCGCCTGCTCGAGCTGGGCATTGGCCTTCATCTCGCCGGCACGCTCGCTAGCCAGTTGGTCGCGCTTGCCGATGGGCAGAATATCCATATTGAGCTGCACGCCGGCCACCCAGTTGTTGCCGCCCGCTCCGGTGAAGGTGGGCCGGTCCTGCTCCCAGTTGCCATAAGCGCTGATTTGCGGGCCGAACGCGGAACGCGCCGCCGCCACCGCCATCTTCTGCGCCTGCGTCGCCTCGCCCATCGCCTTCAAATCGGGACGATTCTTGGCCGCCTCGGCCAGCTCCTGATCCAGCGTGCTGTCGGGAAAATTGCGCGCCTGAATGGGCGCCAGCGCCGTCTGCGGCAGGTCCTGGACGCCCATGGCCAGGCGCAGGTCCGCCCAGGCCAGGTCCAGATTGCCCTGCGCCGCGATCAGCTCCTGCTTGCGCGCGGCCACGTTCACCTCGGCCGCCATGCGGTCCGAATCCACCGCCAGCCCGGCTTTCACGTGCTGGCTCACATCGTTCAGCAGCGCCTGCGCGGTCTGCTGCTCGTGCTGCGCCACTTCCAGCGCCCGCTCCGCGTACAGCACCGACTGGTAGGCGCTCACCACGCCCATCACAATCTGCTGGTTGGCCGCATCCGAGGCCGAGGCCGCGCTCTTGCGGAACAGATCGGCGCGGTGAATCTGGCGCTGCGTCTGGAAGCTGTCGAACGCCATCCACGAGCCCTTGAAGCGGGTCACAAAGTCGCCGATCGGCTGCGGCCGGTTCAGCGCGTTCAGCGCGAAGTTCGCCTGCGTGAACTGCTGCTGGCGCAGCCGCGAACCGAAGACATACACCGGATCGTTGCCGCGCGAGATGTCTTCGGTAAAGCCAAGCAGCGGCAGATACGCGGTGCGGGCCTGCTTGGCCGCCGCGTCGGCGGCGTCCTGGTCGGCCTTGGCCACGGCGGCTGCCGGGTTTTTGCCCAGCGCCTGGTCGATGGCCTGGCGCAGCGTCAACGGTGGCGGCGGAGACTGTGCCGCCGCGCCAGAAGCGGCGACGGCGAGCACAACAGATGTGACGAGACAACAGAAGGACTTCATCATTCCCGTTCCCTTTGGGGGCATTCACGGGAACAGATACCTGCCGGCGCAGATTCGTTACAAATTGAGCACCAATTCTTTCCCAGAAATCCCAAAACGGTCTGAGAAATCAACGCAGAAGCGGCAAGCCGGTGGCGCAAGTCACACCCAGCCTGATACGAAGATCCGTGCCCAGTCTCGCCTCCGAGACCCGCGAAGGGCCCGCTGGCCCTGGTCTTACGGAGCCCCCAGCCACAAAGGAATGTGTCCCCGGTCCCTCGCTTTTGGGGACCGGGACAGGGCAACCTCGTTGTCCGTCTACTCGCTGGCAGGTCGGCCGCCCAAGTCCTTCACCCTACACGCCTGCACGATGATCCATCCCCAGGCCGCCGCCCTAGTACGCAACCGAGTCAGATTCTGACGGGGACCCGAGGCTGGCGGCAAACTTTTCCTCATAGCTCCGTTCCGTGACGACGATGGTTTCGGCGAGGCGGTCCTGGGCGCAGCGGCGGTAGGGGTGGAGGAAGAACTGGAAGAAGCCGAAACCTCCTTCCAGGAGAGCGGCTCCGTAGCCGAGGGCTCGTTCGGCGGCATGCCAAAAGCTGATGTGGGTGTGGACCAGCGAGACCACCCGGATCTTCATGATGCGTTTGCCAGGGGTGCGTCCGTTGCCGCGCCACAGGAATATACCGAAATAGAGAACGGGAACGAGGATGCCCTGGATGAGATCGACGGCTCCATCGCGCAGCTTGCGATGGACCTCCTCGTCGAGGGTGCGGTGGGCGCGCTCACCTTCGCCGTACGTCTGCACCTGGTCGACCGCACTGGAGAAGCTGGCGGCAATGCGGGAGTGGGGATAGCGGTTGACGTAGACGGTGACGAACGCGGAGAGAAGAATGGAGTACGCCAAGCCGACGATGAGCCCGTCGATCGCAAAAGCGATGGCGCGCTGCCAGAATCCAGCCAGCTCGATGCCGTCAAGCTCCTGTAGCCAGACAGTCTCATGGGCGGAGAAGGTCTTCATGGGGGGATTGTAAACTCTCAAATCGTGCCCTTCGCGCACACCAACTAGCCCACCCAACTCCTTCACCGTTTATGCCCGCACGATGCTCGCCTAACCACCAATGACTGTGCCCCCGGTCCCTCGCTTTTGGGGACCGGGGATAGGGCAACCTCGTTCTCCGTTGACCGGCTGCAACGAGCGCGCAAAATGGCAGGTGGCCGTCCAAGTTCCTTCAGGGCCTATGTCAGCACGATCATCAGGAGACCACGACCCCAAACCCCCGACCCACGCCCCAACCCAACCGCGCAGCGGCAGCAGACCCCGGAGGGGTCGCAGGAAGTTAGCCCCGGATGAAGTCCGCGACGCAGGCAAGGACGCAATCCGGGGAAACGTCCCCCCCAAAAAAAGAAAACGATCAACGCGGCCCGAAGGGCCGCGCCGTCTCAATGGCCTCAGAGGTCTCACGCGCCATCAAGGACCGCGCCTCTCTCCGACGAGAACTGCAGACCGACAAAACCGGCGACCAGCTTAACTCCCACTACTGATCAGAGCTCGATGAGTGCATTGGCGATTTATCATTGCTCCATCAAGTCATTGCGGATAGCTGGCGGAGATAGCGCTAGTGTCGATTGAGCATATCAGAATCAAGAATTTCCGTTCCTTGGCGGACGTATCGGTTCCCGCGAAGGCTCTGACTGTCTTCGTCGGCTGTAATGACGAGGGCAAATCGAACCTACTCCGTGCTCTCGATCTATTCTTTAACAGCGAGACGAGACAATACGAGATCAACTGGATGGTGGACTACAGTGGGTACGCCAAAGAAGTGAAAGGTAAGGCCCCACAAATTGAGATAGCACTCACATTTAAACTGCCCGAGTCCTTCAGCGTTGATCAACGCGTGGTTTGGAAACGAATTTGGCGCAAGACGGGCCTCCACAGGGAGGACATCAAGCTCGCGGACGGAGGGGATCTGCCTGCGCGTTCAAAAGCTTACGCATATCTCAAAACGATGCGCTACGAATACGTTCCGGCTATCAAAGGCGCGGAGTATTTCGAGAAGCTCTTGGGCTCTGTTCACGACATGCTCGACGCAACCGTGCGGAGCGATATCAGGACCGCTGCGGCAAACTTCACCGAAGCGATCAGGAGCCATACCGGCGGAATTCTGCTAGACCTTGAAAACCAGCTTGGGCTTAAGTCTGACCTTGAACTCCCAAGCGACCTAAGGCGGCTTTTCACTGACCTTGAATTTCATTCAAACACCGGAAGTCATCGAGTTGCACTCTCACAGCGCGGCGATGGGATCAAGGTCAGGCACATACCCATAATCTTGCGTTGGCTCGCGCTCCAAGCTAATCATCTATCCGCGCATGGCCGCCCGCGAGTGGAGACCGTATGGGGGTACGAGGAGCCCGAAAACAATTTAGAGACCCGTCGTTGCTTTGAATTGGCTGAATTCTTCCTGCAGAACTCAGGCTCTACACAGACCTTCCTTACGACCCATTCCCCGGTTTTCTACTCTGTCTTGCAACCTCATGTGAACGACGGAGTATCGTTGGCGGAGGTCAAGCTGGACCCGACTGGCACACAGGTGACGACGCGAGTTCCCGGGCAACCGAGCGACCTGATGGCGATCCACTCATCGATTGGCTTCCTTGACCTGGTCGAACCGCACGTTCGCGAGTGGAAAGAGAGGGTTGATCGGCTCCAACGCAGAATCAACGAAGGCATGTCTACCGACAAGCCTACAATCTTTGTTGAAGGTCCGTCTGACCAAGCAATTATCAGGGCAGCCATCGCGCGATTCTTCACGGATGCGCAGACGGTGCGGGTTTCGTGCTCCGAACGCAACGGCGGCGGCCACTCGTGGGTAAAGGACAGTCTCATCGCGTGGCATTACAGTCGTCCTTCAGCATGCGCGGTTGGGCTATTCGACGGCGACGAC
This sequence comes from Acidobacteriaceae bacterium, assembly GCA_027449545.1. GTDB lineage: Bacteria > Acidobacteriota > Terriglobia > Terriglobales > Acidobacteriaceae > Telmatobacter. The sequence goes on along the minus strand of DAIDLI010000122.1, from coordinate 114,387 downwards.
GCTAGTCAGCCGTCTTTGCAGGAGTTCCAGCGCTTCGTTGAGGAGCGCGCAAACGGAGCCACCACGGCATTCAAGCACAAGATAAATCCTGCAGGGCTCTCTCGGCAGATCGTCAGATCCGGGATACGACTCCAAACTGCTATCGAAGAGCTTTGCCCGTACGAAGTCTGGCAAACGGCAGAGAGCAAAGGATGGCTGGAAGATCGCCCCGGCTTACCCAGGCTCTATAACTTTCAAGAGACCAATATAACCTTCAATGATTGGCTAAAAGAGAAGCTTCAGGATCCTTGCCTGCTTGTGATTGCACGTAAGCGGGTTGCCGAAAAGCACAAGCGCGATTTCGCGGAATTAGCTGTGGAGACCATAAAGAAGTCGCCGAGCGCTGACCAATTGAAGCCGCTGCAGGATTTAGTCTCTGAATTGTTGGGTCGCCTGAACATCGCGGAACTTGAACGTTAAGAGGATGAAATCGACAATTCGCTGGCAGCCTGTCGAAGCGAATCGGCTTGGACCGTCGCAACACGAGCGGCGATTATTTTTACAATTGACAGACTGAAAGGGTCGGTGGCCTCGTGCCGTCTATTGGCGATCACAGGCCAACTCACTCATGGAATCCCAAAAAATCTCCCCCAGTTTGCGAGTGAATTCGCGCCAGCCTTCACAATAGAAACGTAATCGCCTCAGGCATCCTCACGCGATCGGATTCGCCATCAGACGGCCCATCCGGCAACACGGGCGAGGAACCATCAATAAGTCGTTTATATTCCACACATACACACCAAAAGGACTTAACTCTTTTATTTCCCACACCTACAAAACGGTCTTCCGGAAGTCTTTTGTTTCTCACACTTACGTCTTCAAAATCGCAACGCGAATCCCGCAAAATGTGAGCTGGCTCACAGTGGTCCCGGGCGGCTATCCCCCCGAACCCAGCCCTACCGCTTCACCGCCGGCTGTTCCACCAGCCGCAGGTACTCGCGCGTCAGGATGGACCGCAACCGCCGCGCAACCGCCGGGTCGCAGGTGGCGTCCATCGCCCGGCAGCGGTCGATGGCCCCGCGCAGGTCGCGCAGAAAGGCCACACACGAGGGGCAGCCCTCGATGTGCTGGCGGATCTCCTCGCAGGTGCGCGGCTCCACCCGCTCATCCAGATACTCGCTGAGATTGGCGAACAGGTCGCGGCAGGCGGCCGGCACGCGGCGCGATGCCTTTGCCCTTTTTGGTGCGGGCTTGGGCGGCGCGGCGACAGCCCCCGCCGGCTGGCTCAGCTCCTTGCGCACCGCCAGCCGCGCGCGGTGCAGGCGCACCCGCACCGTCCCCGGCTTCACGTTCAGGATCTGCGCCACATCCTCGGTCGGCAGCTCCTCCATGTCGTGCAAAATCAGCACGATCCGAAGCTGCGGCGGAATCCGCAACACCGCCTGGTGAAGCTGCTCGATCTGCTCTTCCACCAGCGCGGCCTGCTCGGGTCCGGCGCCCGGATCCTGGAGCAGCCGCGCCAGCTCGGCGTCGGTGGGCACCAGCTCATCCAGAGAAAGCGTCTGCCGCGGCGCGTACGAACTGGTCTTGCGCATGCGCCAGCAGCGGTTGCGCGTCACCGTGTACAGCCATACCGCCAGCGCCCGCGGCTCCTCAATGCGGGCCAGGTGGCGCAGCGACCGGTACAGCACCTCCTGCATGGTGTCTTCGGCGTCCTCGCGGTGACCGCAAAGCTTCATGCTGAACGAGAAAACCGTGTTCTGGAGCAAGGCGAGCGCCTGGTCCACCGCCTCGGGCGTGTTGGTCCGCAGCAAAGTTACAGCCTGATTGAGTTCGGGGCGCATGGGCAGACGGGCTCACAGTCAGTATAGGCGTGCAGGCAGTAGGCTGCGGCCCCGGCAACAAAACGCCGGCACAACTGCCCTGCCAGGAAAATCGAATCGCCCGTCGCCGCCGCAGGCGCGGGACCGCCTGGTTGCACCTGCAATCCGCATAGCGGTTTCCCCGCCCGGCGCGCCGGTCGCGGCTCCCGCCGCGGCGGGTACACTGTTGGGCGATGCCGAAATTGACCCGTCGCACCTTTCTTGCCGGCGCGGCGGCCTCCCTGGCCGCTGCACATCTCCACCCGCAAGCGGCAGGAGTGCATGTTTCGCTGGTCCTGCCGGCGCAAGCCACCGGCCCGCAGATGCCCGCCGGTTTTGTGGGGCTCTCCTACGAGATTCAGCAGCTCAAAGACCCGGCCTTCTTCTCCGCCGCCAACACCGGCCTCATCGCCCAGTTCCGCGCGCTCTCCAGCCGAGGCGTGCTCCGCCTCGGCGGCAACACCAGCGAGTACGGCTGGTGGAAGCCGACGCCGAATGCGCCCGAGCCGCAGCACCCGCAGACCCGCGCGCCCGCCGGCGAGCCGCAGGCCCAGTACTATCCCGTCTCCGCCGAAGCCGTGAACAACCTGGAAGCCTTCCTGCGCGCCACCGGCTGGAAGTGCATCTATGGCCTCAACCTGGGCACCAACACGCCCGCGCGCGCCGCTCAGGAAGCGGCCTACGTGGCCAAAACGCTGGGGTCGCGCCTCGAATACTTCCAGGTGGGCAACGAGGTCGATCTCTTCAGCCGCCATCTGCGCGACCCCAAGACCTGGAACCCGCGCACCTATCTGGAGCAGTGGCTGACCTTCGCCCGCGCCATCACCGAGGCCGTGCCGAACGCGCAGTTCGGCATGCCCGACATTGCCGGCCGCCTCGACTGGCTCACTGAGATCGCAGCTCTCTGGCCGACCGTCAAGAATCCGCCCAAGGTGATCTGCCTCACCCACCATCACTACTTCGGCGGTCCGGCCACCAACCCGAACGTGAACATCCCCAACCTGCTGAGCCCGCAAACCGCGGCCACAGTCCAGGGAATGGCCGATATCGCCAGGGCTGCATCCAGAAGGATGGGCGTGAGCCTGCGCATGACCGAGGGAAATACCTGCTTTCGCGGCGGCAAGCCCGGCGTCTCCGACGTCTTCGCGGCGGCCATGTGGGCCGCGGACTATGCCCTGCACCTGGCCGCCAACGGCTACACCGGCGTGAACCTGCACGGCGGCAGCGGTCCCTCGGTGGCCAACTCGGTGGGCGGCTCGCTGCCCGGCGACCAGTTGCTGCGCGACCAGGGCGAAACGCCCGCCCAGATCGCCTCGCATCCGCACCCGTTCTATACACCCATCGCAAGCTTCGGCACCGACTACGTGATGGAGCCGGTGGCCTACGGGCTCAAGTTCGCCGGCGAGATGATCGGCGGCAGGTTCTATTCGGATGATTTTTCAGGGCGCCTTCTGGCCGCCGGCATCGACGCCCGCGCCTACGCGGCCGGCATGCCCAACGGCGAGCGCAGGATCACCATCCTTAATAAGGATGCGCGCCGGGATCTGACCGTGGACCTGCACTGCGGAACGCGCCCGAGCGGCACCATCGAGGCCACCACTCTGCACGCGCCGGCGCTCGACAGCCGTACCGCGGCCATCAGTAATCCGAGTCAATTAGGAAAGTTCAGCGACGGCCGCTGCACGCTCGCCGTGCCGCGCGCCACCGGCATGTGCTTCACCCTGCGGGCGTAGCGGAACGCGCTACCTCGACGCAAGCTGGTTGTGGAGCGTCCAGAAACGGGCGCTGACCTGCAATCAGCTTTTCCCGGGCGGCGTCGAGCGGGAACCAGGCGCCGCGATCCACCTCGGGAATCTCCAGGCTCTTGCCGGAGCGCGGCGGCCACTCGATGGTGCAGGTATTGCTGACCAGGGAGGCAGGATCGAACTCGCCTTCCACCGCCCAGGCAGTCACCAGCTTGCCGCTGGGCTGGCGCACAGTGCCCAGTTCCAGAAAAACGCCGCAGACGGCCTGCCCGGTCTCTTCCGCAAACTCGCGCTGCGCGGCCGCGAGCGGCTCTTCGTTGTCGGCGTACTCGCCTTTGGGAATGGACCACGCGCCGAGATCCTTCTTCGCCCAGAACGGTCCGCCCGGATGCACGAGGAAGACCTCGAGTCCGGTCCGGCGGCGGTAGAGCAGAAGGCCTGCGCTGCGCTTCGGCATAAGGGAAATCGTAGGCGGGAGATTGTGGTCTCCCAGGCCTCATGCGAGACCTGGGTCAACCGCTTGCGTCAGGGGACAACGCGCCACGGAACGGTCGAGAGGCGCACACCCGGCGGCGGATAGCTGAGCTCCTTGGTATGCGGATCCCAGGTGAGGTCGAGAGCATTTTGCTTGGCTCCGTTGACCAGAATCGCCACCAGCAGCACATTGCCGTACATGCGCGCCGCGGCGATGTGGTGGCTGCGCCACTGGTGATACTCGGCGTTGGGGCTGCTCGGGTTCCAGTCGTCGGAAAAGCGCTGGAACGTGTAGAACTTGTGCTGGTTGGGATGCTGCTCCCAGTTGGGATCGTGGATCCAGACGCCGTAGGCCGCTTTCAGGTCGCCCTTCTCCAGGTCGTCCATGAAGTGGTTGACGGCCATGCGGCCGAAGAGGTGGTTGTTCCAGTTCCACGGCCAGTCGATGGGCCGGCCGGCCAGGAACCACCAGAAGATCACGAGCGCAAAAAAGGCGCTCACCGAGGACCACAGGAGGATGCGATTGCGGCGCGCGCGCCGTTCGTCAAATGCGGGAGCATCGAGCAGAGTCATGAGACCGGTTGTCCTCCCTCCCTATTAGACACCATCGAAATCTTTTTTGTTTGCAGCAAGTTCGGCAGGTTTACTCGTCGCGGGTGTAGACGGTGCGATCCTTTTCCGCCTTGCGCTCCAGAGCCAGTTCGATGAGCCGCGTGATGAGGTCTCTATAGGAAATGCCGCTGCCTTCCCAGAGCTTGGGGTACATGCTGATCTGGGTGAAGCCGGGCAGCGTGTTCACCTCATTCAGATAGATGCGGCGTTTGCCGTCGGGCTCCATCAGGAAGTCCACGCGGGCCAGGCCGGAGAGATCGCAGGCCTGGAAGGCAGCCACCGCCATCTCGCGGATCTGCTTGCTCTCGGCGCGGGTGAGCTTGGCGGGAATGACCGGTACCGAACCCTCCGCGAGGTACTTGGCCTCGTAGTCGTAGAACTCCCTGCCGGGCATGATCTCGCCGACCACGCTGGCCACGGGACGGTCGTTGCCGAGGACGGCGACCTCGAGTTCGCGGGCACGGCCCTTTCTGCCGCCCACGCTCTCTTCGACCACCAGCTTGCGGTCGTATTTGGCGGCCAGTTCGAGAGCCGGGCCGAGCCCCTTGCGGTCGTGCGCCTTGCTGATGCCCACCGAGGAGCCCAGGTTCGCGGGCTTCACAAAGAGCGGGTACTTGAGCGCGGCCTCGATGCGCGCCACGGCCTTGCGCGGCGAGGCTTCCCAGTCGGAGCGCAGCAGCGTAACATGCTTCACAATTGGCAGTCGGGCCTGGGCGAAGAGCCGCTTCATCGCGTCCTTGTCCATGCCGGCCGCAGAGCCGAGCACGCCGGAGCCGACGTAAGCGATGCCAGCCAGTTCGAAGAGGCCCTGGATGGTGCCGTCCTCGCCGAAGGTGCCGTGCAGCACCGGGAAGACCACGTCGAGCGCCTTGCCGCCGGGCTTCTGCGGATCGGGCGAAGGCGCCAGCAGCGTGGGCATGCCCTCGTGGAGCAGCCGGGCGCCGGGCGTAACCTCGGGATCGCCGGCGCGCAGATGGCGGCCTTCGGCCTCGTGGGCACCCTTGAGCAGGCTATGTGCATCGGCGGCCGCCAGCCAACGGCCCTGCTTGGTAATGCCGATGGGAACCACATCGAAGCGGGTGCGGTCGATGGCCTGAAGGATGGAAGCGGCGGAGAGCAGCGAGACTTCATGCTCGCCGCTGCGCCCGCCAAACAGAATGCCCACGCGGAGTTTTCGTTTCATCGTCCTTTTGATTGTAGGCTGCGGCGGCCGCTCGGCGCAGGCTTCTGGACGCACGGGGCTGCAACTCCGTACAGTGGACAGAGACCGAACAGGAAACTTCAGAAGTTTCAAGGAGTTCGCGCGTGACGCCAATCTCTTCCGTCGACTGGATCATTCTGCTGATCTATCTCTTTTTCACGATCAGCATCGGGCTCGGCCTGAAGGAGTCGATGACCGGCAGCAGGCAGTTCTTGATCGCCGGCCGCTCCTTGCCGGGCTGGCTCTGCGGACTGGCCCTCGCCGGCGTCAGCCTGGGCTCGCTGGAGGTGCTGGCCATGGGCGCGGCCGGAGCACGCTACGGTCTCTCCAGCGCCGCGTTCTTCGGCCTCGGTTCCGTGCTGCCGCTCCTGTTCGCGGCCCTCTATGTCGTCCCGGTCTACTACCGCTCGAAGGCGCGCTCGGTGCCGGAGTATCTGGGCCTGCGCTTCGACGGCAAGACGCGTGGCCTGGCCGCCCTCTTCTCCGCCGCGAGCGCGCTGCTGGCGGCAGCGGTTGCGGTCTACATCATGGCCCGGATCAGCGCTTCGCTGCAGCTCTTCGTCCTCCTCTTCCACGCGGAAAAGCTGGGCTCCCAGGGAGTGCTGCTGCTGGCCAGCGGCATTCTCTGCGCGATCGTGCTGCTCTACGTGGTGCTGGGCGGACTGGCAGCCAGCATGTACACGCAGGTGATGCAGTTCTTCATGCTCGTGGCGGGATTCTTTCCGGTTGTCTTCTTCGGCCTGCGGGAGGTGGGCGGCTGGGAAAAGATGCGGGCAGCGTTCGCTTCCACCGCCGCGACCCGGCCGTGGTTCGCCGGCCATACCGGCGGATTCGGCGCGCTGCTGCTGGCCGTGGCGATCGGCTGCCTGCTGACCGCCGGCTACTGGTTCACCGACTTGAGCGTGCTGCAAACCACCTTCGCCGCGGAGAACCTGAAAGCCGCGCGGCGTGCGCCGCTGCTGGCGGCGGCGTTGCGCGCGGTGCTGCCCTTCCTGCTGATTGTGCCCGGAGTGATCGCGATTGCGCTGCCCACGCCGCACACCTCGATCGTGGAGCATAACGAGAACGGCTCGATCTTCCGCGAGATCTACGTCGTTCCGCAGGCGCAGGAGAACGGCCAGGGCTTTGTTCCGGCGCGCACCGATTCCATTGTGGACCCCATGTACGGCAAGGTGCTGCACGACAGCGCCGGCCATACCGAACTCGACTACACCGCGGCCACCTCCGGGCTGTTGGCGCACGATGTTCCCACCGGGTTGCTGGGGTTGGCGCTCACTGCGCTGTTTGCCTGCCTTACCTCGGTGGTGGCCGGACGCATCGCGGCGTTCAACACCATCTTCACCTGCGACATCTATCAGGCTTGGTTCCGCAAGGAAGCCCCGGACCGGCACTACATCGCGGTGGGGCGATGGGCCGCGCTGGGCGGGATCATCCTCACCATGCTGCTGACCTGGCTGGGCCTGCGGCTGTCGCATGGGCCGGGCGCCATCGATCTGCTGCTCATCTCCCTGGCCGTGTTCAATGCTCCCCTGCTGGCCACGGTGTTGCTGGGCATGTTCTGGAAGCGCACCACCGCCAAAGGCGCATTTGCCGGGTTGCTGCTGGGGATTCTGGCGGCGGTGGCGCACTACGGGCTCACGCTGCCGCCCGGCGTGGCGCGCGGGCTCGCCGGCGGCTGGATCGCGCCCTTGCACCAAACAACGAGCACCCTCAGCCAGAACGTGGGGACGGCGCTGCTCGCGATTGTGGTGAATGGCATTGTGACCGTGGTGGCGAGCCTGTTGACCACGCCGCGCGAGCAGAGCGAGGTGGCGGCGCTGATGTACAAGCCCGCCCCGGCGCCGAGCAATGTTGCCGGCTGGAAGCGGCCCGAGTTCCTTGCCAGCGCCGTCCTGGTTTTGTCGATTCTAGTGACCGCCATCTTTGCCTGAGAGGACTATTCCGATGAATCTCGACCTGCGCATTCCCATGGGCATGATGTTTGCGATGACCGGCGCCGTACTGCTGTCGTTTGGACTGGCCGTGCACAACCGCTCCGAACTGGCCGCCAGGATTCCGCACGCCGAAGCCGACCTGTGGTGGGGAGTCGTGCTGCTGGTCTTTGGCATGATCGTGCTGTCCTTGGGCCGCCGCGGGCAGGGGCGCATCGAGGCGCGCAAGCAGGCGAAGAAGTAGGCGCCGGCAAAGAAGATTCCCGCATAGAATGGAAGTGTGATGGATCTGGTCCAGATTGAACCGGCGCGGCGCGCACCGGCACCCAAGCCGGAGTGGCTGAAGGCGCGTGCCCCGGTGGGCGAGAACTACCACGACCTGAAGCGGCTGGCGCGCTCGCTGGGTCTGCACACGGTCTGCGAAAGCGCGCAGTGCCCCAATATCGGCGAGTGCTGGCATCACAAGACCGCGACCTTCATGATGCTCGGCAACCTGTGCACGCGCCGCTGCGGCTTTTGCGCGGTGCCCAAGGGACGGCCCGAACCCATCGACTACGATGAGCCGCGCAAGGTCGCGGAGGCAGTCTCGAAGCTGGGTCTGCTCCACGCAGTGGTCACCAGCGTGAATCGCGACGACGATCTTCTGGGCGGCGCGCGCATCTTCGCCATGGTGATCGAGGAGATTCGGCGGCAGGCGCCGGGATGCCGCGTGGAAGTGCTGATTCCCGACTTTCAGGGCGATCGCGAGGCGATCCGGATTGTGGTCGAGGCCAGGCCGGAGATTCTGAACCACAATATCGAAAGCGTGCCGCGGCTCTACCGCGTGGTGCGATCCGGCGCGCGCTATGAGCGGACGCTGGAGCTGTTGCGCTACGCCAAGGAACTGAACCCGGCAGGCGTGACAAAATCCGGCGTGATGGTTGGCTTAGGCGAAGAGACGCCGGAGCTGCTCCAGGTCTTCCGCGATCTCGCCGCGGTGGGCTGCGACATCCTGACCGTGGGCCAGTATCTGCGCCCCTCCCGCGACCATCTGCCCATGAAGCGGCTGTACACGCCGCGCGAGTTCGCGGAGTTGAAGGCGGAAGCTCTCAAGATGGGCTTCCGGCACGTGGAGTCGGGCCCGCTGGTGCGCTCCAGCTACCATGCGCACGAGCAATCGCAGGCCGCGGCGCTCCCCTCGTCGTCCTGTTAAGCCCGCGTGCGGCTCATTCCCGCGAACTGGACTGAAATGTTTCCAATCTGAAGCGCAGCGGAACACTGGTTCCTGGAGGAGATGACCGGGTTGATTTCGTTGCTGGCGTCAGAACGACGCAAACTCGCACTCGCCGAGCTCCTCGCGATCTCGTTCATGGGCTTCATCGCCCTTCTGGCCAGAACCACCGGCGTCAGTCTCTTTCTTTTTCCCGAACTGGCAGCTCTTGCGCACGACGTGCTTGCACGTCCGCGAGGGAAATGGGCCAGTCAGCCTCTTCGCTTGATCGCCACTCCGGTGCTGACGGCGACGGCCGGTCTATTCGTCACCCGGCACCTGCCCTACGGCGCGCTCTCCCTTCTTCTGATTGCTATCGTCAGCCTGGCAGTGATCCGCTTGCTGCGCTCAGCCATCGGGCCGGCCATCTCCGCCGGGCTGCTGCCGCTGGTTGTCGGGGAACGCCACTGGCTCTATCCAGCCGCCATCGCAGGCGGGCTGGTCTCTCTCGCAGCCATTCTCTGGCTCTGGAAAAGATGGGTTCCACACGCAGCGGAAGCGGAGAACAACGCCGAAGAGTGGTTGATCGATGACACCCTCGAAAGCCCATCCCACGATCGCTTCTGGCTCTTGCACCTGCTGGGTCTGGTTGCCGTTCTTGGCGTGGCCGGCCAGCTGACGGGACTGCGGTTCCTCCTCTTCCCGCCTCTGGTTGTGATGGCCTATGAGCTCTTTGGCCATCCCGAACTGCCCGGGTGGATCGAGCGCCCCGCCTTTTTCCCTCTGGTGTGCTTCCTGACGGCTCTGACCGGTCTGCTCGATCTGCACGCGCTGGGGAACACGGTGCTGAGCGTGGTTCTCACCGTGGCTGTCTCCATCGTCCTGCTGCGTCTCTTCCGCATGCACATGCCGCCTGCGCTCGCGGTCGGACTGCTGCCCTTTGTCAGCCCCTCGCCCACCTTCTGGTATCCCCTCTCCGTTGCCATCGGCACGATGGTTCTGAGCGTCTGGTTTGCCCTGCGTTGCCGCGGCAACGGTCCTTCTCACCCAGCGCTTCTCCGTGCAATCGGCGCTCGGTGAGTGCCGCCAAGAGCGGCGTAGCCGGCCTCGATCACAGTTCCTGCCCTGGCTCCCAGTCTCTGTCCACCCGGCGGAGCGCAGCGGCAGAAGGTTCGCAGATGCGGCTCACTTCCGGCTTGGGACCGGCGCCACTGCCTGACTGCAGATGCCCTGCGTGGTGCACGCCCTCACGCCGAAGAACACATTGTCCTTGGAGATCGGAAGGCGCACGCTGTCCGGCGTGCCGCCCGGAAAGCGCGCGGCGTCCACACCATACTGCCAGTCGTTGATGCGGGTCTCGCGCCACACGATCTGATACTTCACAGGCTGGGCCCAGTTCTGCGGAGGGTCCCACTTGAGGACAGTATCGTTATCCAGCTCCGACGTAATCACGCGCACGTTGCGCGGCACTCCCGGCGCGCTGGCCAGTGTCGCCAGGGTCGCGCTATTGAGCCGCGCCACCCGGGCGATGTAATGGAAGTCGACGTACTTGATCAGATCGCCGTACTGCTTGCCATCCTGTACGCGCACATCCTGGTGCTGGTGGTCGAAGTTCTCGCGCCAATCCGTCAGCCGCACCGCGGCAAATCCCTCCTGGTTGAAGGAATAATGGTCGCCGCCGCGCAGAAAGCGATCGAGCCGCAGCTCCATCACCGGATCCAGGCTGCCGGGCAGATAGGTGCGTCCCACGGCCACCACCTCGCGGGCAAGCTGCCGCGATGGCGAGTCGCTATCCGCGCCGGTTATCAGCTCGCGGCGGATCTGCTGGAGCGGTGCTGAGGGATCGATGCCCTGCGAAAAGACGCGCACCCGGCGTTTCGACTGAAGCGTGTCGCCGGGCGTGGTGTCGCCGCCCACAATGTCGTTGTTGAGCACCGCCTCCAGGTCCCAGCCCTCTTTGCGGGCCCGCTCGGCGAGAGCGTGCGATCCGTACAGGCCCTGCTCTTCTCCCGCCACCGCGACGAAGACGATGGTTCCCGGAAATTTATACCGGCTCAGCACACGCGCCGCTTCCAGCGAAACCGCGGTGCCGCTGGCGTCATCGTTGGCCCCGGGGGCCAGACCGGCGGTGTTCATCACGTCGGTTTCGCGCGAGTCGTAGTGGCCGGTGACCAGCACGATCCGCTTTGCCGCGACTGGGTCGGTTCCCTTCAGAATGGCCACCACGTCGCGCAAGGGAGTCGGCTGCACAATGCGCGGACTTCCGCCGCCGAAGCCGGCCTTCTCCGGCTGTACCACAGAGTCGTCGAAGGAGACCTCCAGACAGCCGCCGCATGCTTTGCTGTCGCTGTCGAACTGGGCTTTGATCCAGTCGGCTGCGGCCAGCACGCCGGTTCCCGGGGCAAGATTCCTCTCAGCCGAGCCGACCGTATTGCGATTGCGGAATGCCACCAGCCGCTCGATGTCCTGGCGGATACGCTGCGGCGATACCTGCTTCAGCGCCGCCGCGATCTGCGGATCGACCGGTCCGGGCTGCAACGGAGCGCCGACGGCTTGAAAGTCGAGGCGCGGTGCGACGGCGCCGCGAGAGGCCTGCTGTGCCGGCACGGCACTGGCCAGAATCAGGGAAGCAAGGGCGAAAAACAGGACAGCGGGGAACCTTCGCATCAACCCTGCGATCATCGGGGCACTCTCCTGAAACAACAGCTTTGCGAAGCAGCGTGAAGCGGCCAAAGAACGGAATGCAATGCGCCCCACCGGAGTTTTTTGTAGAATAACCCTTGCGCATCAGGAACCAGCAAGGAGTTTTGCAATGTCAGCTTCGACGATGGCCGGAATTCCGGCGCTCAAGGAACTCAGTGCCGACCTCAAGCGGCGCATGGATCAGTCGGTAAGCGATTTTCAGGCTACGCTGGCTTCCACACGGACGGGACGGGCCAGCGCGCACATGCTGGACCAGGTGAAGGTGGACTACTACGGCACGCCAACGCCGATCACCCAACTGGCCCAGGTCTCCACACCTGAGCCGCAGCTCATCGTGATTGCTCCCTGGGACCCGACCGTGGCTAAGGAGATCGAGAAGGCGATTCAGACCTCGGATCTCGGCTTCAATCCGCAGTCGGACGGCAAGGTGATCCGCGTCCCGGTTCCGCCCATGACCGAGGAGCGCCGCCGCGATGTCTGCAAGCACCTGAACAAAGTTCTCGAGGAGCACCGCACGGCCATCCGCAACGTGCGCCGCGACGGCAATGAGGCGGTCAAGAAGCTGGCCAAGGACAAGAAGATCAGCGAGGACGATGAAAAGCGGGCCATGGAAGAGGTACAGAAGATGACCGACGCCGAAATCCGCAAGATGGAAGAGATGGGGCAGAAGAAGGAAGCCGAAGTAATGCAGGTGTGAGGGGCAGCAGGGCCCGGAGCCTACAGGCGGGTTTCGGGCCTAGTGAGCAACACCCAGCAAAGCACCGGTGCCCAAACGCGACTCTGGCCGCTCCAGAAGGTAAAGACTGAACGGAAAGCGCGGTGTAGGAGATCTCCATATACCGGCGTCTGCAAGCAGTTCGTCAATGGGTGCAGGGGCGCGCTGTTAGGCCATCGGATGTGCTTTCTTTCGCGCGGTCATGGACAGCATTCGATTCCTTGGCAACGTTCAAGACGACGAGATCCCAGTATTTGAGCGAAGCCAGGTTGACTTCGATGTATCGCTTGCCCGCGGTGCATCCGTAGGTGTAGGCGAGTGCCTGAAATCGTCCGCCTTCCACGTCGGGCGAAGCCCAGCCTGCGGAGAGAATCTTCTGCGGCCAATCGATGCGGACGCGAACCTGGTGCAGGAGTGGTGCGTCCGGGCGATCCATATTCACGTCTCGCCAATGATCGCTGCCGGAGCCCAGCAAGTTGATTAGATGCACCATAATGCGATCATTCTTTCGACGGCTGATGGTCCAGACGGTATTCGGTGTGCCGTTCGAACTCGACGCGTGGCCTGGTAGTTCCACTGAAAGCGGGAGTGGGTGCAGGTTGTCGCGAAGGATATTTTCGTAGGCAGTGAGAAAGTCATAGTAATGCCGCAAAGCGACGTGCAGAGCGGGAGACACCTGCAGCTTCGCGTCATTGGGAAAGTAGTCGCTGGAGAGCATGCGGGTGCCATCGCCCAACTCGATGTGACCCGCGCCGGCAGCAAAAATCGTGGCGTCGGCAAGCAGGACGCTCGGCTTGTTGAACTCGGTAGCGGTCACCGCAGCGGGCAATTTCCCGTCGCGGCGATGCAGATAGGCAGCAAAGATCAGGCCGGCATTCGGATTGGCCTGGTGTACCTGATCGGCAGCGGTAAGAATGCTGTCGTAGGTTTCGTTCTGATCCCACAACTCCGAATAGACGAAGTCGGCCTTGGAGCGAGCGATCTGTTCCTGGCCGAGCGTGCTTACGGTGTTCAGGAGCACACGCTTGTGAAGCGTCTCACTGGCGCGGTTCACGAAGGAGCGAAAGCCCGAGATAAAGTCCAAGTAGTTACCGTCGTAGGCGTAAGCGCCGTGTCCGCCGTAGGTATCAATATGCCAGCCGTCGAACGGATAAACCTGGAAGAGCTGTGCCATCCGCCCGAACAGATAGTTTTGCCAGGCCGGGCAGTCCAGATTCATGATGATCAATCGATGGGTCTGCCAGCTTCCATTGGTGGGCAGGCTCAGCGAGTTCGCGGTCTTCAGGGTTCTGGGGCCGCTCCCCGTATTCCACGTGGCCCACTGCAACCGGACGCCGGAACCGTCGCCAAAGGCGCTGGAGTAGGCGCTATACGCACTGTCGTAGGCCATGGCCATCATGTGGTGCTGGTGGGCGGCGGCAAGATAGCCGTCCAGCACGCTGCGGTCGATCTCGCGACCGGCGATGTCGAGCCAGTGAGAGTCGGGATGGGCGACCGTTCCAGCCAGTGGCTGCTCGTGCCGGTCCTGAAAGTCGTAGAACTGCAAGCCATCGATATGAAACTCGTTCAGTTCGCGGACCCAGTCCTTGGGATCTGCTCCTTCGGCACGGCTGTAATGGGCCAGATAGCCGTAGCGGGGAAAGCGATTCCACTCGGAGGAGACATCGACCGCAGTTTCGGACCGGGCCAGTTGCCGTCCGGCGCCATCGAGGAATTGCACGTCCACAAAGTAGCCCGTAAAGTCGCGATGGGGTGGTTGCCAGAGGATGTTGACCGTGCGCGTTGCGGATCCAGAAAGATGAACCGGCTCAGAAATGGGGGATCCCACCGGTTCCCCGACATGGAAGAAGGAGACCCTGAGCATCCCGCTCTGCGGAATGGATTCGCCACCAGGGTCGATCGCGATGTGAATCGAGACAGGCTCGCCGGGAGCATAGCGGGCCAGATCGGTAGAAACGTCCTGGATGCGAATGGAACTGGCGGGAGCCGCGGATGCGAGGCCGCGAAGAAAAGGAAAAAGGAGGAAGAGAATGAGGCCGCGCCAGATCTTCATGGCCTCAGCTTAGCTACAGGACTCCGAGGAAAGAATGGGGCATGTCTGAGGTTTTCCTGAGATTGCCGGAATCGCTCTAGGGCTGGCTCTCAATGAGGGTAATGTTACTGCTCGCCTCGGCGGTGGTCGCATAGACGAGCCATCGGCCGTCGGGTGAAACACTCAAACCCGCCAGCGGGGTGGGCATGGCGACCAGCCTGTGCACGAGGACCGACCGGTCCAGAGCGGAGAATGAAGTAAACCGGATCTCACCAGGGCGGTTGGTGGTGTCGAGGTAGAAGATGCCCGCGCCTGTAAGCGTCCAATATCCCTGAAAGCCGTTGGCCGGGCTGTGGAGAACCTGCTGCTCGACGCCTCCCGCGACCGGGACCCGCCACAGTCCGGCCTGAGCGTTCTTGGTGTAGTAAAGCCACTTTCCGTCGGGCGACGGCAGCGCGATCATGCCGCCTTGCGAGGTCACCTGATGCGGAGAGCCCCCATCGGCCGGTTTGGCCCAGATTTGCCAGCTTCCGCTGCGAGTAGAGCCGAAGTAGATCCACTTCCCGTCAGGCGACCAACTGGGAACAATATCGTTCGATTGGCCCGAGATCAGCGCCCGGGGCTTGCCGCCGTCAGGCGACACTATATAGATATGCGGCCGGCCCTCGGGCCGGGAATCGAAGGCAATCTCCTTTCCGTCGGGAGACCAGCGCGGGCTGCCGGTCAATGCGCCGCCAGAAGAGGTCAGTTGTACCGGGTCCGATCCGTCCGCGTTGCAGATCCAGATCTCCTGGGTTCCCGAGCGCCAGGATTGGAAGGCGATCCGGGTACCATCCGGAGAATATTGGGGGGCAGAATCCTGCTCGTTGGAGCTGAGAATCTGCCCGGCCTCATCTTTCGCCCCGGAAGTTTTCAGATCCAGGCGAACAATGTCCCATTTGCCGGTTCCGTGCGTGTAAGCAAGCAGGTTTCCACGCCGGGAGATGGCGGGACTATAGGCGTTGTCGCCACCCACCGGAAGCGGAGTCACACCTCCTCCCGCGGCGGGAACCTGCCAGAGCGAGAAGCTGCCGTTGCGGTTGGAGGAGAACACGACATCGCGGCTGTCAGCCGTCCATGCCAGGCCCAGAATCAGCCGCCCGTCGTTGGTCAGCCTCTTTGGTTCTCCCCCAGCAGCGTTCATCACATAAAGATCCCGCACCGCGCTCTCCGGTCCGCGAACAAAAGCAACCTTTCGGCCGTCGGGCGAGAGAACAGGGGTCCAATCGCCATCCCAGGAGGCTGGCGGAGCGGTCAGACGCTGGACTTCCAGAGTATCCAGCGCGATGGAGAACAACGCCGAGGGCTCCTGCTGCGAAGCGCGATCGGGATAGATAAGACGCTTGCCATCAGCCGACCAGGTCACGCCGGCGTAGTCCCAGGAGGTTGGATCGGACAGGATATGAACCCGGCGCTCCGGACCGCCGATGGCGGGAACAATATAGAGAGCGTTCTGCTGGCTCGATCGGCGAATGAAAGCGACAAATCGCCCGTCCGGGGACCAGGCGGGATCTACGTCGTCGGCCCCATCCGAGGTAAGGCGCAGCGGCGTCGCGGTGCCCAGAATTTTCACATAGATTCTTTTGTTACCGCCGTTTTCACCGTTCCAGACAAAGGCGATCTGGTTGCCATCAGGAGAAAAAGCAGCCTGCCCCTCAGAGCCGGGATAGCTGGTAAAAGGTACCGTCCGGTAGTGGGCAAACCGGTTGTTGTCGGCAGCACTTGGCCAGAAGTGCCAGATCGTCAGCGCAGCCGCGCAGACCAGTACACCTGCGCCAGCGACACGCCAGCCAAGCCGGCGCTTTCGATGCGCGGCCTGCGGGAGGCTGAATTCGATCGGTCTTGAGGAACTGGAGAGGACCGGAGGTGGGGCGATCACCTCAATTTCAGGGGCGCCGACCTGTTCCCGCGGGATTGGCTCCTGCACTGTTTCCACGGTCGCCGCTTCGAATTGAACGGGCGCGATCAGCCGGTAGCCGGTCTTGGGGATGGTCTGAATGATGCGCGGAGCGCGGGCGCTGTCACTGAAGACACGGCGGATCTCAGAGATCGCGCGGGTGAGAACGTCGTCGCCCACAAAGACTCCCGACCATACGGTCTGGAGCAGGCGCTCCTTGGAAACCAGCTCACCGGGATCGGAAGCCAGCAGGACCAGCACCTGCATCACCTTGGGCTCGAGGTGGAAAGTGAATTGGCCTTTATGGATAAGATTGATCTGTGGCTGGACGTGCCACTCGCCAATGGAGAAATCGCCCTGCAAAATGGCTCCGCTGTGAAAGTTGGATTATAGCAAAGCACTGAATCGTTCCCTTCGCTACTTCTAACCTCCTCTGAATAGGAAAGTTGCAGGCTCGGAAGTTCTTCAGGAAAATCTCACCCTTCCTGCGGGACAACTCCACTGCGGTCCAATAGTGTGCTCCCGAAAGCAATATTCGGCGTGGGAGCAGCCGCTGTGCTCCACGGACGAATCGGAGGCACAATGACGAAGTTGAACTTGCAATTCCTGAGGAGGCAACGACCAGCACAGAGGCTTTCTCGGCTTCTGCCCTTGCTGGTTCTCGGCTTGGTGTCGGCGTTCCTGCCGGGACGAGCCCAGGCCCAAGCCCTGAGCGGCATCACCGGAACCGTCGCGGACTCGAACGGTGCGGTGGTCGCTGGAGCCCAGGTAACCGTTCGCAATGAGGCGACAGGCACGACCGCACACACCGTGACCACCTCGGTGGGAACCTACGCTCTGACCGGCCTGATGCCCAGCCAGTATTCCATCACCGTTGAGGCTCCCGGCTTCCAGCGCTATCTGCGCAGCGGCGTCCGCGTCGAGGTGGGCATGACGCCTACCGTCGATGTCCAACTATCCCCCGGCAGCGTTTCGCAGACGGTCGAGGTCAAGGCGGACAGCATGACGCTCGATACCACCCAGCCACAACTGGGCACCACGCTGGAGTCGAGCGTCCTGAACGCCCTGCCCATCGAGTTGAGCGGCAACGCCCGGCAGATCGATCAGTTCGTATTTCTGGCACCTGGAGTCCAGGGCAGCGCCTGGTCCAAAGAGATCAGCGGCGGCATCAACTTCGAAAGCGGAGTGGTTTTTGACGGAATCCCACTGGTGCAGCCGAATATGCAGGGGCAGCAAACCTATATCAACCCGCCCTTCGAGATGGTGAACGAGTTTCGGGTGGAGCGGTCCACCTTCTCGGCGCAATACGGCTTGGCGCAGGGCGTGGTGACCTACAGCATGGCCTCGGGGACCAATAATTTTCACGGTGATGCCTTCGAGATCAACCGCAACAACTTCTTTGATTCCAACGGCTTCTTCCCCTCGAACTTTAACGCCCAGGGCAAGCCCATCCCGCCGGTCGACCACCAGAACAACTATGGTTTTACCCTTGGCGGCCCCATCATCCTGCCGCACCTGTACGACGGCCGGAACCGCACCTTCTTCCTGTTCAGCGGAGACTGGTTCAAGCAGAACCAGGCGCTGACCTCGATCGGAACCGTGCCAACCGCGGCCATGAAGCAGGGCGACTTCAGCAACTTCGTGGATTCCACGGGCAAGCAGATTCCCATCTTCGATCCGCAGACCGGCCAGCAGTTCCAGTGCAACGGCGCAGTGAACGTGATCTGTCCGGATCGTTTCAGCTCCCTCTCCAAGGCGCTTCTGCCGCTGCTTCCCAATCCCGACCGCACCGGCACCAACTACGGCTTGCAAAGCAACAAGTCCCCGACCGTGACCTCCGCCCCGCTCAGTGAAAATCTGTGGGGCTTCACGGTAGACCAGAACATCAACTCAAGCCAGAGCCTTCACTACTCGCAGTGGGAAGATAACCAGATCACCAAAAACTACGGCGCCGCGCCCATCGTGCCCATCTCCAATCCGCTGCAGAGCGAGATGAACGACTACAACTACGCGGCCGGTTACCTGCTGAACTACGTCAACACCGTAACCCCCAATCTGGTGGCCACCGCAGGAATCGCATGGCTGGGCAAGCTGGACGGGCAAGCCAATGGCAATCAGAATGTGAGTTTCCCGGGCGTGCAGGATAGCAACGTCTTCCCCGGCGTCTCCTTCAACGGCCAGAACTCCATCACATCGTGGGGCGTGAACTCCGGCCTGCTGAAGAACTCCGACCGCCAGCTCGGCATCAGCATCGTGAACAACTGGCTGTGGACCAAGGGCCGGCATACCTTCAACATCGGCGGAGAATTCCGGCGCGCTTACGACGACACGCTTTCGTGCACGCAGTGCGGCGGCCAATTCAATTTCAGCAACGCGGAGACTTCGACACCCAATCCCAGCGATCCGAACTTCGGCAGCGATGGCAGCTCGTTCGCCAGCTTCCTGCTCGGCCAAATCGACTCCGCAAGCCGCGTCGAGGCTTATGAAATGGCCCTGCGCAACCTGGATTTCTCCTCCTACATTCAGGACGATATCCGCGTCACCTCGCGCCTGACCGTGAATGCCGGCCTGCGCTGGGACATCATGGTGCCGTTCACTGAAAAACATAACCAGATCGTTTTTCTGAACGAGCAGGCGAACAATCCGGCGGCGGGCGGTCTGCCCGGCGCGGCAAGCATCTTCGGAAACTGCCCGACCTGCGCCGGCTTTACCCGCGCCAACATCGCCTGGGGCCACTTCGGACCTCGGGTGGGATTCGCATATTCGTTGAACAAAAAGACCGTCATCCAGGCAGGAGCCTACCTGGTATTTCTGGACGGCGGCGCCTATGAGTTCGGCAGCAGTAATGTCTCTGTCAATATGGGCAATGTTCTGTTCGGCGAGTTCAACCGGCAGTCGACCGGCAGCAATGTTCCCGGTTACGGCAACTGGGACTCGACCACGCTTCAGAAGCCGCCGGCGATTCCATTCAACCCATCGATGGCCAATGGCTCCAACATCACCTATTTCAACCGCAACCTGGGGATTGCCCCTTACAACCAGGTCTGGACTCTCACGGTTCAGAGGGAACTTCCCTGGAGCATGTTCCTGACCGTTTCCTACCTGGGCAGCCGAGACATTCATCTGCCCTCCGCCCTCAACCCGATTAATCAGCCGAATCCGTCGATCCTGCAATACGGCTCGCTGCTGAGTCAGCCGGTGGACTCGCCCGCGGCGCAGGCCGCTGGCATCAAGAGCCCCTATCCGAACTTCGTGCAGGACTTCGGCGGCGGCGCTACGGTGGAACAGGCTCTGCGCCCGTTCCCCCAGTATGCCGGTATCCAGAATCTCTACGACATGACCGGCACGTTCTTCTACAACGCGTTTCAGGCCCAGGCCGAGAAGCGCCTCTCCAATGGGTTGAGCTATCTGGCCTCCATCAATCTGGATCGGCAGATGTCGAACTTCGATCGCTACTGGTTTACCGGCTGGTACAGCAGTCCGCTTAACAAGTACAACCAGAAGCAGGAATGGTCGATCTCGGCCTTCGATCCTCGTTACCAGGCGAAGTTCGCAGCCTACTATCAACTCCCGTTCGGTCGAGGACAAGCATTCCTCAATCGCGGCGGCCTGATCAACGAACTGGCAGGTGGCTGGCAGATGAGCGGAATCTTCGACTATGAAGGCGGCACACCCTTCGGCGTCAGCGAGAACGGCAGTGGAATCAACGGCAACAACCGGCCCAATGTCGTGCAAGGCATTAACCCCACCACCTATGGCTACAGCAGCGTGCGGAACTACTTCCTGGGTACCGGCGCGGTTCCGAAGGTGTTCAGGACTGCGGCCTTCACTCCCACCGCGAGCCAGTATGTGTTGGGCAATGCCGCCCGCATCTACGCATCGCTGCGCCAACCTGCCCAGTTGATGGAAGATCTGGACGCAATCAAGTCCTTCAACCTGGGTGAGAATGTTCGCGCGTCTCTGCGCGTGGACTACTTCAATGCCTTCAATCGCACCCGGTTCAACAATCCCGATAACAACATCAGTGATGGAAGCTTCGGCGAAGTCACCGGTGAGGGATCGCAGATCATCAACCGCCAGGGACAGGTCACTTTCCGGGTGGAGTTCTAGCCGCACTCCAAAGCCGGGCCGTCTCATTGCCCGGCTTCCACAGGACTGCTCCTCCTCACGCAAAGGCCGGATCGCTCCGATCCGGCCTTTGTTTTCGCGCGTGCTCAACAGAGTGCATCGCTATTCCGGCATCCATACTGATAGGGAGCTATGACAGCAATAAGCGAACAAAACGGACGCCGGCAGCGTCAAACGAATCAAACATTGCGGGGTTCAGGAAAAGCCGCAGCAATCGTCCTGTTCCTGGCCGGCATCGTCGCAGCAGGGGCGCAACCCATCAAGCCCTTCTACCAATCCGCGCAGTTCAGCGTATCGGCCAACGAGGTTGTCGAAGGTCCATACCGGGCGCTGGCGATTTCCCCCACTGAAATCGTCTCCAATTATCCCCTGCACAAGAACGCTACAGCTCAGGAGAGGCAATGGAAACTTCACGCCGATCTTTCTGCCTTCCCGGCTCTGCATTCCAATTCGCCCCTGATCGATGCCATCTACAACCTATCACTGGAAGAACTGACCCAGGACATCTCGAAAGAAGGCACCTTCGATGCCGGCGCCCTGTGGCCGGGTGTCTGGACCAGGGACACCAGCTACAGCACCTTGCTCTCCCTTGCCGCCATCGATCCGCGCACGGCAGAGAAGAGCCTGCTGCGCAAGGTGAAGCGCGGCCGAATTGTGCAGGATACCGGAACCGGCGGTTCCTGGCCGGTCTCGAGCGATCGCGTCTGCTGGGCGCTCGCGGCCTGGGAGGTCTATCTGGTGACCGGCGATCGCCAGTGGCTGGAGCAAAGCGCAACGGTCATCAAGAACAGCATCCGTGACGATGAGCAGGTGGTTATCGATCCAGCCACCGGACTGGCCCACGGCGAAACTTCGTTTCTCGATTGGCGGGAGCAGACCTATCCACGATGGATGCAGCCAGCCGACATCTACAGCGGCAAAGCGCTGAGCACGAATGCGGTGTATTACCGCGTGTACCGTATCCTCGGCGCGATGGATAGAGCGCTTGGGCAAAGCGACGGCGCATGGGACGCCAAGGCGGAGCGCATCCGTTCCGCGATCAACCAGCGCATGTGGATCAAGAGCGAGGGCCGCTATGGGCAATACCTCTACGGCCGTATCTGGCAGTCGCTCTCTCCGCGCGCGGACGCGCTTGGCGATTCTCTCGCGGTGCTGTTTGAAATTCCATCGGCAGCTCAGCGGGCGTCCATCATGAAGGTGCAGCCGATCATGCCCTATGGTATTCCGACCGTTTATCCAGAGACGCCAGGCATTCCGCCGTACCACAACCGCTCCGTCTGGCCATTCGTGCAGGCATTCTGGAATCTTGCGGCAGCCAAACAGGAGGACGAATCGGCGCTGCTTGATGGTTTGGCAGCCATCTATCGTGCAACCGCACTGTTTCTCACCAACAAGGAAAACTTCGTTGCCGAAGACGGTAGCCCGATCGGAACCGCGGTCAACTCCGATCGTCAACTGTGGAGCGTTGCCGGCAGCCTGGCCATGGTCTATCGCGTCTTCTTCGGGATGGATTTCACGGAGGACGGGCTGCACCTCCATCCGGTCATTCCCGAAGCGCTGAGCGGCTCGCGCACCCTGACCAACTTTCACTACCGTGGCGCGGTTCTCTCTATCACGGTGCATGGATTCGGCGGAACTGTGCGCAGCATGACCCTCGATGGGGAACGGACTGAGCCCATCGTGCCCGCCGATCTCCGCGGCCATCATGCCATCGTGATCGAGATGGACAACCATTCCGGTCCAGACTCACGCGTGCATTTGGTTCAAAGCGTCACGGCACCGGAAACGCCAGAGCCTCGCCTGGGGAACGATGCTCTGTCTTGGGAGCCCGTGCAAGGCGCATCCCGATACGAAGTCTACCGCGATGGCGTTCCGCAAAGCACGGTGGAGGGTGCTCCCTTCCATGTGCGGCCAGGCAGCACATTGCAGGAACTCCAGGTGGCTGCGCTTTCGCCTGATGGGGTGGAGTCGTTTCTCAGCAAGCCGATCCGCTCCGGCGGTGAACCCATTACGATTCCCGCGGTCTCTCCCACGGTCAAGCCAACCGCCCAAGACTTCGTAACGCTCGATCAGTCCGGCGTGGCTGGGCTATCGCTCACCGGCGAGGTGCCCGCCGATGGCCGCTACGCCATCGCCTTTCGCTACGCCAACGGCAGCGGCCCGGTGAACACCGGCAGCCGATGCGCCATCCGCACTCTGTTCATCGACGGCCAGCGCATCGGGCCGATTGTATTGCCGCAGCGCGGCGCGAACGCCTGGGATCAGTGGGGCTTGAGCAGCGTTCAGATCATTGCATTGCGAAAGGGAAAGCACACGATCGAACTGCGCTTCCTCCCCGCGGACATCGATATGGATGGCGTCGTGAACACCGTACGCATTCAATCCGCCCAGTTGCAACGCATCGACTAGGTGAGGTCCCTCTTACGCCGCGCTTGTCTTTGGCGTTTTGTCCTGTGGACGAGCGGATGGCTCGCACCGGTCTTCGGTCCTGGTGCAAAGTAGATTGCTCTACCTCGACTGCCTGGCCGGGCCGCAGTACGGTCGACTTCATAAGCGCCGGCTCCCTCGCCACCAGGCCATACACTCGCTCCTCAGCCTCCTGTCGCAACGCGGCAGGGGGTGTAGCAAACCGTCCAGCAGATCGCGGCGCTTCTCTTCCCAGCTCAACTGGGCTACCTCGTAGTCTTTGGGTGTGCAACATGGACGCCAGGTGTCGGGGGTGCAGTGCTCATAATCGAGCTACTTCTTCACATCCACACCCCAGGTGTGTTCCAGCTCCCGGAGGAGCTGGCGCAGCATAGCAAGATCCACCGCGCCGCCAGCTTCCAGCTTGCCCTGCTGAAGGGCATTTTCATGCGCAATCTCATGGCCTCTATGCAGCCTTGCCGCACTTTGCCCGTCAGCGCGCCCGATACAGGCATTTTGTGGATGCCAACGCCAGCAGCATTTGGAACCACGATCAGTCTTCCGGCAAGTTCGGATTCCTATGGCAAGGGCCTGAGGTTCATCAAGCTGCCGCGCTTGAAGCATTGGTTGCAGCGGTGGCAATAAAATGAGGATTCTGCATGAGCGCTGAATCGTTTATTGAGTGGTGGCGATCTCCGTGGTTATGCTTGAGGTGTTGGCGCCATGGAGGAATTGCCCGCAAGGAGTTCCCCATCCTGCACCCGGCGAAGGAAGCGTCCCAATGAGAAGGCGCGCGTCAGCTTTGCCCAATAGAGCGCCTCGCCAAAGTCCGCGATCTTCGCTGCAGACCATTGCAGCATTTCGTCCATCGTCGCAATATCAAGGATGCGAACGGCAAGGTCGGTCCGCCTCATCCGCGCAAGCTCGTCGATCGCCACTTGTCTCTCCTTCGCAAAGTGGTAGCCAAAGTCCGCGGCCTGCAGCTCGCGGCGCTGCTCATTCCGCACCTGTTCCGGAAGACGACCCGTCATTGCATTGCGAATGAGCGCCCGTGGTATGCCATTCTGTACAAACTGCTCCACCGGGACCGAAAGACAATACTCCACCACACGCGGATCCATCGTCGGATCCGTCATCGAAACTCCAGCAAGCTCGCGAAACGCTTCACGGATCGGCCCCACATCCGCACGCCGCAGCACCTTCACCCGTAAAGAGACGGAATCCATTCCACGAGTGAACTGATCGAGCGCGGCTGCACCGATTCCATGCATTTTGGCGAAGTCCGGATGGATCATCGAATAAATATTGGTCGCTGACGGCCTGTGAAGAGAATGATCCAATGCGAGCACCACATTCGCAGGCAGGAGCGGCCGAAGCAGAGAATGCGCCACGCCGCGCCAACGCATGGTCCCCTGGCGATGCACTTCCAAAGCCACGCGCACGGCCGCAATCCACCGGAAACTCCTTGCCAGTTCGGAAAGGGTATCCATCCCCGCATAGCTGATGGTCAGGTTTCCGGCCTCGCCGGTGAACAGCGTATCCACATCCCGCTGACGGGCGATGATGCACATCTCGTATAGCCAATCGAAGTTGGGGGGATTGAAAATTGGCTCCAGTGCTGCGCCGGAGAAGCAATCGATTAAATCGAAGACCGAGTGTCTGCCGTGAGAAACGGTCACATGATCTACGTTCGGATACATTGCAGCAACAGCGGCGGCGTTCGGGCCTTCGTCGCCAAACCGGCCCGCTATGTCGGCAACTTTCTCCCGAGGCACCGCCGTGAAGGCGCAGAGGCGGCGCTCGTCTTGGGCCAATAGCTCCGCTGCTGTCGCTGTCACGCTCGCGCTATCCAACCCGCCGCTCAGCATCGTGCCGGCACGAGCATGAGCCTGGAGTCGAGCGGCTACCGCGGTCTGCAGCATATGCCGCAGGCCGTGCGCGTACTCCCGCGGATCCCGAAGGCGCAAAATTGGGGTGTGCTCCGGCTCCCAGAAGGACGTCACATGCACCCGGTTGCCTTGGTAACAAACGGTGCATCCGGGAGGAACCGCAAAGATATTTTCAAAAAAAGTCGTGTACCGGCTCGTCGAAGTCACTGCCAGCCAATGCGCAATGTGCTCCTCGTTGAGACGAACAGACGTGTGCATGAGTGAAAGCAGGAGGTCCAGGCGTGTAGCAAAAAAGAAGCACCCGCCCTCATATGCATAAAACAAGGGATAGCTCGCGGATGGATCGCGTCCGAGAACGAGCCGCACGGCAGTCTCGTCCCACGCCGCAAAGGAGTATTCCCCATGGACTCGCTTCGGGAAGTCCTCTCCCCAGGTCCGATATGCGCTTAGAAAAAGTGCGCCCTGATCGCAGGAACTGGCGGATAGTTCTCTTGCAAGGCTTTCCGGATCGAAGACATGCCCGTTGAAGAGGACGCCCTGACCCGCACTGCACGAAGATGGGGTGGATGCCCAGAGTGGCAGCGCTCTCCCAGCCCAAGGACGACACAACTTCCAGGGTAGATTTTTTCGCGGCACGCCACCCGTTGCAGCAACACTATTGACTGCAATAATGGCGCCGGCGAATGGCTTGGAAATGCTCATTATTCCGGCGCCCACGCTAGAAATCGACCCTGACTTGCGATTAAGAAAGCAAAGTTAAGGCGTCGGACGACGGGACTGACACACCGCTCTCGGTTTCGCGAACCTCAAGCACTTCGATCGTTGGTGTCTCCCACAGGCGGCGCTCCTGCAGAGGGGCGCCGGCGTTCGGTTCACTCAAAGACTCTTGGGGGTTCATAAGCCTCCACATTGTGCGGGGAAAGGATGGTTGTTTTTTAAAGATGCTGCTATGCCGGTCCATACATGTTACCGCGACAACCTTTTACCGAGCAAAATGGCCGATCTCGACGCATCGGTGTGCTTCAGGGTAACCAGTCACCTCGACGCCGCTCGCATCCAGCCAGGCATGAGTCCGAAGCTGGGCGCTGCCAGAATCGCGCGAGGCGCCGAAGTGTAGACGCGCCGCGATGTTTCGCCTATGCAGCATGTGCCACGCCGCAAGCGCGCGCGGGAAGCAAACCACCGACACCGGCAACGCGCGAGCTGCTCGGTCGATTGCCCACGAAATTTCGCGCGCAGCAGATTCCCCGTTCGGCCTATCTTGCACCGGGCCAGGCGGCCGTAGCGTGCCAAGAAGACGGGCAATCCGCGGAAAGGGAAGTACACGAATGACGCATTCGGCGATCAGGAGCCAGAACACTGCTTCCATCAGCAGCAGCCGCCGGCTGCGATGGAGAGATCGGAATTTAGACCACCTGCTGAGAATCGACCTCAATCGCATCTTGTGTGACCAGCTTCTCCAGGAACGCAAGAACCTCGGCGCGAATATCGACTGAGCCCATCGTATATTCGGTTGCAAGCGCTTGGCACAGGCTATTTGCTGTCCGGGGCGCCTCCAAAAGCTCCCAAATCCGCCCGCCAACGTGCGATAGGCTCAGATACACGCTGCTC
Source organism: Acidobacteriaceae bacterium (assembly GCA_027449545.1). Lineage (GTDB taxonomy): Bacteria > Acidobacteriota > Terriglobia > Terriglobales > Acidobacteriaceae > Telmatobacter. The sequence goes on along the minus strand of DAIDLI010000122.1, from coordinate 87,974 downwards.
TCGGCGCTCATCATGATGAGCTCATCCCCTACCCAGGCGGATATCCATCCGTCCCGGCGCGAATAGACGCTGCGCTCATTCATCTCGATAGTCGTAGCACTCAAAACAGGCTTCTCCAGTGCTCTTCCAGCAACTCGACCAGCCCATCCGCGGCGGTGAAGTCGCGCTTTCTGGAGAGGCAAAAAATCCCCGCGGATACTTGCAGGGCTGCCGAGCCGGCGAAGTACGATGCTTCCATGTCCATTGCAGAGACGAGCGCAGGACGATATGCATTGCGCCTCAGTTCTCTCATGCCTTCCAGCGTTCGCAGTCGACGAAGGGAATCAGGCTCATCCGGCAAGGCGTCACGTATCAGATATACTGCGCCCACAGTTTGCGCGGCAAGTCTGTTTCCCGGCGGAGCAACGAAGTACTTGTCCAGATCGCTGCGCACAGCTCTCTGGGCCGCCGTTCTCCACTCCAGGAAGTCCAGCGAATTGGACCACAACTTGAGCATGCGTCCGTCCGGCCGCACCACGTAGCGATCATCCGCCGAGAGCGTCAGAATGCAAATGTCATCGCTGATCAGGCCATATCCCCGTCGGCACAGAAGCGCTGCAAGCGTGGATTTTCCCGCTCCCGACGCGCCGCAGAACAGCACTGCGCGTCCACCCACTGAAATTGCGCTGGCATGGAGCACAAGTTCACCGCGCTGCTGCAAGAGTATGGCAAAGCAGGTTCCCACGAGGTAGAGAGCGATCGTGTGCAACTCGCAGCCAGAAATCGGCTTAAACAAGATGCTCCGGCCCTCGCTGATCAGGAAATCCGCCACTTCCGGAACCCGCAGCAAAAATTCCCCGCGCCTTGCCTCCCATGCGGCGGTCGAATGCCGTGGGTCGCACAGGTGCACAGGCACTTCGCCCTCCACGATGGTCACGTCGGGGGTATCGGATGGTGCCGCTGCCTCCACGGCGGAGTGCAACTCGAGAGCCGAGTCAACCAGCAGTCCTGAGATGACATATCGTCGCACACAGGAGTTTGGTTCTACCGCATGGGGTGCGGACGGCCGCACAGTAGGATCTTTTGTGGGGCCTCGCCGAGCGAGGACCGATGCTGAATTGCCCCTCGCACGGAAAGATCCTTGGACTTCGATATGGCCGCTATCCAACTTTCTCCTTTTCAAAGTTCGTTGACCGGGAAAATGCCGTTCCAGCAGATGCAGAACCGCAGCGTCAGGAACGGCTGTCGATTCGGAGAGCCTTGGTTGCCGCCGATCCGGAAGGCGCAGGGAGTTCGGCGCGCGTTGTGAACCGCATGACGAACAAGCAAGCGAATGAACGACAATGTAATTTGCCATCGCCGGCCGGTGGTCCGCATTCCCCAATTTAGATTATGTTGAGCTTTCTCCAGGGGAAACGCGCCCCTTCGCACAGTGATTATACTGCGGAAGGAAGACGAAGACGGCGAAGATGCCGCAGAAAATCTCCACGCTTGAGTTCCGGCAGGAGGCGGTGCGCTTGATGGAATTGGGGCAGAGCGTCTCCGAAGCTTGGAATAGTGGAACAGACGTTGGCGAGCTGAGGGACGGCGCAGCGGGCCGGTAGGCTGGGCGGCTCTGGCCGGAACGCGGAATTGGCGGCTGGACATATGGAGACCCTGCGTCTGCGTGTGGAGTTGGCGCAGCTAACGATCAAGCCTCAGATCTTGGGAAATGACACACCATACTGCTCCGTGCGTTGGCACGAGTTCACCGCGCTGGGCTGGTATGAGCCGGTGCCCTGGCAATTCCTGGATGGTCAATACCTGTTGCATAAGGTGCGCTTAAGTCAACCGCCCGCTGTGGCGCTCAATCCCAAAGCACAACCCATCCGTTCGTCTATATTCTCAGGCGTGACTTTACCACTTTCGCCGATCACCATCTTTGCGTTCAAATGGAAAGATCATGTCCGTGAGAAGACCTCTCATCGCTGGTCCCACACCAACTCAATTCTGGCTGCAGGAATGCAGCTCTGCATTTCGCTTATTGATCGCTACATCGTGGTTGGCGCCGGACTCGTGGCGTGCGCATCAGGAATACGCGATTCGCCAAGCAGTTGCCGGTGGCCCCGATTGGCAGGAGTATCTCGCGCTGGTTGATCGGCATCGCACGCCGGCGCTGAGTTGGGCCGCTCTCACACGCACGCCCGGCATCAATGTTCCCGCTGCCGTGCGAGGAGAATTGCAGAGGCGCGACCGAGCCTGCCGCCTGGCGGCGCTTCACCGCACCACGGCGCTGGCGGAGGTGATTCGGAATTTCAACCGCGCGGAGATTCCGGTCATCCCGCTCAAAGGGCCACTGCTTTCGCTCGAGCTTTATGGAGATACGGGAATTCGGCAGTCTTGGGATTTGGACGTGCTGGTGACCGAGGAGGATTACCCTAGAGCAACCAAGCGCCTCGAAGACATGGGCTGGCGTACGATCGAGTCTGACCGCTTCCTATCCTTTTTGACTCCTCAACAGAGCGCAGCAGTTTGGCGGCATGCGCATCACGTAGGCTACGTGCACCCACGCAATGGCTTCCTTGAACTCCACTGGAGCATCCTTTCTCATCAGCCTGAGCAAACTGCCGGCTGCTGGGCCAGAAGCGTTCATTCAACTTGGTCGGGAGCCACCTTCCGGCGCATGGACTCAATCGACCAAACGCTCTACCTCTGCGAGCACGGTAGTGAGCACGCATGGTTCCGAGCCAAGTGGCTGGGAGATCTAGCGCGGCTATACGCCATCAAGTACGTGGATTGGAATGCTGCCGATGATCGCACCCGAGCGGCAATTCAAGAGCGGCCCCTGTTGTTAGCTCTGCGCTTGCTAAACGAGGTGTATGGTCTTCCTTTGCCTTTCGACGACTCAGAGCCGATTGCCAATTTGCCCCCCCTTCTCATCAGACACACGACTCGCCGGCTGCAGCGATTCAAGGAAACGGCCATGGTTCCCTCATTTTCCTTCCTCTGGGAAAAACTGTGCGAAATCCGATTCGACCGCGCGCTCAGACCGCACAAAACTTGGCGTCAAAGTCTCAGGGAAGCCACTTACCGTGCGGATGATTTCGCTTTGGTTCGACTTCCCGACAAATTCTTCTGGGCCTATGCCCCGCTGCGCCCGTTTCTGTGGATTGTGCGGGTGTTACGGCGCTTTTCACCCCATCTGGGTAATTCAAAGCAGCCCTCTGCTTGAGTGGTTAGTTGGCTGATCGAGTCAACGGTCAAAATCCTCGACTTCCCCCAAGCAACGGTGTTGATCGGGATCACTCGGTAGCCGATCCGGCTCGTTGAGCCGGCGTCAACCTATATATAAGGACTCGGGGGCCCCGAGCTAAGCACAGGTGACGAGTTTCAGAAGTAGGGTTCGGTAGATGCCTGTGAGGAACTGCGAGATAAGCCCCCAAGGTCCCGAGCCCGCGCTCGGATTCAGCAGCTATCCCGCATTTCCCGGGCGTGCTCCACAGGAGCGCCGAACGATCAGCTTGCATCCCAGAAGCACATCGCGCGTCGGCAGATCGGGATTGGCAATTCTCTCCAACATGACAGCCAGCGCCACTCGGCCGATGTCCCGACAGGGCTGATGCTGTGTGGTCAGCGGGACGGGCAGCAGACGCGCATAACGCACATCATCAATCCCCACGATGCGAATATCATTGGGAATCTGCAGGCCCAATTCCATGAGTGTGTGCATCAGGACGCCCGCGGTAAGATCATTGCCGCAGACGAAGGCGTCGGGGCGGTGTTTCTTCAGCAGCGCTTTGACCAGCTTGACATCGGAAGGATCTCCAACCATAGCAAGATCGGTTCCAAACTGCTGCGATAAAGACTGAATGGCCTCGTGGTAGCCGGCAATGCGCGCATCCACCGTGGGCGCCGACTGCGGCCGAGCAAAGAATGCGATGCGCTTCGCTCCAGCGTTGATCAGGTGTTCCGTGGCTAGGTACGCCGTGCGGCGGTTATCGATGCCCACCAGATCGTAATTACTGCGCCGCGGATAAGGCTCCAGGCAGCGGTCGAGGAGAACTACCGGAATGCGTGCCCGGTCGAGAGCCGCTACGATGCGATGGTTGGCCTGGTATCTCCCCGGAGAAAACTCCACCGGAGCAAAGAACACGCCGGAAACCTTCTGCGCAATGTAATGCCGGCAGAGCTGCTCCGCGATCTCTTCTTTCTCCTTCTCCGATCCGGCTCCGGCGTTGCCCCACAGGAGGGAATGGTGAGTGGCCTGCGGCGCTTCCATCATTCCTTTGCAGATGGCCTCGAAGATCTCAGTCTGCCCCAACTCCGGAATCAGCAGCCCAAACACCAGGCTCCCCGAGTTGGATACCTGTGAGACAAAGGTCCCCGAGCCGACGCGCCGGGTGACCATACCCAGGGTCTGCAACTCGTGCATGGCTCGAAAGACCGTCATTCTTGAGGCGCTATAGCGACGCACCAACTCCGCCTCGCTCGGGAGCCGCTGGCCGGGCTTGTACCGGCCCGAAGCGATATCCCCCTGTATCTTCTCCAAGATCTCGCGGTACTTATGTTGAATCATTTGCGATCCTTCCGGGCAGCTTACGGAGCGATGAGAAATCTCGCACAACACATTAACACCCGCATACCAGCCTATACAACTTGATTACATTAGACGCCGAAATGTCTCGCCTCATTTTCGCCATGGCCGAACACGAACTCAATGCCGAGACGTCCGGGTGGGCGGGATTGTTGCAGATGTTAGGCGAATGCTCCGTGGTCGTTCCAATCGCCCCCTGGGCGCTCTGCGCCGAAAGAATTGCGGAAAAGAAGGAAGGCTCGGCTGGAAGGCCTCGAAACCGGGTCCGGCCAGAAAGCCCACGGTATTCGCCCGCCCGATCGGCAATCTGTACATACAACTTATTTACATTTCTTCGTCCAGTGCCGGAGCCTGAAGCGTTGACAGCGTATACGATGGATTCCTATAGTTCCTTTCGAACCAGGTGCAAAATGCGCCCCGAAGGTGCTTGCGGACCGTCCGATGGCTAAGTTCGTGCCGGTGTTGCTTCCACGTTGCGCTAACACTGGAATGTTTGCAGTTGGGCAGACGAGAAAGAGGGCGAGCCGAGCACGCGGCTGACTTTGAACCGCACCTCTCCTGCCTGCCTTGTCTGGTGCAGCTATCGGAAAGGTCGTCTCGTAGAACGAGCCAGGGCTCTCCTACATGAAGAATCAAGTCCACCTCATCGCCTATGTCGACCGCCTCTCCGGAGGCGGCATATCCGCATTGCACGCCCTGCTCAAGGGACCCCTCCAGGACGTCTTCGGCGGGGCTCACCTGCTGCCGTTCTTTGACCCCATTGATGGCGCTGACGCGGGATTTGATCCGATCGACCATACCCGCGTGGATCCACGGCTGGGCACCTGGGAGGACCTGCGCGAGCTGACACAGACAGTAGATGTGATGGCGGATCTGATTGTGAATCATGCTTCCAGCCGATCCCGACAGTTCCAGGATTTCTCTCGAAACGGGGCAAGCTCAGCATTTGGGCGCATGTTCCTGACGATGGACCGCGTCTTCCCTGACGGAGCGACCGAAGCGCAGCTTCTGAAGATCTACCGTCCCCGGCCGGGCCTGCCGTTTACCTATACGACGCTGGCAAACGGGGAAAAACGGCTGCTGTGGACTACCTTCACGCCCGAACAGGTGGACCTGGATGTACGCCACGCAAAAACGCAGGAGTACCTGAACGGAATTCTGCAACGCTTCCATGAAGCGGGAATCACTTCGATAAGACTCGATGCGGCCGGATACGCAATCAAGAAGCCGGGAACCAGTTGCTTCATGATTCCCGAGACCTTCACATTCATCGACGGTCTTTCTCAGCAGGCCAAGGCTCTGGGAATTGAAGTCCTGGTGGAGATTCACAGCTATTACAAGCAGCAGATCGAGATCGCCCGCCAAGTGGATCTGGTCTACGACTTCGCCCTGCCGCCGCTTGTGCTGCATGCGCTGTTTACCTCGGATTGCGAACCGCTGATGAAATGGCTCAAGATTCGGCCGCTGAATGCCATTACCGTGCTCGACACACACGATGGGATTGGTGTGGTGGATGTGGGCGGTGATGCAGAAGGCAATCCGGGTCTACTGAATCCAGCACAAATCAATGCCCTGGTGGAGACGATCCACGCTCGCAGCAACGGCGAGAGCAAGCAGGCAACCGGGGCCGCTGCCAATAATCTCGATTTATATCAGGTGAATTGCACGTATCTGGATGCACTGGGAAGAGACGAAGCGCTCTATCTCATTGCGCGTGCCATTCAGTTCTTCGTTCCGGGCATTCCGCAGGTTTATTACGTGGGATTACTGGGCACCACGAACGATCTGGATCTTCTTGCCCGGACTGGTGTAGGCCGCGACATCAACCGGCACTACTTCACCGCAGAAGAAATCCAAGCGCGCCTCTCTTCTCCTCTCGTGAAGCAACTGATTGAGTTGATTCGCATGAGGAACTCGCATCCCGCTTTTGGCGGGGGATGCAGCTTCGCATCTTCGGCGCAGCATCTGCTTGAGATCAATTGGAGGTGCGACAAGCACACAGCACACCTGGGTGTGGATTTGTCGAAGGGACAAGCCCGGCTCGAGTTTTCAGGAAGCGCGGATCGTCAGCCGGCTCAACTGCAGATCGGGTAATCCAGGGTGCAGAGTACCCGGGAACCTGAGCGAAGGGAATGCTGGCGCGAAAGGATGAGGCATGCGGCCTAACTCCAACCTGATCAAGGCATCCCTCACGGGGGCGCTGGGCGGACTCCTGTTTGGCTTTGATACGGTTGTCATCTCCGGCGTCATCGCCGCACTCACAGCACAGTTTCACCTCAGCGCCTATGGCGAGGGCTGGACAGTGGCCATTGCGCTGATCGGAACAGTGGTGGGCTCGTTCGGAGCTGGGGTTGTGGGCAACAAGCTGGGCAGCCGCGAGACGCTTCGCCTCACTGCCCTGCTCTACATCATCTCCGCCCTCGGAAGTGCTCTCTGCTGGAGTTGGACTTCGTTGATGGTCTTCCGCTTCCTAGGTGGCCTGGGCATCGGAGCCTCGTCGGTGCTGGGTCCGGTTTATATCGCCGAACTCTCACCCGCCAAGTGGCGCGGCCGGCTGGTCGGCACCTTTCAGTTCAACGTTGTCCTCGGCATCCTGCTGGCCTACACCTCGAACTACGGCATTCGGCTGCTCCACCTGGGTGCGATGGAATGGCGGTGGCAAGTGGCGGTCGCTGCCATTCCAGCGATCCTGTTTCTCATACTTCTTTTCGGGATCCCCCGAAGCCCGCGCTGGTCAGCCGCTCACAACCGCAGCCAGGAAGCTCTCGATGTGCTACGCATCATGGGAGACCCCAACCCAGAGGCGGAACTGGCCGACATCCAGGCCGCCCTGGCAGAAGAACATGCGAGTGCGCGCGAGCCCATCTTCAAATGGAAGTACCGCTATCCGCTCTTCCTCGCTATCACCATCGGCGCATTCAATCAGCTCACGGGCATCAACGCCATTCTTTATTACCTGAACAACATCTTTCAGTCGGCAGGGTTCAGCCAGCTCTCCGGCGACCAGCAGGCAATCGCCATCGGATTCACGAATCTTGTGTTCACGATGGTCGGCATGAGCGCGATCGATAAGCTCGGACGCAAGACCTTGCTCCTGGTGGGCGCAGCGGCGGATGCCGCCTGCCTTGCCGGCGTGGCGTGGATCTACGCCACCCATACCCATGCAAATCTTCTTGTCTGGTTTCTGATCACCTTTATCGCCTTCTTCGCACTCTCCCAGGGCGCCGTAATCTGGGTGTATATCGGCGAAGTATTTCCCAATCACGTCCGCTCGAAGGGCCAAGGCGTGGGCAATGCCAGCCACTGGACAATGAATACTGTCATCTCTCTTGTCTTTCCAGCGATGGCGGCCTACTTTGGCCAAAGCATTCCCTTCGTCTTCTTCGCAGTGATGACTGGCGTTCAGTTCCTCACTGTCCTCTTCACTTATCCGGAAAGCAAGGGTCTCAGCCTCGAAGAGCTTCAGCGCCGCCTGCTCAAACAGGATGTTCTTTCGGCTGGAGCTGCAGTGGAGGAAAGATGAGCACGATGGCCGCGGAAGGATTGAAGGCAAATAAGTTTTTGATCCGAGCCCTTACTTATCTGATGTTCATGATGTTCGCCATGACTACCGACTCGGTAGGCGTCATCATCCCCGCGGTCATCAAGACCTTCCATCTGAGCATGACGGCTGCCAGCGCTTTTCATTACGCGAGCATGTCGGGAATCGCCCTGGCTGCAATTTTCCTGGGGTTTATCGCCGACCTTCTGGGACGCAAGACCACCATCGTGCTGGGACTCGCGCTTTTTGCCGTAAGCTCCTATCTGTTTGCTGCTGTTCATGCCTACCTCTGGTTCGTGCTTCTGCTGGGCATCTCAGGAATCGCCATTGGCGTCTTCAAAGCCGGCGCCCTGGCGCTGATCGGGGACATCTCGCAATCCACGCTCGAGCACACATCGACCATGAATATGGTTGAGGGATTCTTCGGCGTGGGATCAATCATTGGACCCGCGATCGTGGCCCGCCTGCTTCTGGCCGACTTCTCCTGGAAGTGGCTCTACGTCATCGCCGGCACGCTCTGTGCGATTCTGCTGCTCACCGCAACCTTGGTGCGCTACCCACGAACGATGACGCCCTCATCCGAACCTATCGATCTCAAACGGACGTTGCACCTGCTGAAGAATCCCTTCGCGCTCGGGTTCTCCCTGGTTCTCTTTCTCTATGTGATCGTGGAATGTGCGGTCTATGTGTGGCTGCCAACGTATCTGCTGGAGCACAAGGCTTCATCCGCCTTCATGGCTGCCTATGTGGTTGCCATTTTCTTTATCCTGCGGGCTGCCGGACGCTTCCTAGGCGCATGGGTCATTACGCGCTGGCAGTGGGCAACGGTTGTGATGGTCTTCAGCGGAGCTGTGCTGGCCTGCTTTCTGGGTGGCATCCTGGGGGGAACCGACGCCGCCGTCTATCTTCTGGCCCTCTCCGGACTTTTCATGTCGGTTCTTTATCCTACGCTGAACTCAAAGGGCATCAGTTGCTTCCCCAAGTCGGAGCATGGAGCAGTGGCTGGCGTCCTGCTGTTCTTCACCTGCGGAGGAGCGGCCCTTGGCCCGTTTGCCATGGGTGCGGTCAGCGATGCCTTTGGCGATCTCCGCTATGGGTTCGCCTTGGCCACGGTGTGTGCTGGTCTGCTGTTCGCCGCCCTGATTTACAACTGGGCAGCCAAGCCGACAAAAGCCATCTTGCAGCGGTCCGACATGACCGAATACAGCGTCTCAGAGTAGCGCACGCAGGGCCTATCGAAGCAGGCTGCTCAAATACCTGTAACTCTCCGCGGCAAGGATATCGGGCGTAACGCCGGGCGTCGCCCAAAGATACCCTGGTGCGCTCTGCTCGCCGGGATCGAATCCAAACCCCTCGATCATCAAATATCCCTTGTAGTCGATCTGCCGCAGCGCAGACACAATTTCCGGAAAAGGCACATGCCCCCGTCCTAAAGGCCCGCGATCGTTTTCGCTGGCATGAATATGTTTTAGATGCGGACCGAGCAATCGTATGGCAGCCGGAATACTCAGCTCCTCGATATTAGCGTGGAAGGTATCGATCGTGACGCCGATCCGTGGGTTGCCAATCTCCTCGCATAGGCGCTTAGCGTCAGCTGCGGTACGGAGAAAGAAGCTTTCCGAACGATTGACCGGCTCGATCGACAGATGCACCTCACAGGCTTCAAGCGGCTCCGCAAGTGATTGGAACGCCTCAACGGCCCAGCGCCACTCCTCGTTTGTGGGTCGATGATTGGGGAGATAGCCAATCGGTGAAAACAGCGGTCCTCCCAGCAGTCTGCATCCCATCTCCGCGGCAGCATCGATGCAGCGCGTGAGGTGGCCGATCGCTGCTCGCCTGACAGAGGCATCCGGGCTGATCGGGTTGAACTGGGTTGGCAGGATTGCGCAAACCATGCATTCGAGTTCCGCCGTCTCAAAGGCATCTCGGACAGCTCGAATCGGGAGGGCCGCCGGATCGAACATAGGGACCTCAACCCCCTCGATCCCCATCTCCTTAAGGGAAGGCAAAAGAGCCAGATGCGAAGATTCGAATTTCGCCGTCCAGGCAAACGCGCTGACTCCCAGTTTCATGCTCCCTCCACAAATACGGCCGTCGCGCGCGAAGGACCGGTTCGGCCATTCCTCTCGCGCCTGTTCACTGTCTTCAGAAGATCATACGCTTCGGATCTCCGTGCCTTCGGCTACTTGTTTCCGATCGAAACAGAAGTTCTTCTAGGCAGCTTTCTCATCAGTTGCGGGTGTTTCTCGTTGACATTCCATCTATCGAAGGAAACACTGGGAGCAATTGAGTTATGAGTTACAGCAGAGATTCCAACGCCTCGCTGAAGCGGGCCCGACTCCACATACCCGGCCAGCCTCTAACGACAGAGGCGATCGCAGCAGCGCGCAGTAAGAGCACGCCATATGCGCTGCCTGATCAAGATGGACTCTATCTTTGGGTTACGCCTACTGCCGGCAAGTTATGGCGCTGGAATTATCCGCTCGACGGACAAACCAAAATCATGCCGTATGGGGAATGGCCAAAGATTAGCTTGGAGCGGGCCAGAGCTGAACACAGGGTAGCCCAGCGCCACCTGCATTCCGGCATCGATCCCATGGTTGCCAGGAGAGCGGCAGAGATGCGCGCCAAATTTCTTCGCATCGCCAGGCAGGAAGAGCGCTCGGTGCTCAGTGGGGTGCGAGTCGATCTGAGTGGTGCTGCATCTGCGCAACCGCGGAGCCGGATGTCTGGTCGTCAGCGGTATCTCGCGGCTGCTGGAACGGCTGGAATGCACGATTCACGAAAGGCCTTCCTCTCCGAATCCTGAGGGCCTCTGCTGTCTGGATCCGGGATGAGCGGCTGTCCGGTTGGGCTTCATTTCTGAAGCAGACTGACAGGTCGCTTTTTTTAAAAGCCCGGAGATTCGCCAGAAAAGGAGCAACCGGAGAGCGGCCTTTCGTGGGGATTCATTCCCGGCCGCTTCCCGTCTTCCGATCTCATCTTTTCTTCTATAAAACCGTGAGTACCGTCCAACTGCGAACGGTACTCACGGCTATATTTCTATCTAGATTAACGGTCGATGCGCAGCCCGAATTGGATCAAGCGCGGAAAGTTGAGTTGGTTGGTGACGGCTCCCCAATTCGTTCCAGCAGACATTGATTCAAACGGAGGAGCGAACTGAACGCGGTTGAAGATGTTGAAGAACTCGGCGTCGAAGGTCACGTTGAACTTCTCAGCCAGGCTCACGACTTTGGCAACCGAGAAGTCCCAGTTGTCGACGCCCTGCCGTCGCAAAACGCCATCCACGCGACGCTCATTGCCAAACTGGTATTGACCTGGTTCCAAGAAGCAGTCGGTATTGAACCACTTTGCTGTTTTGACCTTGTCTACCGCCGAGCCAGATACGTTGCGGTTGCATCCAGGTCTCAGGTTCGGCCGCAGCGGATACGTTCCGTTTTGATTTTGCAAGTACCCGCCCGCGCCGAAGTACGCCATGAGTTGATTGGGGCCAGTGGAATCGCTGGAGATGTTCCCGTTCGCGCCAATTGCTAATGGCATTCCTGAGATAAATGAGGTGATGCCGTTGACGCGCCACCCGGAGACGATCGAGTTTACCGCGGTGGGCACTCCCGCGAGAAACCGCTGGCCGCGGCCAAAGGGAAGAGGAAGCACGTAGCTCACCGTCAGATCCTGCGGATAATCGTTCAGACTGAGCGACTTCTCACCCTTCAGATTGTTATTGTCCTGGACGCCGCCGACGTAGAAGTTACCAAAGTTGGCTACATCCAGGAAGCCGGTAATGCTATCGGTGTTGGACAACAGCTTCGACCACGTGTAGGCAGCCGTGATGACGCCACCTCCATGAAGTTGCTGATGGAAGGAGGCCTGAAGCGCGTTGTAGCTCGACATGCCGACGCGGTCTGCTGAAGCTGTCACATACTTGTACTGCGGCATCGGCTTGAAAAATAGTCCCGCGTATGCCGTCTGTTGGGTTTGGTCGATCAAGCTGGAGGTTGAAAATGCGGCATTGCCATAGAACGGGTTGTTCACCTGGGAGTCAAGAGCGTGGCCGTTGCACTGCGGTTGCGTTGGATCCGAGCCGCAGACGATGTACTGATCAGGCATCTGGTTGATATTCTGCGCCGACCACGTTGCAGCTCCAGTCATCTGAAGATGCGTGCCCCGCGCTCCGGCGTAGCCCACGCTGACGCTGGTGCTACTGCCGAACTGCTTTTCCACTGTGAAGTTCCACTGCTGCACATAGCTGTACGGCTGGCTGGTGAGCCGAGACTGAATATTCTGGCCATAAAGCTTCTCGAGAGCCGTGGTATTTCTCCGCGGTGGCATAATGATGCCGTTGGGGAATGGATTCAGTACGGTGGTACGGACGGGCTGGACAAAAGTGTTGGTATTGAAATCGTACGTATTGTTGAGCTGGGTGATGGACGAGTTGATGCTCGAGCTGTTCGGGCCATCCTGCGACAGCGTCGAGGGAAGATACGTGATGCCGTATCCCGTCCGAATCACGGTGTCGGGCATCACGCGATAGGCCAACCCGATGCGAGGTCCAAAGAGATCGTAGTGCAGAATTTCCTCGCGCCGCGACGGATACAACTGGGTGTCCACCAGCGACAGGACTCCCTTGAGCGCCTGTTGTTGGTTGGTCGCCGGATTCGTGATGGTGCCGAGCGGGCTGGCTGCATTAGGCAGGATCACGGTGTCGTAGTTGTTGACTTCGGAGTAGACTCCAGGCTGGTCCCAGCGCAGGCCCAAATCGGCTGTCAGTTTCTGAGTCACCTGATAGGTGTCGGTCGCGTAAAAAGCGTAGGAGTGCATGAAAGCTCGGCTACCTCCCACCTGCAGGGTCGACATGGAATCATTTTCACCGAGGATGCCAGAGGCAAAGGCATAACCGTTCGCCACAGCTGGCATGCCGTGGGGGGGGTTAGGATTGGCAGTTGCTCGCTGGGAGAAGTTCATGATTCCGCCGTTGCTATCCGGGGCGGCGATCCAGGAGACCTGGCGCACGTTTGCCCCTGCCTTGATGGTATGGCGGCCAATGATCTTGGTGATGCTCCCTGACAGGGTATAGATGTTGTTCGTCCAGTAGAGCTGCCCGCCGACGCCCATCGTGGCGATGGGTGTACCGGCCCAGTTGAATTGCATCGGAATCTTCTGGCCCTGCTGCTGCGCGAAGCTCCCCAATCCGGGTGAAATTCCGGAGAGATCCGTACCGAGACCGGTCGCATAGGTAAAGAAGAACGAACGCAGATAGGAGAGGTGGGCATCGATTACGGTCGTTGGATTGAGCGTGTACGTGTTGCCCAGAATCGCCTCATCATCGGTATGGCCGGATAGGCCAGGCTTGGTTGCCGGCAAACCATAGATGTTAGTGCCAATTGAGGAAACATTCCAGTGGGCATAGCGGGCGAAGAGCGTGTCGTTGGCAGTAGGCGTCCAGTCCACGCGCTCATTGAATTGCCGTTGATTGAAGGAACTTTTGTTCGGAGCGATGAAGTTGTTCGTCTGCGCATTCGGCACGTTGGGCGCTGGATACTCCAGCTTGAACAACTGGACAACGGCCGGGTCAATGTCACCAGGAGGAATCACGTTCGCTTGCCCATTGTACGAATACGGCTGTCCGGTATTCGGATCGAAGATTTGCACGTTGACCAGGTTCCCCGTTGCGGGGTCTTTAACCGTAACATTGCTGAAGTCGCCCTGCATCATAGCCGGGGTGGGAACAGTCGTGGTGGAAAGCGTAGACTGCCGCACTGGCTCCCATTCCGCCCCCGTGAAGAAGAAGAGCTTGTTCTTCATGACCGGGCCGCCTAGGGTAAACCCATATTGATTTTGCACATAAGGCAGGCGCGGGCGCCCATAGAAGTTACTGAAGAAGTCGTTCGCGTCCAGCACCTTGTTGCGGATGTACTCGTAGGCCGAGCCATGCAGTTCGTTGGTGCCGGATTTCGTGGTGAAGTTGACCACACCGCCGGCAAAGCCGCCGAATTCTGCGCTGACGTCGTTGGTGGCCACCTTGAACTCAGCAACCACGTCCTGGCTCGGAATCATGGTGTCGGAGTTGTTCTCGGGAATGTTGGTCATCACGCCGTCGACGTAGAAGATGCTCTGGTTCCCGAAGCCGCCGCCGATCTGATAGTTGCCGTTGCCGATGATATTGGTGGAGGGATTGCCGTAGGTATTGCCGCCAGCGACCACACCGGGAACCAGCGTGAGCAGGTTGTTGACGTTGCGACCGCTCAGGGGCATGGCGGCGATGGTGCGCTGGCCGACCACTGAACCCAGGGTCGCCGAGTCGGTCTGGATCAGGGGAGGCGCCGCTGTGACTTCGATCTGCTGGTTGGCGTTGCCCACCTGGAGCGCAACATCCTGGCGGGTGGTGCTGCCGACCTGGACGATGATGCCCTTTTGCTCGATGGTTTTGAATCCGGCTTGCTCGACCTGGACGCTATAGTTGCCCGGATCGAGGTTCACGAAGGAGTAGGTGCCGGCCGAGGTGGTCTTCATGGTACGCCGCTGACCTGTGCCGTCGTTGGTAAGTGTTACCGTCGCATTCGGCACCAACGCGCCGCTCGGATCAGTAACGTTCCCGACAACGGTTCCAAATGCGGTTTGCGCGATAGCTAGCGGCATCCCTGCGAGCGCCACGAGAAGCAGCGCGAAAAGGCCGAGACTCAGACCTTGGCGCAGCAACTGGCGCATGGCTATAGATTGCGTCTTGATCATAGAATTGCCCCCATCCAACGTTTCAGAATTGCCTGATGTTCGTCTCAACGATTTCGATCGAACGTCGCTCGCGTGTGGCTTGAACCCTGTGGTTCGTTCAGCGGGAAGATAAGGTATCCCACACACAAAATCGACTGATAAGCCTTTTTACAGCGTAGAAATGAAAAGTCAAGACGGATGTCTAGCGAAGCCGCAGAAAGACGCCTAGACAATTCACGGCTCCGTCACGACCTCACGCGTTGCGCGCGAAGCTGCACTGTGGACTCCGCTCAAGGCGCTCCAAAGAGCCTGCCACGGCTGCGCATTGCGCGGTCAGACCGCTGCGACGCATGGACCGTGTGGGCGTTTGAAAGGCGCTCCTGGAGCCGCTTCGCAGTGTTCCAGGCCGCTCGCTCGCCAACGACAAAACTACGCTCAGAAGACCTGCGCGCGCAGCGGCGTGAAGGAAATAACTCCGCGAGGCTCGGGGGCGAGATACATAGACAACCTATGGGGCCGGAGTGACCTCACTGATACTTCCCTGCCGCCCTCCACCTGTGAAATAGGTCGATTTTGCTTCCGTCGATGTGCAAGCAAAGGTCAGGCTGCTAAGGTCGGACGCATCCGGATGGGGAACTAACCCCCACACGAAGAACGCCTCCGGATCTTTGCAATCCGGAGGCATGGGGGCAGCGCAGGCTCTTGAGCGGGATTTGCCTTGGTTACGGGTGCCGCGGCCAGGGTTTGTAATCAGGGGCCGTGATACGCCAGAGCTCATAGGCCAGCTTGGTCTGGTGATAGGAGCCCCACTCCGGACCATCGACCGATCCTTTGTAGAACGCTCGCTCGCCCTGCTCTGCCCGGGTTTTACCGCCAGGCAGGTACCACTCGAACCATCCACCATCCTTGGTGTCGAAGTAATTATTGCTGACGAAATTGAGCGTTTCGTGGAAGTAGGGCCAAAGATCCTCCCGCCCGTGGAGCACTGCATACATGGCCGAAGCCTTGATGACCTCGCATTGCGGCCACCACAGCATGGGCGTGGGCTGTCCCTTGGCGTTGTAACCGCCGAGGCCTCCGATGGCCGGTTCGTAGGTGGTGACCGCCAGGTTCAGGATGCGATTGCCAAGGCCGATGAACTTGGGATCAGCGCCCAGGTCGACGGCGCGGCTGAGCTCCGAAGCCCATTCGAAGAGGAAGTGGCCGGGGTTGGCGGTAGGAGGCCCGACCGGATTCCAGTTGGCGTCCCAGCACTGCGGCAGATAGCCAAGCTTGTAGTCGAAGTGATCGGAGATGCCGTTCAGCTCGGCGCTGATCTCCTTCCACACCTCAGGGGACTTGGTTGTTTCATAGAGGCCAAGAAGCGCCTCGAACATGTGCAGATCGATGCAGTGCACAGGCTTGCTTTTACCGAACAATCCGGCAAAGCTGGGACGGTTCATCAGTTCCTGGGGCGAATAGCCGGAGGACCATCCCATTGCATCCACAAATCCGACGCGCCGGCTGACCCCTTTGCCGCCCCCAAACGGTCCTCCTGGAATCTTCTTCCAGTCGCGCGTGTAGCTGCCGCCGGCTCCGAAGAACGGGCCATCCGTCATCTTGTCGCGAATCACGCGGAACAGTTGCGTCGCAGCGTCGGTGTACTTTCGATCTCCCGTTGCCTGGCCCATCATCGCCAGCGAGTAGAGCGCAAAGCTCTGGTAGCCGGTTTTGCTGGTATCGATCACATGCCCATCGGAGCCGACGCGAAGGTAATAGCCGCCGTATTTGGGATCGCGCATCTTAAGCAGGAAGTCGGCTGCGCGGGTCATCGCATCCAGATACTGCTTGTTCGTTCTGCCATTCATGTCGTAGACAAGGGTCATGCTCAGCAACTGCCGACCCTGACCGTTGACGGTGGCTTCTTCCTGATTGCCCCAATGGTGCCAGGTCCTGTCCAGGTCCTCCTGAACAAATCCATTGGGCGCAACGGAATACTTCACCCAGTAGTCCACCAGCCCGTGCGTGACCGTATCCCGCAGCCAGACCCGATTGAAATGCTCCTGGATCTGCCATTGCGGAAGCTGAGCGATGGTATCGCTCGCAGCCTGCTTTGCAGGCGCTTGTCCGGCCGCATGAACAGCCTTCAACCTGCTGCCGATCAATCCCAGCCCGGCCAACACCAGCGCCGCTGTCCAATAACGCCATCTTTGATTCAAATTCACCTGATCCTCCTTGTAGTTCCCAGCGAAAACGCCAGTCTGTCGAACTCTATTTAGTTTGTGAACGCATTCAGGTCGAACGCGTTTGCCATCGCCGCATTGCCTGCGTCATTGGGGTGAATATGATCACCGGAGTCGAACTCGGCCCGCATGCGTTTGGGATCTGCTGGATCCCGGATTACGGCATCGAAATCCACCACGGCATCGAACGCGCCGCTATTCCTGATCCATTGATTCACCTTCTGCCGGGTGGCTTCGCCCACCGGACCTGCCAGCCACACGCCTTCGTCGGGCGTCAGGGTCGCACCCATGATCTTCATGTGATCCATGTGCGCACGTGCGATGAGCTGCTTATATCCGGCGATCAGATCCTCCGCAGTCACTGCGCCCGCTCCGGTGATCTGACCATGAATATTGATGTCGTTGATGGCCTCCAGCAGGACGACCCAACGAACCCCGGGTTCGGTTGCCACATCACGGTCGAAGCGGGCTAAGGCGCTCACCCCGGCTCCGTCACGAAGGACTTGATTGCCCGAGATGCCGGCGTTGAGAACCGCAATGCGAGGCCCTTGCTGGCGTTCGCTGAACCGCTTGGCAAGCAGCGTGGGCCACGCCGTGTTGGCATCCACGGTAGTGCGGAACCCATCGGTGATCGAATCGCCGAGGCAGGAGATGGCGAAGCTCGGGGCAGGGGCCACCACGTCCACGCTGCGCAACCATACATACGAAGTGTTGGTAGTTGGACTGGGCATGGTAGCGGACGCCGTAGTGTCGCCGGTGGAAACATAGGCCGTGTGCAGGCCAGGAGTGTGATTGGTGGGCTGCCCTTCCGCCTTGGTGATGTACAGTGAGATCGCCAGGTCAGACATCGGTTTGAGATCCAGATCCACGGGATCGCTGACGATCACGGCGCCGGGTTGGATATCGACGCTCTTCCTTCCGCTGAAGGTGAGTTGGCGATCCGAATCGCTATCGATGGACGAGCCATTGGAGCGAAGCGCAACATGGGCATCTCCAACCGCAACCACCGATTTGCCGAATGCGTTGGAGAGTTCGACCCTGATCCTCTGGCCGGGGATGCTGGCGTGCACGATCATGCGAACAGTCTGGTTGTTGGTGATGGTCGGAATGGCCGGTGGTCCGTGCACGCCTTTCATGTGCCGGAAGTCTGGCATCTTGATGTTGGGCGGCAGGACCGGCCTGTCGGGGGGAGTAACCGCCATTTGCTCGGAGGTCGCCCAGGTTGCAACCCAGTGGTCCTGTGGGACGGCATTTGCCTGCGCGGATGCGATTGCCGCGGACAGAGTCACCACGCCGGCGACTGCGGAAATCTGAAGCCACTTCATCATTCAGCACCTCGTTTGAATCCAAACGTTTCTATTGCTGCAGGAAGCTTGTTGGGAACCCAGCTTCCGATTCGCGCTGTGTCCTCTTTTCAGCACGCCACAAGCGGAGTTATTTCAGCGGCGCGGCGGTTTGGCCTGGAGTCGCCTCAGCGGCGCCCAGCTTGCCGAGATCGATTGCCGCCGCCATCGCCTTGTAACCGGCCGCATTCGGATGCAGGTGGTCTCCGTGCTGATAGTCCTCACGGAACTGTTCGGGATGGGCGGGGTCGCGAACTGCTGCGTCAAAGTCGAATACGCCATCAAAGGCGCCGCTGGTGCGGATCCATTGGTTCACCGCTTCACGGACTTTTTCGCCCTGCGGTGTGAAATAGTCAGCTCCTTCGTAGGGCGTCATCGTGGCCCCGAAGACCTTGATGCCGTGCTGGTGAGCCCGAGCGATAATCTGCTTCATGCCAAGAATCAGGTCATCCGCAGATACGACCTGATCCGCAAACGGGTTCTTCCGCATCGTGCCATTTCTCATTCGCGGCTTCATATTCGGCCAGCCGATGTCGTTGATTCCCTCAAGCAGAATCATCTCCGTGACACCCGGCCGCGCCAGCACATCGCGGTCGAAGCGGGCCAGCGCGCTCACTCCGGCGCCATCATACAGAATCCGATTCCCCCCGATTCCCTCGTTATCGACGGCGAACTGCTGTCCTCCCTTGGACTCCGAGAGCCGATCAGCCAGCTGATCAGGCCAATCGGCGTAGTCGCCGGGCGTTGCCCCGAAGCCATCGGTAATGGAATCGCCCAGAGTCACGATGGCGTGTGTGCTTTCCGGCTCCCAGAACTCCAGGTCAGACAGCCAATACCACGAATGAATCTCTTTCGCGTTGGGGATATCCGCCGCGCCGGCAAGGTTGCCCGGTCCTGAGATATAGGTTGCGCGCTGCCCAAGCAGATGGAAGGTTTCCGGAGTGGTTGACTTGGAAACATAGATGCTGATCGCCACATCGGCGAACTGCGGAATCTTCAGATCAACTGGATCGCTCAGCATCGGAGCGCCCGCCGGAATCTGAACAGTGCCGCGGTCGTCAAAAGTAAGAGCGCGATCCGTGCCAGGCAGAATGCTGCCATCTTTATTGACCAGCGCGATGTGCACGCTGTCGAGAACCACTGGCTCGGTGCCACACTCATTGGAGAGACGAACGCGAACACGCTCGCCGCTTATGGTGGGGCGCACGACCTCTCGAATGGTCTGGTTCGAGAGCGTAAGCGGCGGAGGCATGCCGGGAAACACGCGTGGTGTATGAACAGCGGTACTCCAAGCGCTCACCCAGTGTCCGGGAGGCATCGCATTTTGCGCCATAGCGAGCGCAGCAAAGATGCCGGCTGTGAACACCAGAGCAGTGAATCTCAAAAATTGCTTTCGCATAATCTCCCTTCCGAAGCCAACCGTCTCCCTCCAGGCGCAGAACGGTAGTTCAGTCGTTCTGAGGCCCGACTGCATGTCCCCAGGCCTGCGGCTGTGGGGCCCTGCGCGCTAATTCTTTCCCAAATGCCGATCGAAGAACTTCCCTACGATAGCGAAGGCCTGTTTCGATTCCGGAACATCGGCGTTGTAGAAGAAGCCGTGAAACAAGCCGTCCCAGACGTGGAGTTCGGAATCGACTCCAGCCTCTGTCAAAAGAATGTCTGTGTTGATAGCCCCGCTAAGGGCGAAGTCACGGGTAGCCGTGATCAATAAGGTGGGAGGGAATTTGGCCAGCACCGCCCGGGAGATGGAAGGCTGCACGAGCGGGTCCTTCATATCCGCATCGCTGAAATAGCCGAGCCGCCTCTGATTCACTCCGCCTTGCGCGGGCATTCGGGCCTCTCCCAGTGGAAACGCAATATAGGTAGCATCCCCTCCAAACGCCCCTGCCGAAGCGCAGAAGATGCCGTCTGCTCCCGGGGCCGGCAAACCATGCCTCTGGAACCAGGCAAGTGACATTGCCGTAAGCATCCCTCCGGCTGAACATCCGTAGATTCCGATGTTTTTAGACTTGTAGGTCTTCAGCAGTTGCGCATAGACCTTGGCCACGTCTTCGCTGGCCGCCGGAAACTTATATTCCGGCCCCTCGCGATAATCCACCGTCACGACCTTGATGCGCATCAGCGCGGAGATCGGCATCGACTCAAGCTCTGCACAACCGGGCCAGCATCCGGAGAAGCCGCCGCCGTGGAGATTGATCAAGATCCGGTTTCTGTTCTCCGCTGCAATTCCAGCCTTGGGAGCATAGACGTAGACGTGAACGCCCGCAATCGTCTTGTCTTCGCGATTGAGAGCAAATTGCTGCTCGTCGCGCTCCAGGTAATGCTTCATAAAGCGAGGGACGCCGTTGTCCGACTTGAGCAGTTCGGGGTCCTGCATGTCCTTGAGGTGCTCGGTCATATAGGACTTCGCTTCACGGCTGAGAAATGTGGAAAGTGGGACGGACCGGGCAGGAACCTCAACAGTTCCATCGGACTTGATCACGACCTTGTCGTTGGCGCTACTCTGGCCTTGCTGAGCCATCAGGCCTGTATGCTGAGTAAGTGCGGCAACCCCTGCGAACAAGATCAGCTTCCATCCAAGATTTCGTAGTGACATAGCTTTCTCCTGAAGACCTTGCGTAGTTCGATCATGACCGGGACTAACTTACCGCGGAGCCCGCAAGCAAGCCCCCTCCGGATGCACAGTCCCTCAAGAACAGGGCTTCCGCTACTTGCTACGCGCCTGCGACCAGTCATCGAAGTTCATCTGGTAAAACTTCAAATTCGAGAATTGGGCCTCACTCTCTTGGGCAATGAACCCGATCCGGCCCGATGGCTGTTCGAGAAAGAAGGACTGCATGAGCAGATCATCGACATACAACTCCATCTGCCCACCGCGAATCCACAGCCTGAACCTATGCGTCTTATCCCTGTCGAGGCCCGTAACCGTCGCGCAGTTTCTACCCGTCCTGTCCAGCGGCTGGAAATGAAAGTCAGTATCCAGGCGCAGCTTGCCGATCAGTGAAGTCCGCCACTGCGGTTCACCCACTTCGAGCATGATCGCCGTGCCTGGTCCTCCTTGTGCTCCTTCGATATAGAACCCCGCGTACATTTTGCGGGTATAGGGAGCCTTGGGGGTGAGGCTGTGCGCCTGAACAGTTCCTTCAACAATGATGCCCTTGTTGAGATCGAAGGATTGATTCAGAACCACAACTCCCTTGCGCAGCTTCAGGGAGTTGAGCCATGGGAAGGGACGCCAGTTCTTGTCAGTGCTGACGGTCAGTGCATCAGGTACAGCAGCCACGCTGACGATCGGATTCGAGGCGGTCTGCCCTGGCGGAAATACCACCGTAGATTTGCTGGTATCGACCTTGAGCTCCGTTCCCTTGGCCAGGTCATTCTGCTTCCAGTAGGCAAGGCGAAGATGTCCCTGGGGATCGACGATGGCTTTGCGCATGGGCAGGAACCAGACGCCGCGCCCCGCTGTCCCGGGCGCCGCCTGCAGTGAGAACGGGGCGCTGACCAGTCGTTCGGGGCTATACTTCACGAACGCCGCGAGGATGTTGACGTAAGTGCCGCCGTCGAAGCCTGAAGTTCCGCTCAGGCGATAGGCCTGGAGGTCCGGGCGAAAGGGTCCCAGCGGAGAATCCGCGACATAGGTGTAAACACCATAGCCGGAAAATCCGTAGTGATTGGCATCGCCGCCGATAAAGTAGTACTTGGCGCCTATCTTCTCAATTCCTCCAGGCTCCAGCGTGGGAATATTGAAGTTCGCTTCAATATCGGGAGCCTTGATGGGGTGGTAGTGGATCCCATCCGAGGACTCCATCATGCCGAAGCCACCGTGGCCGATCGGATTCGCAACCAGATATCCCAGATACCCGGCATGGGGATTCTTCTCGTCCTTCGGGATCATGAACATGTGGTCCCATCGTCCGTCGGCCTGGTAGTACTTGGTATCGATGGGAAGCTGGTAGAGAAACTTCCAGTGAATGAGATCGCTGGATTGCCAAAAGCGCAACAGGTTGTTGTTGGTGCCCACATCCGTGAAGGCGCCATAGTCCATGATGTACTGGTCGCCAACCTTGGAGATGTACTGCTTCCATACGCGGTTATTCTTGAAGCCCTCGGACTTCAGCACAACCCCATAGTCTTGCCAGTGGACCCCATCTTTTGAGGTAGCAAGCCAGACGCTGTCGCCGCCATACATGGTGTACATGTAGTATTGGCCGTTCGCGTAGAGGACGGTCGGATCCCAGAAACTTCCCTTGCTCGGTTTATAGAGGAAGCCGCTATTGTCGGCAATTGGCAGTGGACGCTGGATGCCAGGGGGCTGCGCATGCGCTCCTCGCGAAGGAAGCAGCATCAGAACAGCAATGCACAAAGAGAGAACCCGGAACGCGCTTCTCATGGTACCCCCAATAGGCTCTACGCCCCTGCGCCCGCAGATCTCTGAGGCTACGCGCAGAAGGGGCAAACAGCCCTTTTGCGCGTAGCGCTCAAGAAGCGGAACAGCCCTAAATTCCTTCGGCCACGGCGGACCTGAGAGCATCCAGGGCTCCGCTGCGCTCCATACACCCCGCACACAACAGCCCGATTAGGAGCAAGGGCTCCAGCTGGCATTCATCGGAGCATCCAGAGCCTGAGTGGACGAGTTGGTATTTCACCTTGCGTTCAGCTCTTCAACTTGGGAAAGATGCTCATCCGGAGCTTGGTTGCGCCGAACGGCACCAGCGTAATGCGCTCCACCGCACCACTCGCCTGGAGCTTATCGGGGGCCGGCAGATGCGGCGTGAATCTCTGGTTCGGGGGCTTCGGATTCGTCTCGTATGTCCAGCCTGGGATCTTGCGAACTGGAATTGTGAGTTCGACCGGCGCATCAGACCACGGCCAATTCGACGAGGCCAGATCTTGGCTGGGCTGCTTGCGCTTGACCTCCACCTGCCGTTCCGCCCTGGCGGGATCGAGCACTGCTCCGTAATTCCATTCGCTCACAGGGTTTGCTTCCCAGGTTGGAAACTCATCCGTCGAATAAGCAGCCTCTGGGAAGGAATTCCATTTCGTCTCGATCGGCATCGCATAAACCAGCGGCCCCCGCTCAATGCCGATTCCGTTCTCCGGCCACTCGGTGGCCTTCACCTTCATCGGCAGCGTGAGAGTCACCACATCGCCCGATTTGAAGGTGCGGCGCAGAGTCGCAAAGCCGGTCCGGCGCTCGAAGTGAGCGGATGCGCCGTTGACCTTGATCTGCGGGGAAGCACACCATGCCGGCAGCCGCAGGGTCAGCGGGAAGGCGACTGGCCGATCGGTCTTGACCTCGAACTGAATTTGCTCTTCGAACGGATAATTCGTCTTCTGCGTGATCTGAACCTGCTGATTCGCGGATCCAACCTTGGCAGTTACCGAAGACGGCCCGTAGAGCGTCGCCGCCAAACCGTTGTCGCGGGTCTTCATCCACATGCTGAGCACATAATTTGGCAGGCAGCGGTGCTTGTTGCCACCGCAGCAGCCGATGATTTGGGCCGGATTTGGCTGATAGGCTAGGCGGCGGCTGCCGAACCAGCGCGTGGTTTCATGATCGCAATTCAGGTTGGCGAGGAATTGGTTGGGGCTGCCGAAGTACTGAATGCCCTTCCAATCGTCCCGCGTGGCTCCCGGGTGAGCATTGAAGACGGCCCGCTCAATGCGATCGCCGTATTCTCCATCTCCCGTGGCCTGAAGCACGTAAGTCCACGCCCAGGGATGATCGGTAATGTCGCAGGTCTCGTGCTCGTCGAGCGCCGAAGTGCCGGCGAAGCCCTCGCATGAGGACGGAATCCCGTCAATGAGCATGTGGTGATCGAAGACCCGCTTCTGCGCGGCTACGACAAACTTCCTGTACTCTTCATTGCCGGTATATAGATACAGGATCGCGGGGAGCTTGGAAATCTCTGCATACGATACTCCGTGGCTCTCGATCGGCACATCCGCATACACGCGGGACGGAGCCAGGTCGCTGTGGCGGAAAAAGCGCATCCGCGCAAGCGGACCATGGGCAGGTTGACGCAGACTCGCCTGGTATTCGTCTTCTGCATCCTTTATATATTTGTCCCAGGTAGACTGCGCGAACTCCAGCATCTTCTTGTCGCCAGTCCGCTCGTAGCACCAGAGAATGATCTCAAGGTTGGTGATATTGCGGCTGCCGCCGGTGTAATCCGCCTTTTCCTTGTCATTGTCGTAGTGCCGGCGCAGCGCCTCGATGATCTTAGCAGGATCGGTGTTGGCAGGCGTCGGCTGAGCATCGGCAAGCGCCATGTAGCCACGGTTCAGGACGTTGTTGGGCCAGCGGTTCAAGCCGCCAAAGTCGTCGCCAAACTCCAGAAACTTCGGACCAAGGAAACCGTCTTTCGAGGGGTGGGTGAGCGTGTAGTCCAAACCAGCCCGGCCTCTCGCAAGCACTTTATCATCGCCAAGCACCAGCCCCAGGCGGGTGGCTCCGTCGATCCAATAGGCTCTTTGCTCCCAGGTGTACCAGGCCGGGGAATTCTCCTCGCCTTCCCAGAACTCAGCAGCGCTCCCGCTGAAGAATGGGAACGCGATATCGGTAAGCGCATTCGTCAACTTCGCCTGCGACTCCAGGTGCAACCGCAGCCAGCCCTCCGGCTTGATCGCGCCCGGCGGCAGATTGCGCAGTTCCGCATAGGGCTGCGCCGCGGAGGATTCTGGCTGGGCCGCCAGCGTCTCAGGCAAGCCGGTGGCCAGAACTGCCGAACCTGCAACCGCTCCTTTAATGAAGTCGCGCCGGTTCACTCCTGTATCTTGCGAAGCTTGAGCTTCCATCTCAACCAATTCCCTGCCGGGCTTATGATTCATTTTCGTTATCCCCATCGATTCCTGTTTTCATGCTTGAAAGAGCAGCGGCGCAAACTTGTTGAGGCAGAGACGCCAGGTTTGCCATTCATGCGCTGTGCCCGGAGAGTGATATTCCTTGACTTTGATCCCCGCGGAACGGAGCTTTGCCACGTTCTCCCGCGTCGATTCGCTCATCGCCAGCTCAGCCGTTCCCGCGCCCATCCAGAGCAGATGAACCTTGCTGTTGAAGCCGGCTGCATCGGCAAACACTCCGCCATAAGAGGTATGAGGATCAAAGGGCGGCCGTTCCGGGATGCCCGGCCGTGGACGCCATCTCATAAATTGGGCGCCGCTGAAGGTGCCGATGTGAGAGAACAGGTCGAGATGGGTCAGAGCGATGGCCATGGTCTGCATTCCTCCCATGGACAAGCCCGCCATTGCGCGGTGATCGCGATCGGCCAGAGTGCGGTAGGAGCTATCGATCATGGGAATTAATTCCTGCACCATCACTGCGCCGAAGGCCTCCGTTCCAGGAAACGCGTACTGGTCGGAGGGATCGCGATGTTCGGAACTAGGGTTCGCATAGGTGGCATAGCCGTTGTCCATTACGACGATCATGGGCTTAGCCTTGGGCACGCCGCCTCTCATGAAGGCAAAGAAACTGCTCGAGTTGCCGAGGATCGCATTGTCCATGATGAAGCTGACGCCGCCCTGGCGCCCCCATCCGGTCTCATTTTCTCCGGCGCCATGCTGTAAATAGAGGACAGGGTAGCGATCCCTCGCATGAGCTGCATCGTCATATCCCGGCGGCGTGTAGACGAAGCAACGTCGCCAGTGGCCGGTGATCTTGGAGAAATACCATTTCTCCTCAAGCTGACCGTGCGGTCCCTCATGAGGCGCGTAGAAAGGAACCACCGGGAAAGTAACAAGGTCTGACGAGATCTGTTGGGCATCCGGTATCTCAATGCCGCTGGTTTCCTGGTTATATCCAAAGAAGGTTTCGCTTCCGGGATCATTCATTCTGACCCCGTCTACGTTGAACCAGTAGTAATGGAATCCCATCACGCGCGGAGCCATGGTCACGGACCAGTTGCCCTCGCTATCTTTGGTCAAGGGGACTGGCTTCTCGCAAAGGCCCTGGCCACCCTCGAGCTGCACTGCGTGTGCCTGCGGCAAATGCACCCGGAAGGTCACCCGTCCATCTGCATACACACGGGGATATTCAGCAGATGGAACGTTTGTAACTGCGGGCACGGTCTGGAGCGCGCCCGGCGCAGATTCATTAATAATATGGTCGTAGAATCTCATCGATTTTTCCTTGGAACGATTCTCGCGGTTATCTTTCACGATGCGCAACTAGTTGGCGCCGAAAGTTGCATAGACAAGTGAGCGATCGTCTTGGACCGGACCTGCGCATCGCCGCACAGCAAGCGGCCTCGCGGCAATGCAGTTCCCGCTCGATCAGTAGCTGGTTAAGGGCACACGGGCATACCACGAGCCCAGAAATCCGGCTCGTCCATCCGCCCATACAATGTGCACATACTGATCATCCACAGCGATCGAGGAGAGGTCGTCGCCATCCCAATTGTTGCCGCGGAACTTGATGCTTTGCCGCGCAGGGGATGGCGTTTCGCTGACCTGCACTTGCTTGCCGAATGTCGCGCCGCCATCCCGCGAGGCATTCGACCAGGCAGTATAGGTACCGTCTGGCTTGGTCGCCAGCCACATCACCGCTAGCACGCCCTGAGGAGAGTAGGCGATATCCGGCTTCCGCATGGTGGTCCCCGGCACGCTGCCTGCGGTCACCGGGCCTTTCCAGCTTTGGCCGTAATCGTCGGTTACGCGAATCTGCATTTCGCTGTTCTCGTTGCTGAAGGTCATGACGGCGAACCGGCCGGGATGGCTGGGATCTGCTGCCAGCGCCGGACTTCCCATGCCGAAGAAGCCATGCGGTATATAGACATCGGAGGTCACTACGTGGTGTTCGAAGGTCTTGCCTTCGTCGCGGCTGACGCCGAAGACAGCGCATGGGCATTTCGCGGGCCCCTGATTGGCCGGCACTTTCGAAGCGATATACGCGACCCCCAGCGCGCCATTTGCGGCTGCCGGACGCGATGCCATGCCACCTTCCGGATAATCGGGCGAGTCATAGGCATAGATCAGTCCCCAGGTCTTGCCGTTGTCGTCAGAGGCGCGCACAAACGTCTCTTGATGCACGGGATCTCCGCCGGAGCCGTTTCCAGGAATGTAGATCGTGCCGGTCGACTGGTCGGTAATCAGGAAGGGCCGATCGTAGGGCGTCTTGCCCAGAAAGAGCGGCTTCACATCCGGCCCGTACTCCTCCTTGGGAGTTGCCTGCCCCATCACGTGCTCGGGCGTGCTCCAGGTCTTGCCCATGTCGTCGGACCAGGCAATATCGGTGTTGCCATAGAGCAAGCCCGGACGCGGCTCCCGCTCCAGACTCTTGACGAGCGGCGACGGGTCGAGAGGAAAGAAGTCCATTGAGCCGGTAAACATCCGCTCGTCCTTGCCGAAGCCCACGAACGTATCGGCGATCCCGTTCATCTTGAAGTAATGCTGGACAGGAACTTCGAAAAACTTCCAGGTCCGGCCACGATCGCGGCTGAGCGCATATTCGGAAACAGTGCCATCGGGCGTGTTGCGGTATTGAACGACCGACTCCCAGTTGCTAAAGGGCACCCCAACGGCCCATTTTTCACCCGGGATGTAGTTCCTGTTGGCCATGGCGCCGATGAGGATGATGTCGGGATTCTTTGGATCGACTGCGATCACCGGTTCTCCTGCGCCGCGTACAGCGTTGCCCAGCAGCAAAAATTCTTCTCCCTTGTAGCTTGTGGCCTGGTTGACCGGAAGGTTGATCGCGCTCGCTTCAGCCGATCCAGTCTGTTGCCCGATTGCCGCGCCGGTTCCCGGCAAGATACCAATCACTGCCAGAGCAGTTGCAGACAGCCATATTCCAGATTTCATTGAGAATCGCTCCAAATATCGATGCAAGGGCCTGCCCAGATGCGCCTGAGGAGCAGGCCTTGATGGTTTCCAGGTGAATGCGGACCGCAGTGGAAACGGTCCGGATCTCTTCTTCCCAAGAGATCCGGACCGGCCATTGATTCAGAATTGAACCGTCAGTTCGAAATTGAGCTGCCGCGGAGTTGTGCCTAAAGCTGCATTCAGGATCTTTCCGCCGATGTAAGGATTGTCGACGGATGCGGACAGGCCGAACTGCGGATAGAACGGAGTGGGCGGACCGGGATTGATATGGTTGAACGCGTTGAACGCATTCACCCGGAACTCTGCCGTTACGTTCTCGTGAATGGGGATGGTCTTTGCCGCAGCCAGATCTACATTCCAGTTGCTGGGCGCCGTGTAGGCGTTCCGCTTCACGTTGCCCACCGTATCCAGCGTCGGAATCGCGAAGGGTCCCGATGTGGGATGAGCGGTCGTCAAAGTGGCAACGGGAGTGAAGTAGCTCCTGCTGTGAGTCACCGGGTTGTAGGACCCCAGATGCATGGGGAACGAACCGTTGATGTTCGGGTAGCACGGTTGCGATGCATTCTCCGCCCGAATGTCGGTCGAACCCGGCTGTTGCGGCAGAATGGTTCCGCAATTCGTATAGGTGAGGTTGAAGTGCTGCCCGCTGGAGATGTGGATAGACGGGGTCACCTGGTATCCGCCGATCAGGGCATCCACCCACCGGGGAACGTT
The DNA here is from genome assembly GCA_027449545.1 of Acidobacteriaceae bacterium. GTDB lineage: Bacteria > Acidobacteriota > Terriglobia > Terriglobales > Acidobacteriaceae > Telmatobacter. The sequence goes on along the minus strand of DAIDLI010000122.1, from coordinate 59,075 downwards.
CGAGAAGAAGTCGCCTTTTCGTCCGAACGGCAGCTGATAGTAGCCGAACGCGGTGAGGACCTGATCGAAGTTCATATCGGTAGGACCGTAGACGGTCTTCTTGTTTGTGTAGAATCCGCCCGAGTCGTAGTTACGAGCAAGTTGGTAGGCGTAGTTAACAGTCATCGACAGGCCGTGCGAGTACTGCTTCTGCGCAGTAAGTTGCAAGGCGTTGTAGTGAGTGTCGCCGGCCATGGCGTAGTAGTAGATATCCTGCGCCCACCCATACCTGTTGTAGTAGGGCCTCAGGTACTGATACTGGGAGGTATGCCCGTCCGGAGCGATATCCGGATATTGCGGGCTAAATGGCCCGTTTTGCTGAATATCCAGGGCAGCGTTGGGATCGAAGTACAGTGTTTGCCCGGTAACCGAATCTGAGGCAGGTAAGATTGCCTGCGGTTCGTTCGGGAATGTGTACATCCAATTGCCCACGTAGGTGTGCGTACCCTTGTTGCCCACATACGCGGCGGTCAGAGTCAACGTAGGTGTGATGGCGCGCTGGAAGGCTACGTTCCAGGAGTCGACGCTGGGAACCTGCAATGTCGGTCCACGCCGCGACGCTACGGTTACGCCCGCCGGCAGCGGCACCAGTCCACTGGCCGGAACGGCGGTAAAGGGAAACGCCGGCGGACCTTGGGACAGCGTAAAGACGCTACTCGTGATGGTCGGAGCCTGGAGATTCTGGGTTCCATACACCGGTGGGCTCTCCACCGGAACCTGGCTGAAGATGGAGCCGTAATTGGCCTGCGAGAAGCTGCGTCCGTAGCCGGCGCGAATCACGGTCTTATCGTTGAGCTGATAGCTCAGGCCCAGCCGCGGGGCAAGATCGCTCAAGCTTACGGTTTGCCCCATATTCAGGCCATAGGGTCCGTAGCCGGCCACCTGAAGCATTCCGGTGTTGAGATTGAGCAGTGCGCCGTGCCCCTTGGCGTCCACCTTCTCGGGGTAGTAGATCTCCCATCGTCCGCCAATGTTGAGAATCAGTTTCTGGGTGACGCGCCACGTGTCCTGCGCATAGTAGAACGTGCGCCACTGGTTTTCTTTGGGAGATAACACCTGGGAGACGTCGCGGATGAAGTTGGTGACGTCGCCGAGCACGAAGGTCGCCATGCCGAGGCCGCCAGCGCCATCCTTCGAAGTGGGTCCGGTGCCGAAGGTCATATTGCCGGTGCGGCTGTCGAAGCTCTCTTCACGATTCTCCCGGCCATAACGAAGGTCGAGACCGGCTTTGAGGGTATGGGTTCCGCGAATCAAGGTCCAATTGTTGGTGAACTGGAACTGGTCCTCCCGTTGACGGACCGGAGTACTGGGGGTCCCTCCAATTTGCGCCGACCCGACGCCCCCGCCACTGATGGGAACGATGTTAAAGACCGGCTCGCCGTTCGACATCGGATATCCCGTGCCATTCAAGCCCGGAATTCCAAGCTGCGTTCCCAGGTTGAGATTGGCATTCGCCATGTCGTCGGTGAGATGGTCCTCGTAATAGCCGAGGCGCGCGTCCATCAAGAGATGATCGGAGATGGCATCGTCCAGGCCCAGCGCAACGCTATGCGTTCGTCCGGTTCCATGTCCCGCTTCACTCACGCCGGAAGGGCCGCCAGCCAAGCCAAACACCGGATGGCCGATGAGGTCGTCGCGGTAGTAGGTCCACCTGCCAAAGGCATGCATCTTGGAGGTGAGCTGATCGTCGACCCGGGTGGTGAACTGGTTGGTGTTGGCTACGCCGGTGGTGTTGACGCTGTAGTTGTCGTAAACGCTGTTGGCAATATTCGGCGGCGGCAGCATCTTGAGCAACCCCAGGGCCTGCGGGGAGAGCTGCGCGGCTGGAATGATGTTGGCGGGGTATTGCTGGTATTGCTGTCCGTCGAAATAGTAGATCTTGCCCAAATCACCGAGAATGGTCTGATATTCCCCGAAATCGCAGCCCTGGGTGCCATTGCTGGTTGGCGCCAGGCCCAGGCAGGTCTGTTCGAGGTGCGCCGTAGGCAGGGTGGTCAGCACGGACCCGCCCTGGCGCTGGCGGAGACCAAAGTAATCGAAGAAGAAGAAGAGGCGATTTTTGAAGATGGGGCCGCCAATATTGACCTCGGGCTGGTTGTAGAGCGCGGGTGCAATTTTATTGGGAGCCGACTGGGCTGCGGCGTAGGGATTGCGGCCCAGGTTGGCAGAACTCTGCCGGGTATCCGAAACCAGACCGTGGAAGGAGTTGGTGCCGGACCGCGTCTGCATCTCGATGTCGCCGCCCAGGGTTCTGCCGGTTTCGGCCACGAAGCTGGTGGTGATCACCTTGACATCCTGAATGGTGTTCGGCGCGGGGTTCACCACAATATAGCCGAGGGTCTGTCCGGTATTGTCGGTTCCATCCAGGACGAAGTTGGCGCCGCCGACCGGCTGGCCGTTGATGGCATATTCGCTTCCGCCCGCCGGGTTTAACGCCTGAACGCCCATTTGGCCCAAAGCAGCGTAGGCGCCGGGGGTTAACAGGACGACGTTGCTCATTGACTGATTCACGAGGGGAAGCTGCTGCACCGTCTCCTGCGGGACAGAGAGCGAGACATCCTGGCTCTCGGTCTTGAGCAACTGTTCGGCGCCCGCGGCGACGGTGACCGACTGGTTCACCGCACCGATTTCCAGGTTTGCGTTTACATTCGGGGTGTCCCCGGCATTAATCTGGAGCCCGGCGACCGTGTAAGTCTTGAAGCCGGACGCCGAGATGGTCACTACATAGGTGTCGGGAACAAGATGGTCCAACCGATATTGGCCGACACTATTTGTCTGTGTTTTGAAGCTTGTACCCTTCTGCTCGCTGGTTACCACCACCGTTGCGTTTGGAATCACCGCTCCCGATTTGTCGAGAACCGATCCGTATAAGGCCCCGTAGACAGTCTGCGCTGACGTTGGTGGGAGACTCAGAAAACCAATTGCAGCCAAGAGCACCCCGTAGGCGATGTGTCGGATGATGCCGCTTTTTCTCGCTCGCATTTTGCCTCCTTCAGCCATCGAACTCCGCCCTCCATCCCTGTCCTGTTGCCGGCCCGACAAGCCAACTGGTCTTTTGTGTCCTGGCCGGATTCTTCTGCAACAGTGCTTCTTCACCGGGGCTGGTAAAGGGGGCGGCGGCTAATGCCTGTCTTATAGGTGCTCTTTTCCGGGATTTTCAACGTATCTTACATGTAGGAATCTGCGTTTTACATGCCCTCGCGCCGAAAGAACTCAGACGACAGGCTGAACCGAAAGCACTTACGCCAAACCCAAAAGATTTGCTCCGGCTCAGGGATACGGACGTACTCTACGGTTCAGCAGGCGCTGCGGCCGAGTCGACGCGTTCACTTCGGCCACGCGACATCGCGCAAAGCTCGCCGCGCTCCACAGGATGGAAAGATTTTTGGGCGCCGTGCGGCAGCAGGGCAGATGGAGGACGGTACTCTCCCGCCAGAGCGCAACGATGCGATGCGACGACCGAACCTGCCAGCGTCCTCTAGCCGGATCTTTACCAGATGCTGTAATCGACCACGGTGGGAATGCCCAGGACACCTTCGACGATCCGCGTGCGAATCAGGATCTCCATGTTTTTGCCCGCCCAGCCTTTAGGCAAATGTCTGGCGAATTCGTCAAGATACTTTGGGTTGGAGGCAAACTCTGCCGCCGCGACCGTACCTTCATCGCCGACGCCGGCCAGCAGAATGCGAGACTGCCTGCTTACCGCGCCGGTATCGCGCATCACGATGGAATAGGCGTCGTAAGAAGTGGGCGCTGGAGAAGAGGTGGGCAGAGAACCGATCTCCTGCCCTGGCTTGAGCCGGTCCGAGATCCATTTGCGGCCCCGAGCATAATCTGCCTGGAACTCGAATCGCCGTCCCTCAGAGAGGCCCATGGACCAATCGTTTTCATACGCGCCAAGCAGAATGGTGGGGCGCCCGGCAAAATCGGCGAACGTGGTCTCAGATTGATCTCGAAAATCAAACGGCTTTTCTTTGGCCCCGAGCACGCTGGCTATTTTTGCAACCGCCTGCAAATAGCCAATCCGCTCGACCGGAATGCCTTGGGAGTCCTCTCGAGGGACCTGCACATCGAACGCCTCGGAGTGGGGACTCCGCTGACGATCGGGCACAAACGTCAGCTCCCTGGAATGTAATTCTCCCACGGAAATCAACGGTGAACTCTGCGCCGTAAGCAGCGGAGCCCAAAATGCATCGAAGCCCGCGATATGGGCTGATGCCGCGGGCCTGTGCCAAACTCCCCATGTGGTGGCGACAAGAATCGCTGCGGCGGCCAGCGCCAGCCAAGTCCGGGAGCGGCGGCCAACCGGCGTTCCTGGCTCGCGTTCCTCCGAAGCGCCGGCAATACTCTCCTGAGCAAGGCTGCACTGCTCGTCCGGTTCAGCGGCTGGCGGCGCGGCCTCAGCGAGAGGCGCCGCAGGAACTGGAAAATGAAACGAAGGAACATACGAGCCGATGGGAAGTTCAATCCGGATTTGGCCGGCATTCTCCGCTGTGCCATAGTACTGGGCCAGGCGCTTGCGCACCTCTCCGGCAGCAACCCGCACGACCGGGTCGAGATTGTTATCGTAGGTGGGCTTGCGGTGAAAGATCTCCACCGCAATCTGGCGCTCCCTGAGACGTTCCTCCTGCCCATAGAGCGACAACTCGACAACGTGACGCAGCAACTGGGAACATCGCGAGGAACTACGAAACCACGGGCTGACGAGCACTTTGCTAAGTTGATCAGCGATCTCCCATCTCCCGGCAGAGGAGATCGGTTCGCTTGGAGAAGGTGCTATCGCTGCCATCGGTATTGCCCCCTTTAGAAGTTCCCTGTGTCCTAAGATTCGATAGCCCGATCAGCCTCCTTGCCGGAACCATCCTCTCGGCAACGCACAAACGCGTGCCGCCCGCAAACACGGACGGCACGCCGGAGGAAAACTGCTCGAGCTTGAATTGCAATCAACCTTTCTCAAAAGAGGAGTCGTAGCGCAAACTGGATTTCTCTTGGGCTGTTCAGCGTGCCTGTAACCTCACCATAGAGCGGTGAGCCCACTTGCGCCGCTGGAGGAGCGAACTGCGTACGATTGAAGGCGTTGAGGAAATCGGCTTCAAACATGGCATGCAGCCGCTCCGCAATCTTGGTATCTTTCGCCACCGCCATATCCCAGTTGTCGATGCCTTGGCCCCAAAGCCGGGAGTCTACGCGGCTCTCGTTGCCTAGGCTGAAGGGCGTCGGCGGCTGAACGAAACATGCCGTGTTAAACCATTTGTTCAGGCGAGAGGTTGCCGACCCCGATTTCGCCGGACTGCATCCCGGGACGCGGTCGGGACGAATGCCCCCCGCTCCGAAGCTGTTGGAGAGATCATTCGCCTGCGCCGTCACCGCAATCGGATATCCGTGCTGGAAGGTGGTGATGCTGCTGACCCGCCAACCACTCACCACTCGATCCAAACCGTCGCCGATATTGGAAAGAAACAACTGATTTCTGCCGAAGGGCAGGACCAGAGAATAGTTCAGCACCAGCCGCTGCGGCACATCGAAGCTTTCAATCGAGCGCTCCTTGGCAAGGTCGTTGTAATCCTGAATTCCACCGGTGGTATTACCCTCCAGAAATCCCGTTCTGGAATCAACGGTTCCGATCAGCTTCGACCACGTATACGCCGCGAAAAAGGTCCCGGCAGTCCGGAAGTTCTTCTCGTAAGTTGCCTGCAACGAATGGTAGATCGAGCTGCCCACATTCGCTGCCGAATTGGTGACATTGTTGAATTGCGGATAAGGGCGCAGCAACTGCCCCTGTGCGATGTCCGAGCCGTTGTATGCACTACCCGGAGCAAGCTGCCCAGCCATAGGATTGGAGACCTGCTGATTCACAAAGGTGTTACTGTCGGCCTGCTTGCTCGAGTCGCCAGAACTGATCAGGCTCTGGTACTGGCTTGCAGCCTGCGCAGCAACGCTGTCAGGGATCTGGTTCATGTTCATCCCAATCTCAATATGAGTTCCCTTCGATCCCTGGTAGCCAATTTGGACGACCGAGTTGCCCGGAAGCTGATGCTGGATGTTGAGGTTCCACTGTTCGACGTACGGATAGGGCGAGCCCGGCACATTCCCGCCCACGCTGAGGCCTTGAATGCTCTTGGAGAAGTTGGGATCGCGGCCCACCGGCTGCGGCAGATGACCATTGAGTTGCGGAAACGGGTTGCTGAGTGGCCCCAGAGCGGGAAGAGTCAGCGAAGTGATCGGCGAACTTTGCGGAGTGGTGGACCCATTTGCGTCCAGGTCGACATAGGACATTCCGAAACCGCCCCGCAGGATCGTGTTCTGGAAGACGCGATAAGAAAATCCGACACTGGGAGCAAACAGATGGTAGTAGTTGATATTGTCGTTCCGGCTTGGATAGGCTGCCGAAGCCACAAGGGCAAGATTCCCCTTGAGAGCCTGCGAAGCCCCAGTTGCTGGGTTCTGAATGGTTCCCAGGGGGCTCGGAAGGTTGGGCAGGAATACCGTGTTGAGGTTATGCTTCTCCGCGTACCCGCCGGGCAGTTCCCACCGCACGCCGCCTGTGAGCGTCAGGCGCGGTGTCACGTGGTAGATGTCGTCAATATAGTAGCCCTGAAACGTGTTCACCGTGCTGGTGCTGCGGCCGACGCCGATGTTGCTCACCACCGGAATATCCGCGCCCAGCATAAAGTTTGCAAAGGGATTGGTGGTAGGAACGTTCGGCAGGAAGAAGAACACGCCCGTGGGACCCAAACCGGTCAATCCGGAAAGGTACGCTTCAGCGCGTTCCGCCGAGCCCCCGAACATCAGAGCATGCTTTCCCATAGTCTTGCTGATATTGAACGACAGATTGTAGGTGTCGAAGTTGTAGTACTGGATCACGTTGATAATCAGCAGCGGGAACTGGCTTCCGTAGCCAATCAGATAGGGGACCGGAAGAACATCATACGTCGCTTGCCCCTGCAATGCGCCGTATGCAGGGCCAAACTGCGAGAGGTCGACATGACCGATGTTCGGCGGCTGCGAAGTGAAGAGGAACCTCAGGTAAGCTGCCCTCACATCGATGACGGTGGTTGGATTGATGGTGATGGTGTCGCCCACCACCGCCTGATCGGACGTGCTCAACACTTCAGGTTGAGGGACATTGTTGTGGTAGTAGTTGGTGGCGAGAGTCTTTGTCTTCCACATGGTGTAGCGCGCGAAAAGCTGCTGGCGCGAACCAAGAGTGTAGTCGGTGCGGAAGTTGTACTGGTTGCTGTTATCCCCTGAACTGGCATTGGTGGCAAAGTTGATCTGGCCCTCGGGCGCTCCAGGAATGTTCGGCTTCGTCCAGTACTTGTAGACGCTGGCCATGTACAAAGCGGTCGAGTCCGGACAAACCTTGTTTGCAACTCCATTGCACGAGACTTGTTGCGGATTGCCGCTATTCAGGGTACTGGTGTAATAGACGGGAGCGTCCCCGGTAAAGTCGCCCGTGGTCTCTGCCAGCGAGGGAACGATGGTCTGATACGGCAATCCGGATCGGTTCGCGTATCCTTCCCAGTTGCCGAAAAAGAATGCTTTGTCTTTCATGATTGGGCCGCCCAGGGCGGCGCCATACTGGTTCTGCTGGACAGGAGGACGCGCAATCAGGTTAGTCGGGTTGTGCTTGTTGAAGAAACTGTTGGCATCCAAAACGGTATTGCGAAGATATTCGTAGACAGTGCCGTGAAAATCATTCGTTCCGGACTTGGTGGTGAAGTTGATGACACCGCCGTAATAGCGGCCGTATTCTGGGCTGATGTTATTGGTCTCTACGCGGAACTCTTGAATGGAATCTTGCGTGGGAACCAGGCCCATCCAGTTCGCAATGGGGAGGTTGAGCGGGCCGCCATCCACGTACTCGATATTCCCGCCCGTGATGGCGCCTCCGATTTGGTAATTACCCCACCCGGCCGGATTGGTGTAATTCCCGATCGCTGCCTGGTTTCCAATCGGGTTGCCAGAGGTCGCGCCCTGCGGCACCACGCCCGGCGTGAGCGCGGTTAGATTCATCACATTTCGGCCGTTGAGGGGTGTGTTCTGAATCTGCTGCGATTCGATGACGGTGCTGACCGTGTCGGATTCAGTCTGGAGCAGCGGTTCCCCTGAGTCGACTGTGACAGTCTCGGTAACGGAGCCTACCTGCAGCCTGAAGTTGATGGCGACCTCATCCTGCGCGTGCAGTTCGATGCCATCGCGTACCACAGACTTGAATCCCGGCTTGGTAGCCGTGACGCGATAGATACCCGGCAGCAGGCCGAGTACCCGGTAGAAACCTGCTGAATTGGTCACTGCCGGCACCCGCACATGGGTTTCCAGATTCTCCACCACCACGGACGCTCCGGGAATGGACGCCCCGCTTGGATCGGAAACGGCGCCGGTTAAGGTCGCCGACGTAAGTTGCCCGACTGCGTAGAGAGCGCTCCATGAAAACACAAATGCCAAAGACAGCCACCGCAGCAATCTCATCCATGACCTCCAGGGAGTGTTTCATAGATGAATTTCAGATTGCCGCGAAATGTTCTCACAGACATCGCTTCCAGCTTCGATTTAGCTGTCTAGGCAATTGCTCTCCCTGACATCCCTGCTTGGCGATCAGGGATGATTCGGCGGGCCAGCTAACGAAGCCATGAGCAACCGCCGCCCCTTGGGGAAGCGACTGCCGCCCGGCGGCTCCACGGTGACAAAGAGCGTATCGATACGTGAAAGAACTTCAGGGTTTGAAATTCGCAGCGCCCATCGGTTCAAGGTTGCATTGTCCAGATAGAACAAGCCGAGGCTTTCAACCTTGGAGGAACGCGGCTGGCGGAAACCCCACGCTTGAAATGCCACAAGCTTGTGGTTCTTTTCCAGCCCGGAAAGGTCGAAGGCGTAGAAGACCAGCACGCGATGGTTGACGTAATAGATGCGTCCGTAAGCATGCGAGGCCGCGCCTGAATCATCTACATCGTAGACGTCCACGATGTGCAGGTCCCGCGCTCCGAGGATCTCTCGCGCCTCCCCTTCGCTCACCTTGCTTTCCGATACGGGATAGGCAGCCGGTACAGTGGCGGCGACGCGAACCAGCCTGGCGACCTCCTGCCTTTGCTTATCCAGCCTGCTGTTGACGTCCTCGAGCTGTTCCTGGAGCGCGTTCTTTGCTGCGAGCTCTGCGTTCAGGCTATCGCGTGTCAGTTGCAGTTGCGCCTGTTCCTGCGCAATAAGCTCCTCTTGCTGGTGTAGTTGAGCATGCAGGTCGGAGTTACTGCCATTCAAATCCTGATTGCGCAGCTGAATGCGCGCCATCTGCGACTGGGCGATGCGTCCCCGCTCCGAACTTCGCGCAAGCTCAGCTTCGAGACTCTTCACGGTGGCATCGGCGGCTTGCAGCCGTCGGGAGAGCTCAGCCGCCCGGGCCGCAAGAGCCTGCCCGCGCTGCTCTATCGCGCGCGTTTCGGGCACGCCTGCAGTTTTCTGCTTCTGCTGGAATGATCCCCGATAGGGGATCAGCAACATAGCGATCAGCCATCCGGCTGCCAGTGCCGCGAATCGCAATCCGCGCCAGCGCCGTACAGGCCGGGGCAGCGGCGGCGCGCATTCGACAGCAGCCTTCCACTTCGCCTCCGGATCGTATTCCTCAGGTACCGAGCGGGCCTTTTCGCGAACCCTTTCCAGGAGCTTTGTTGGATCTACCGATTCTGGATCTTCAGGAACTGTGCCCTCGGAACGAAGCACCGAAACGGAAGGAATATCGAAAAGCATGATCCTCTCGAATTCTTCTACCAGGCTGCGACACCGCTGGCATTCCAGAAGATGCCCCCGCACGCGAAGGATCTCCTCGGGAGAGAGCTCGCCCAAGGCATAAAGACAGCACAGTTCGTCTACCTTTTCAGGGCCCATATTGCTGAAGAGTGAACAGCGCGATGCATTCATGGCCGACAGGTCCGTCCTAAAATGAGCGGTTGGCTGCCCCGTTCAGGCAAAGCCTCGTTCAACTGCGGCTGGATGCGTGAGCTCGGCAGATGTTGCCCTTGCATCTGGATCCTGAGCGCATTCAGGCCGCGATAGTAAAGGTTGCGCGTATTGGGCAGCGACTGCTTCAGGATCGTGGCGGCCTCCGTCAGTGTGTAACCATCAAAATGCACCAGTTCCAGAAGCCTGCGCTGCCGCGGATTGACCACTGCCAGGCACTGCTCCACAAAAGCAGCTCTTTCGAGCACGTCCTCCATTTGGCCGAAGCGTGACAACCCGATTTCAAATTCCTTCAATTCGTCGAGATTGGCGGCAGCAGCCACTTGAAGCGACCTGCGCCGCAGCAGCGCCTTGTAATACGCGAACTGCGCGATCCAGGTTCTGACCGAAGCCCGGCACGGGTCGTATTGGGCGCTCTGCTGGTAAATAGCGAGAAACACGTCCTGGACCACATCTTCCGACTCTGTCCGCTGTCGCAGGATCTTCCACGCAATCGAGAACACGAGCTTCCAGTAGCGCGCAAACAACAGGTCGAAGGATTGTTCACAACCGCCCTGCATGGCCTGAATCAAGGCAGCATCTTCGGCACTCTCACCTGCCCGCTTTCGCGAGTCATCAGGAGCAGGCATCAGATCCGGATCCAAACCCTCGTAGATGTCTTTGCTGAAGCTCAAGGGGTGGAGCAAAGAACGAATATTCGACACGCGGTGGCCTCCCGAAGGAATCGCAGCCTGGCATTCAACCAGAAATAATAAAAGCGAGAAGAATCTTCACCGATGATGCGGAGCATTCCCAATGTAGCGGGAGAGACTCACAGCAATGCTGCTCAATGTGCGCGCACCGACAGCACCCTCATTGCCGGCAATGTCTGCGACTGGACAACAGTCTCGTATCCGCTTACCGTTCCTGCTGGGACACTGCTTTTCATCGGGGTGACAGATTGGCATTGGCCTTCCCTGAAGCCTTACCATCTGCATCCATCTTGCGATGACCTATTTAGAATCGGAATACTAGGAACTCAATCCGGCGCTGTCAAGACGGCGAATCAGATTCCTGCCTATACAATTGCTCCGGGCCGCTGGATTGGGGCAAAAGTCACTAGTTCGGCTGTTTGGCCTTCTGGTTCGTCCAGCCATTTCCCTGAATCCAGCCAATGACGATCGACAGCCACTGATCCCTGGGGAGAAGCACGAATGCGTGTTCCCCTTTGCGAAAGATCGTCATATCGACCGGCACGCCTGCGTGGCGCAGCGCCTCGAAAAACCGGACGCTGTTGTCGACGTCCACCAGCCGGTCATCGGCGGCATGCAGGAGGAGCGTCGGCGGCGTCTCTTTGGTTACCTGAAGCTCGTTGGAAAAGAGCCGCACCTTGTCAGCGGTGGGATGCTGGCCGAGGAGCGCAATGCGCGACCCCATATGCGCAATCGCTGGATCCATACTGATAACCGGATAGCAGAGGATCATGAAGTCGGGCCGCAGGTTGATGTGCTCCGGGTTTGCAACATAGTCCGTCCCAAAATGCGTTCCCAAGGTTGAAGCGAGATGTCCCCCGGCGGAGAAGCCGATGATTCCGACCCGGTTCGGATCAAGATGCCATTCCTTTGCATGTTCGCGAACCAGAATCATCGCCTGCTCGGCATCCTCAATGGGACCGAGCGACGGATCAGCCATCGTTTTCTCGCTCGGGAGACGGTATTTCACCACGAACGCCGCGATGCCATAGTCCTGAAAGAATCGCCCCATCGACGGCCCTTCAGTCTTCCAGGTAAGCCCGACATAGCCGCCGCCTGGGAAAATGATGATGCTGGCGCCATTGGCTTTCACCTTGGCCGGTAAAAACACTTCCAGTTCAGGCCGCGAGACATCGATCATCTGGCCCCAGCCAGTCATCTTTTCCTCATTCGGCGTCGGCTTGGAATTGGGAATCGGAGCGGCCCCGTAGAGCGGAAGTGAAACCGTCGGAGGAGGCGTTATCTGTTCCAGATACTGCCGAATCCGTGGGGGAAGCTGGCGCGGGAAGTCAGCCGACTGTTGTGCCTGGAGTCTGCCAGCACCCAGAAGAATGGCCGCAAGGTTGAGGATTGCCAGCAGGATGCCGCATTTCTTCACGAGAATCTCCTCACAGGGATCAAGATCATAATGCTCATGGGGCTATCGCGAGAACCGGCTTACCCCGCATTCCTAGACGGACAGGCCCTCGATCAAATTCAGTTGCTTCGTATCAAGGTTGTCCTTTGCTTCGCAGGTATCGTCGAACACCATGGTTGTCTTGGTGCTCGTATCGAAGCGATTCCAGTGTGGAATTCCGGAGTGATTCGGATCGCCGGAGCGAGCAAAATGGATCCATGCCTGGCTGACCTTGCCCGCCAGCACATGCGCTGCTTCTCCTCCGCCGGTCATGTGTTCACAGAGGTCAGGATTATCGAACACAAAGGGAAGCTCGGCGCAATGGAAAGCCATGGGACGGCCGTCGAGAACGGGCGTCTGCCAGGCAAACTGGTAGACATAGACAGGTGCCGGCTGCTTGGCCTTGGTTTCCGCCAGCGTCAGGCTTGAGCTGCGCATCCGCGACGTATTGAGGATGGACCATAGCTGAAACGGATTGGCATTGGAATATAGCTCGCGATAGCTGGCGATCACCTCCGTGCCATGCCCATTGAAGCTCTGGTTGGCTTTCTCCTGCAACTGCGCCTCGGTCATCTCAAACGCGTCCGGATGATTGATGCCATTCGTCATCTCGTTCAGCGTGTTGCCAATCAGAAGCGGAATCGGAGCAGCGCTGGCCGGCGCAGCCGGATCGAATGGCTGCTGGGTGACCACCTTCCCATCCACCACCGGCACGTAACCCAGGTACCGGTTCAGATGCCTCATATCGAACGGGCCCTTCGGCCGCGCTTCGGCAATTACTGCGCTCGCTGCGGCCTCCAATTGCGCATAAGGCATCTGCTGGAGCGTGCGTACCTCGCTGGGAGCAATCCCCAGGCGCTTTAAGGTGCGCTCGGCCAGTTCGCGGCTGCGATCTTGAGTTCCGATCCGAATGGTCGCACCGCTTTCCACGGCGGCCTTGTGAAAGAGTCCGCGCGCGGCCGGCGTGGCCATCAGGGTGCACACCTTTCCGCCACCGCCCGACTGCCCGAAGATCATCACGTTCCCCGGGTCGCCTCCAAACTGGGCAATGTTGTCATGGACCCATTGCAGAGCTAGAACCGTATCGAGCGTTCCCGCATTGCCCGACTCGGCAAATTCGTCACCGTAAGCCGATAAGTCGAAATAGCCAACCACGTTCAGCCGGTGATTGATCGTAACCAGCACGACATCGCCACGCCTGGCGAGATGGACGCCGTCGAACATCTTCAGTTCCGAGCTGGACCCTACCGAGTAGCCGCCGCCATGCAGGTAGACGAGCACCGGACGGTGCGTGCCTTCCGTCGAGGGACTCCAGACATTCAGCCGCAAGCAATCCTCGCTCTGGCGGCCGTAATCCCACTGGAAGAGAAAGCCCTCCTCATCGTTTTCCCAGATCGCTCGGTAGGCCTGCGGCGATTCAGGCCCGAAGTGCCGGCTGCTGCGTACTCCGGTCCAAGCGGCCGGCGGTTTCGGGGCTTTGAAACGTCCCGCGCCGGCCGTGGTCGCCCCGTAGGGAATCCCTTTGAACGCGAGCACACCACGGTCGGTATATCCCGCGACCTTGCCATACCGGGTTTCGACAATCGCAATCTCTTTGCCGATGGCAATGGGATCGCCACTGGATGGGGCGCGATCAGGATAGGCGCTTGCTGAATTTCCGCCCAATGCAGCGGCCGTTGCTGGAAGAAACGCTCCGGCGGTCATGATGCCGCCGCCCAGCAAGAGCTCGCGTCGATTCAGATCCGTTCTTCTCATTCCGATCCTCCCCTTCTGTGGCGATCTAGCGACTCTGCAAAGAACAGAGCCGGCCCGGGATGCCTCTCGGACGAGGCGTCGAGGGCATTGCGACTCGGACGATCGCCTGCGTTGGCGATCACCGCTGATTACGGAACGCATTCAAAGCTGGAAGCAAGTTGTATGTCGCCGTGGCCCGTGTATTGCGCATGTTCCGGATAGGGGCATAGCGGTCTGCTCCGCCCAGGGAAAGCCCGTCCTGTAGAAACCACCGACTGTGGCGCGGTGCCCTTCTCCACCCATTGCGCGAGCGCGTCCACCAGATCGAACTCGTCGAGCGATGGTCCTCCCGCGCAGTGGCTCATGCCCGGAACCAGATAAAACTGGCTCCACTTGGAGACGGCGTCGAGACCGCCATTGTCCGCCGCCATCTCCTTGTAGTAGTTGAGGGTATCGAGCGGCGAAAACCAGGGATCGCTGTCGCCATGAAAGAAGATCAACTTTCCTCCATGCTGCTCGAAGGTTGTGAGATTCGTGTAGGTAGAATCCGTAAGCGGCTGCGATGCCTTGAGCGCATCCGCCTCTACGTCCACGTGCATGAGCGTAGGCGCCGGCCCAAAGAGCCCAGGGCCCGGAACCAGCAGGCCGCGAATCGGACCGGGATTGGCGATGCCGGAATCGTAAAGAAATCCTGGATAAACCTGGATCCCTTCTGAGGTCTTCGGTCCGGCAAAGGCCTTGTGAATAGCCGCAGCCTTGGCGGGAGGCAGGCAGGAAGCGGTTTGCCCCGGCTTACATGCCAGCTCTTCCGGATCGAAATGACAGGCCAGCGGATTGAAGATCATGCCGTCCGCCAGCCCATCCAGCGCGTCACACTGCTTCATCAACGCACTCAGAATGAGCTTGCGATCGCTGTCGGTAATTGCCTCTGCGATCAGCGGCTTGCCGTGTTCGTCCTTGGGCGCGACCTGGTTGTATGCCGCCGGGATCCATTTGCCAATCGCAAGATTCGAAAACCCGGTGCGCATCGCCGGATCGCCCACGATGATCCCGTTAAAAACCGTGGGAAAACGCTGAGAGAGGATCATGCCTTCCCGACCGCCTGTCGAACATCCGGCAAAGTAGGAATAGGCGGCCGGTCTTCCATAGCGCTGCGCGATGATTCTCTTCGCCACTCCTGCCGCACGGGCGTTCGCCTGGTAGGCAAAATCAAGATAGGCCTGCTGGTCCTTTTGAAAGCTGAAGTCGAACCCGCGTCTGTGCGCCTGATGCCCGGTGTCATTGCTGAGCACTGCGTAACCACGCGTCAGAGCCGGCTCAGTCCCTGAGGCAATATAGCCGGTCGGCGGCAGCACCACTCCGTTACTGCCGCCCCCGCCCTGCATCAGAAAATCACCATTCCATTGGTCAGGCATGGCCAGTGCAAAGCGGATGCCGAACTCTTCTCCCCCCACTCCCACCCGCTTGCCAATGATGCCCTCTACACGGCAGTAAGCAGGAAGCGGCCCACCCACCGGCACCCCCGGAGGCGTTGGCGCTACGCTGCCCGCGGGGATGGCAACTGCCTTGGTAATCTCCACGTCCGGAGCCTTGAAGCTCATCAGCTTCGCACAGGACATCGCCTGCTGCCCCCAGGAACAGGACGCCGCCAGGATTACCACCCCTATCCCGCAACTCAGGAACCGCCGCTTCATCTTGCCTCTTCTTCGTGCACTTTGAACGGGTCAGATCCGCATTCCAGCTGGAAGGCATGGAAGCTCTCGGGGCATTTGGATGTCCAATGGCTGAGTTACATCTCCGAGCATATTAACTCCGCATTCGCAGAATGCGCCTGATGCCTATGGAACTTTCTAAGTGCGATGATTTGCCGTGATTGCCAGGCAGTTCGCCATCGACCGCCAAGGTAAGTAGCAGATAATTCACGAGATCTTAGTCGCACTTGCGTGGCCGTACAGCCATATTTCATGGAATAGCCATCGTTCCGGGGCTTGACCCGCAGTGTCGGACCCATGATCATAGGCTGGCATGAGTCGTTGTTGGACGGAGACAGAGCTTCGTCCGGCTGCACACTGAAAGGCTCCCGATCAACGCAGCGCACCAGAACTCACCGGCGCATGCACGTGAACTTAAGGAGCAACTGGTCCGGCAGTACCTATCCGCTGGGTGTTCGTAAGAAATAGGACGGCAGATCCATCATGTTGATCTTTGTCTCGTGCCTCGTCATCTTCGTCTACGGTCTGCTGTCCTCCCTCCTGGGGACGATCATCCCTGGACTGGCCGATTCCCTGCACCTTACCAACGCGGACATTGGATATATCGGCCTGGCGCAAGGGCTGGGGCTGGCGGGCATGTCGGTTCTCTCCGGCGCGCTCATGGACCGTAAAGGCAAGAAGCTGGGTGTGATTCTGGGCCTCTGCGCGACAATCGCGGGCCTCATGATGCTGCTTCATCCCACGAGCATGTCGCTGGTGGCGCTCGCGATGTTCATTCTCGGCTGCGGCGGCAGTATCGTCATCGTGGGCGCAAATGCGATCACCAGCGATGTGAGCGACAAGCGCCGCGCCGCAGCGCTTAATTTTCTCAACGTATTTTCCGGCCTGGGCGGGCTCATCACCCCGTTTGTTGCGGGGAACCTGCTTGCCGCAAACGCGAGCCACACGGCGCTCTTCGGTGCGGCCGCTTCCCTGGCAGTTCTGGCAGTGGTGATCTTCACGCCCATCCCACAGTCCCGAACTACCGGGTCACGGGAGGCAGAGGCAGGACACACCGTCTTCACACATTCCGCACTCTATATTTTGTCCGCCATAACCTTGCTCTACACCGCCTGCGAATTCGGCATCTGGAATTGGCTGCCGAAATATCTCATCAGCACCGGAATGTCGAGCACGATGGCTCTCAACATCCTGTCCCTTGGCTTCGCCTGTGGGTTGTTGGTCGGCCGCGTGGTGGCCACGAGCGTGCTCTGGCGCGTCCCTCCCTTCGTCGTTGCGACGGCTTGCTCGATCGCGATGATCTGCACCACCTATTTGGTTCTCTATCCCATGTCGGCATGGATGACGGGAACCGTCGTATTTTTCACCGGCATGGCAATGGCTCCGGTATTCCCCACCACCATCGCGATTGTAGGAAAGCTCTTCAAAAAGCAATCTGGAACGGCAATCGGCTTCGCGATCACCTGCGGATTCAGCGGTTTCATGCTGAGCTCACCGGTGATTGGCTGGCTCTCCGGTGCCAATGCCTCAGGAATCCGCCGCGGTCTCCTGTTGCTGCCGATTCTCTCCTGCATCATCACCGCAATCTTCCTCGTCTCTCGTAACCTCCTCCGCAAGGAAGAGGACAAGCAGGAGGCCATGGCAGTGGCCCACGGCTAAATCGCACTCTTACAGATCAACCCGGGACGAATCCCCTCCCAGCAGAAAGGCAGGATCTTGCACATGTCTACTATGAATGCACCCGTGGCAGAGGCCGCGCAAATGACTCTCGAGGTAAGAAATCCGGCAACAGGAGAGCTTATCGATACGGTTCGCCGTGCCGGAATCGAAGATGTAGAAAGGGCAATCGAAGAAGGCCTGGTAGGTCGACGCGAAATGCGCAATTTGCCGGCCCACCGGAGAAGCGAAATTCTGCGCAAGGCATCGGAGACGATTGCCGCGCGCCACGAGGAACTGAGCCGCATGCTATGCCGCGAAAACGGCAAGACCATTCGCCAGTGCCGGGCAGAAATGACCGCCACACAGCGCTTGTTTCTGGACTTCTCTGAAGAGGCAAAGCGCATTCACGGCGAGACGATTCCCATGGATGCAGTGGCCGGTCTGGAACACATGATCGCCTACACGATCCGCCAGCCGCTGGGGCTGATTGTGGGCATCATTCCTTTCAATTATCCGGCGGAGTTGTTCGCACATAAAGTTCCGGGCGCGCTCGCCGCAGGAAACGCGGTGATTGCCAAGCTTCCCGAACAATGTCCGCTGACCGTCTTCGAACTGGGGAAAATCCTTGTCGAAGCGGGCCTGCCGCCTCGCGGCCTGCAATTGCTCACCGGCTATCCGCACGAGATGGGCGATCTCCTCTTAACCCATCCTGAAGTCGCCATGGTCAGCTTCACCGGCGGCCTCCATTCGGCGCGAAGCATTGCGAAAGCGACAGCTCCTCATCTTAAGAAGACTGCCTATGAGTTGGGTGGCGTGGATGTCATGCTCGTTCTGGAAGATGCCAACTTGGCTGCGGCGGCCGATGCCGTGGTCCAAGGCCGCCTGACCAACGGCGCCGGCCAGATCTGTTGTGCTGTCAAGCGCATCATGGTCGCCGAGCCGGTGTACAACGAATTTCTTGCGCTGTTGCTCAAGAAGGTCGAAACGATCCACATGGGCGACCCACTCGACGACAGGACCGACTTGGGTCCGCTCATCAGTGAAAGAGCGGCAGAGCGGGTCCATAGCGAAGTACTCAAGTGCATTGAAATGGGAGCGAACTGCGTGGCGGGAGGAAAGCGCGTAGGCAAGAACTTCTATGCACCCACTGTACTGACCAACGTCAGCGAAGAGATGCCTTGCATCTCCGACGAGGTCTTCGGACCGGTTGCGCCTATTGAGCCATTCAAGAGCCTGTCTGCTGCGATCGAAGCCGCAAATGCCGCGCCCTATGGCCTCCAGGCAAGTGTCTTCTCCGAGAACATTCACAACGCACTCGGGGTAGCACACCGCCTTCAGGTGGGAGGAGTCGTCGTCAACGGCGCCGGCTCGTTCCGGCCGGGCAACGTTCCCTTCGGCGGATTCAAGCTGAGTGGAATCGGGCGGGAAAGCATCAAAGACACGATTCTGGAGATGACCCAGGAAACCGCGATCGTTCTGAATCAGCGCCAGACGATCCAATAGACATCGACTGCACTGCACACTTGCCTAGGCGCGGCTCCCCGCTAGCACGGGCGCCCTGGTTTCGAATCCAAGGCGCCCGCCCGGCAGCAACGATGACGAAAGGGAGTGCGTTCTTCGAGCTTCGCTTTCCGCGCGCAGCCAAGAAAGCGCGCCTCCGGTAAAACTTGTCTGCGACTGCGCCGGTTCCATTTCTTTCAGCACTCACAACGCGGCCCGTAGACTTTCGAGAGCTGCGGAACGTATAGGCAACTTTTCCTGATTTGCCTAGCTTATCGCTTGACAGTGCCGCGTTCACAACACGTAAAGTGGTCTTTAAGGGCAACTGTGGAGTATTACTTTTGACCGTGAGATGAGGCTGATTATGCTCACAAAACCCCTCCTCCCTTGAGCGGATATCTGAGATGGAATGGGGCAACGGCAGACAAGGAACGGCAGGGTAACGAGAATGGAAGTGTTCTGCGGACGAAAGCAGGCGATTGGCGAATTTGCTTTCGAATGTTTTCAGATTTAGCAATTAGTTCGATTGTCAGGCTGTTGTGTAGGTACATTCCGGATTCGGCGTCGCGCGCCCGCGTTTGCTGAATTGGCAGAGAGGGCTGGATTCTTTGCATATGCCCACCGAGTTTCGCTTTCCAACGACAATTGCGCTGCCCGGCAGAAGCCCTGGTGCAATCTTGGCTCGACGTATATTGAGCACCTGATTGCATAGACCTTGCTTTCCGTTGAGGAGTAAGTCCTGCGGTGCCTGAAAAGATCATGGGATTTGACCTAAAGCACCGGTTAGAACAAATTGAGATTCCAACTCCGATATCCATTGAGCTGCAAACGGTGACAGAGGAATGAGCACGCATCCGGTAATGGTCGGGTTGGGTGAGCTTCTTTGGGACCTTCTACCTTCAGGGAAGGTTTTGGGCGGCGCTCCCGCAAATTTTGCTTACATGGCCCAGGTACTGGGAAATGAGGGCATCATCGCCAGTCGGATCGGAGACGATCAACTGGGATGGGAAGCGCGGCGGGTCATTCAGGAACGTGGAATGGACGCTGGTTTTCTACAGCAGGATGCCCTGCACAAGACTGGCACAGCCATTGTCCGGCTCGATGCCGGGGGCCAGCCACAATTTTCGATCGAGGATGCGGTCGCCTGGGATTACCTCGACTGGACTCCGGCATGGCAAGAGCTCTCCGTCCGCGCCAACGCCATATGCTTTGGATCTCTCGCGCAGCGCTCACCAACTTCCGCCGCGACCATCGAACGCTTTCTTATGAGCGCGCCGGCCGGCACTCTTCGTATTTGCGATGCAAACCTGCGCGAACCGTTCTACACCGCGGAGACGCTGCGCCGGTCATTCCAAATTGCTAACGTCCTCAAACTGAACGATGCCGAATTGATTCAGGTGTCGGCTCTGCTCGACATCAAGGGCGCGAGTGAAGAAGAGTTGGCAACCAACCTGCGCCACAAGTTTGATCTGGACCTGGTTTGCGTAACCAAAGGCGCGCGTGGCAGCCTTCTCGTCTCTGCAACGAAAGCCGTTCGGCATGCCGGGTTGCGCGTTCAGGTTGCGGACGCCATCGGCGCCGGAGATGCCTTTACCGCCTGTGTGGCCCATTATTGGATGCAGGGGCGGCCGCTGGAACAGATGAGCGATGCCGCCAACAGCTTTGCGTCATGGGTGGCAACGCAAGTGGGCGCCACGCCGGTTATATCCCGGGATCGCCTGGAGGAGATTTTGAATCTTGGCAGTCCCGGCAATACCAAGGTGAGCGCATAAGAGCAAGCAGCCTGCGCTACCGCGGCAACGCGGCGTGATCGCATAGGTGAAAACCGCGACGGCTGAAATACAAGGACGCCGTGGAACTCATTCCTGCCACGGACACGTGAGTTCATCTGGCGGAGAGGCCTGCACCGGCTTGCATGCAGCCGCTGTGGTAGGCAGGAGTCACAGACTTGAAGGAGGACCCATGTTAAAGAATTTATTTCGCTGGACCGTTGTGAGCGCTTGCGGTGTTGCCTTTTCAGCCCCTTTCCTAACTGCACAGAAACCGCCGGCCCCGCAATCCGAAGAGTACCTCCTGCTGGGGAGCCCCAATCGTGGAGCGGGTGAGCCATGGGTCTTCGTCAACCCCAAGGATCCCAAGAACATCATTGTGGTCGCGATGGCGACGCTGAACCGTTTGCCCGATGGCGAAGTGCCGCTGCCGCGCACCGGACCGCCTTTCCAGATCACGCCAGCCCGCACCGCCTTGCGCATCAAGGAACTCTCCACACCCGACGGCTCGCGCACGGATATCGCCGTCTCGCACGACGGCGGCAACACCTGGACCTTCAGCCAGGACGACTTGCGACAGATCTTTGACAAGAATCGCTGCAGCGATTCCTTCGCGGGCGCCGGGCCCGACGGGACACTGTACATGGGCTGCCTTGCCTATTTGAACCGCGGTGCTGCCGATTACGCCCAGGGCTATGCGCCCAACGGCGAGGCCCACTTTTATCACGGCGGATCTGCCATCGAGTGGTCCAAAGATCATGGCAGAACCTGGAGTCATCCGGTCTGGGTACATCCCGCCCTCTCGCCCTCGCTCTATGCGCCCACGGTGCACCCGGTTCTCGAACAGGCCTCTCCCTGGGATCGGCCCGTCTTTATCGCCGACGCCTCCACCGGCACCATTTACGTGAGCGGAAGCGGGCTGGCATGGACCGTTGATCCCAAGACAGTGAAGCGTGCGCCAGAGAATCCAAACATTCCCAGCAAGGGATATGAAGGCTATCCGCCCTCCAGCGAGGCGCGGAGCCGCACCTTCATCCGCGCCTCTCACGACGATGGCCGCACCTGGGGTGTGATCTATCCGATGGACAATGACGAATATCCGGGCGGCGCCTTCGCCGGCGTCGGCGGTTTCAGCGCCGCATTTGGTCATCTGGTGGTGGCTTACAGCGCATCCAAGGTCCCTGGTCCGGATGCCGCAAAATGCCCCTGCACAGTTCTCGGGTTGAGCGAGAACGACGGAAAGACCTTCCACTACACCGTTCTTCCCCAGTTACCCAAGGACGACTCCGCCGCAGCCGCCCCCGGAATGGGATTCATGTTCCGTAGAACCAGAGTGCTGGTCTCCGCCGATCCCACCAAGGAAGGTAGATATGCAGTCGCACAGATCAAGGGTGGACGGATCATGCTCTCGCTGACCGAAGATGGCGGCAAAAACTGGCAGCCGCCGGTCACCGTGGCTCAATTGCCTTCGGGCGACTACGTTGGTCACGTCGCCATGAAGTATTCGCCCCAGGGGAATCTCGGGTTCATCTGGAAAGCAATGTATCCAGGCGGGAGCTTCGATCTCTGGTCCGCCGTCTCGCTCGATCACGCGCGTAGCTTCAAGACGGTGCGCGTGAGCCATGAGGTCTCGCCGACTTATAACCGGATCCGCGGTAACTTCATGTTTGGCGACGATCTCTCGTCGCTCGATATCGACGCCGACTATCTTTATGCGGTCTGGGGCGATAACCGCTCCGGCTTCGAAGGGACATGGTTCGGCAAAGTGCCCTTAAGCGCCTACAAGTAGTCCATACCATTCCAGGCCGGGGGAAGATCCCCCGGCCTTGGCTTTTCATCATGGAATCACTGCCCTCGAAAGAGAGGATGACGATGAAGAACGCAAACCGAGCGCTCACCGCCCTGGCAGTCGCAGTGTGCGCAACTGTTTTGGGTGCGCCTCACCTGCTCAGTCAAACCACCACTCCTGCCCGGACGCCCGGCCTTCCCCGGATGACTCCCGAGCAGATCGCGCGCGCCCAACAAGCACATGATGAACAGATGCGCACGGACTGGGCTGATCTGAAGAAGTACCAGGCCGCGGACGCAGCGTTACCCCCTCCCGCTGCGAACGAAACCAGAGTTGTATTTATGGGCGACTCCATCACCGAAATCTGGGGCAAGCGCCTGAATCCGTCCATGCCGGAGCCCGCGCCCTTCTTCCCCGGCAAACCGTATATCAACCGTGGCATCTCCGGCCAGACCTCACCCCAGATGCTGGTGCGATTCCGCCAGGACGTGATTGATCTGAAGCCTAAGGTTGTCGTCATCCTCGCCGGAACCAACGATCTTGCGGAAAATACCGGACCGATGCGTCTGCAAGATACCGAGTCCAATCTCCAGTCCATGAGCGACCTTGCCACCGCCAACGGCATCCGTGTTGTTCTGTGCTCGGTATTGCCCGCCAAGTCCTTCTGGTGGCATCCTGGAATCGATCCCTCCGCCAAAATCGTTGAACTGAATCAGTGGATTCGCGCGTATGCAGCGCGCCGCGGCTTCCCTTACGTGGACTATTACGACGCAATGGTCGATAAGGACGGCGGCCTGCGCTCCGACCTCAGCCCCGATGGCGTGCACCCCAATCCCAAGGGCTTCGCCATCATGGCGCCGCTTGCAGAGGCTGGCATAGCGCAAGCGCTCCAGGGTGGGCAGCGGCCATAAGCAGGTATTCCTCGTCGCTTCCTGCCAGTTGCCAGGAAGCCGCAACAGCTTGAGGAAGATTCGTCAACGAGGCAACCACATGAGCCATCCATCAGTAACTCGCTTCCGTTCCGCTGTGGCGGTGTTCGCTTTCCTGATGACCGTTACCGCCACGGTTCACGCTCAAAACAAAGTTGTTTTCCTTTGGCCTAATGGCGCCCCCGGTGCTGAACATTGGACCCAAAAGGAAACCGAGTACATGTTCGGCCCCTGGAAAGAAATCCGCAACGTCACCAAGCCGAGCATCACGCTCTACCTTCCACCCGTTGCGGAGGCGAGCGGTACGGCTGTGATCGTCGCCCCCGGAGGAGCATTCACCCATCTTGCCTGGGAAAACGAGGGGACCAAGGTAGGCGAGTGGCTGCAAGCACACGGGATAGCAGCGTTTGTTCTGAAATACCGGCTCGTGGACACCGGGACCGATGAACAATACGCACAAGCCCAAAAGAAGCTGACGCAGGCGCTGCGCCATCCCGGGCCGCGCTCTGGACCTCCTCCCGGCATTCCCCGCATGGATAACCCGGTGGTCCACATGTCGGTCACCGATTCTTTGAAGGCCCTTGAGACTGTGCGCTCACACGCAGCGGAATGGCATATCGATGCGAATAAGATCGGAATTATAGGTTTCTCGGCGGGCGGCTGGGCTGCGGTGATGACCGCTCTCGAACATAACGGGGCTGACCGCCCTGACTTCGTCGGTGCGATTTACCCGTGCTGCTTCAATCCAAACAACACCCTCAACGCCAGTACGATCAATGTTCCTGCCGACGCACCACCACTCTTCCTTCTGAATGCTGCCGATGATCCTATCTCGGCGGCCAGCCCCTCTCTGTTCATGGATTGGAGAGCCGCCAGGAAACCGGCCGAAATTCATTCGCTTGTTGCCGGCGGGCATGGGTTTGGTATGGCCATTCATAATCGCCCCACCGACAATTGGATTGATCTTTTCAACCGCTGGCTGCATTACGAGAGATTTTGAAATACGCCGACCGCTCAGAGATTCTGGGCGGCCGCAAGGATTGATCTGTTACGAGGTGAATCATGAGTTACGGCATCCGTGCCCTCCCAATCCACAATCGGCAGATCCAGACATGGCGAGTCGGGCCTTCGCTCCAGCGAGCGGTCGGCCTCTCTCGCATCTGGGCTTTTCTCCTGCTCTCCGTGCCGGGCGTCGCCATTGCCCACGCACAGATCTTCGATTCCGGCCCCATCTATCTCTCTGGACAGGAAGCCAACGCGAGCGCCAGGGCGGATACCCAGATCGTGCCGGAGCAGTATCTTTTGATGGGCTCGGCCACTCGTGGGTGCGGCGAATCGCAGGTTTCCGTCAATCCACTCAATCCCAATGAAATTGCTGTGGCCGCCATGTGCCAGCAGAACCAGAACGAAGGCAAATTCGAACAGAACGAGCGCGAATTCGAGCGAACCCCCCGGGCGACCATTACGGAGTTTGCGTGGACACGGGATCGCGGTTTGACCTGGACCGTCATGGAAGATCCGATGCGGGCGTATTTCCATCGCTATCGCTGCCTCGATCCCTTCTCCGCGTTTGCCGCGGATGGCACCATGATCCTGGGCTGCGAAGCGCATTTTCCCGAGAATCCAGGAGATCAGGAAGCCATCAATCAGGTGACCGGCGGAGACACTGAAGATTACGGAGGCTCTGCAATCATCTGGTCCACGGATGGAGGCCATACCTTCAGCGATCCGGTGCAGATCATGCACTCCTACATGCCTAAAGAAATTCTGGGTCCATTTGTCACCTATGCACAGACCGGATCGCAGGGTGATCGCCCGCAGATCAGGGTCGATCTCTCCACCGGCTACATCTATCTGAACGGCAACAGCATGGCCTCCGATCCGCCACACTATCAGACAACCTTCCGTGTATCGAAAGACCGTGGACGCACGTGGGGCATGGTTTACGCAGTCGATTCCCCGCAGTGGCCCGGATTCGGTCCTGGCTACGATGTGGCAAACGGCATCATGGGGACCGCCTACATCGCCACCAGCGCGCCCGCTTCGCTCAACGTCCAATGCCCCTGCCGCGTCTTCGGCGCCAGCACCGATCAGGGCAAGAGCTTTGACCGGCACCTGATTCCTTCCCCTGCGCCGAAGCGCGCCGGCTTCGGACCTGGCGGCATGATCGTAGCCGCTAATCCAACCAGAAAAGGTGAATTTTCTGTCTTCTATGCGGCGGGCAATTCTGTCGATGCTTACTTGACCCAGGACGCCGGCAAGACCTGGACACACTCGCCGAGCATCCAGGGGCCTTCGGGAACCACCGTCGCCATGCTGACTGCGGGCTACAGCCCCAAAGGAGTTCTGGCGCTCGCCTGGCGGGCGCTCTATCCGGACCCGCATCCGTATCCGCGGCAGCCCGCGGGTGACAAGGGGCCGCCTTCCCAATGGACCCAGCCGCGCGTCTTCCATGATTTGCCGCAACAGTTCGAGATCTATTCGGCGCTCTCGCACGACGGCGGCAAGA
The DNA here is from genome assembly GCA_027449545.1 of Acidobacteriaceae bacterium. Lineage (GTDB taxonomy): Bacteria > Acidobacteriota > Terriglobia > Terriglobales > Acidobacteriaceae > Telmatobacter. The sequence goes on along the minus strand of DAIDLI010000122.1, from coordinate 33,354 downwards.
CGTTCAGCACTGCCTACAAAGTGAGCACAGCGGTATCGCCAGGCGTCTCGCTCCGGCGCAGCATGTCCAACCTCGGAAGCGACTTCATCAGCGTAGCTGTCGGCCCCGACTTTGTCCACATGTCCTGGTTCGACGATCGTGCCGGCTTCCGCGGTACCTGGTATGGGCGAGTGCCTATCGCTGACTACAAATAGCCTGGCTTATGGGCTTCCTCCATCAGTTGCCAAGGCAAGAGCCGGTTGAATCTCGGGTGGCGCAAAACGCAGTGCTTCGCGCCGCCCTCAAAATGGTCTCAGTAGCAGGATTCTGGGACCTCCGCGGAATGGAACATTGGGAAGGGGGGCTCGATATGAGGCGGTTTCCAGCATTTGTTGTCGCTATCTCGATTTTTGCGGCCCAGCTTTACGCACAGGCACCCGCACAGAAGAATGGCTCCCTGAGGATTACCGAGCCTGCCTTCCAAACCAACGGTCCTTATAAGGTGGTCGAGGAGATGGATGCCTCGCTTCCCAGCCACACGGTCTACCGCCCGATTCATCTGGCGGATGTGAAGGGGAGATTACCGGTTCTGGCATGGGGAAACGGTGGCTGCCTCAATGCCGGCAATTCCATGCAGGAGTATCTTGCGGAGATCGCCTCCTACGGCTACCTGGTTGTGGCCAATGGTCCAATCCGGCCCGACTTTCGTCCCGAGGGAGGTCCGGGCAGGCCGCCACAACCGCCGAATCCACGGAAGATGCCAGCCTGGATGCACGAACAGACCAAATCCAGCGAGCTGTTGCAGACGCTGGACTGGGTGGGGGCGCAAAACAGCCAGCCCAAGAGCCTTTATTACGGCAAGATCGACACGAATGCGATGGCGGTCGGCGGACAATCGTGCGGCGGTCTCGAGGCGCTGGTAGCCGCGGCTGACCGGCGCGTGAAGACTGCGGTGATCATGAACAGCGGAATCATTCGCAACATGGATAGCCTACCCAAAATGCCTGGTGCTCAGAATGGGCGCGGACCGGCGTTGCCCATGGTTCTACCTGGCAACGTTGACACGTTGAAGAAGCTCCACACGCCGGTGATCTACATCATCGGCGGTAAAACCGATATTGCCTACAACAATTCAGAGGCGGATTTTCGAGATATTCATGGCATTCCGCTCTTCGATGCCAACCTGAATGGCGTGGGCCACGGCGGCACTATCCGGCAGCCTTATGGAGGAAAGTTCGCACAGGTCGCAGTCGAATGGCTGCAGTGGCAGTTGAGGGGAAGCCGCAAAGCCAGCACCAATTTCGTGGGTCCAGACTGCACGCTCTGCAAAGATCCGGCCTGGACGATCAAACGTAAGGACATGAAATAGCCGGCGGGCCCCGCCTTTGCATACCGTCGGAGGTTCACCATTGCGCCCCGCTCGACACCTGATGCGGGCGAGCGCCTAGCACTGACGGCAGTCGCCCAGCGTGCAGGCATCCCCTCAATCGGTTGCCAAGGCACTGGCCGCCTGAATCCTGGATGGTGCAAAGTGCAGCGCTTCGCGCCTCCCTCAACCCCGAGCATCGCGAATGAGGTCACATGAAATATCGAGACATCCAAACTGGAGTTTTGCCCGGGGGATACAGCACCGCTTCAAGCTCAATCGAGGCTTCAAAATGCATCACCCGCCGCGACTTCATCGCCGCTGCTACCTTGGCCGCATCCTCCCATGCCCTCTTCGGCCAGAACTCCAGCAATCGCCTGGCGCACGACCGGCACCGTCCGCAATATCACCTGATGCCTCCGGCCAACTGGATGAACGATCCCAACGGCCCTCTCTACTGGAAAGGCCGTTACCACATGTTCTACCAGTACGCTGGCGTCATCTCGAACTCAGCTACCAAGTACTGGGGGCATGCGGTATCCACGGACATGGTCCACTGGAAAAATCTCGGCATTGCATTGGCGCCCACTCCAGGAGGGCCCGATAAGGACGGCTGCTGGACCGGCTCCGCCGTGGTTTACAACGGTGTCCCCACCATCGTGTACACGGGCGCTACATGGTCGCAGGAGTCGGAGCGTGCCGCACGCGCAGCGGGGTTCGTCCCCGAACGGCAGATGGTGGCTGTTGCTGCCGATCCCAACGATCTCGACCTGCTCAAGTGGAACAAGGTTCCGCAGGATCCCGTGCTGGCCGCGCCGCCTGAGGGCATCAAGGCCGTAGGATGGCGCGACCCCTGCGTATGGCGAGAAGGCGCTGACTGGTATATGACCATCGGCTGCGGAGAACTCGGCAAAGGTGGAATGGCTCTGCTTTACACCTCCAAAAATCTCCGCAGTTGGAAATACCTGCACCCCTTGGCAGTGGCCAGGCCGAACCCCAACGCGCATGGGCCGGCGATGGCGTTTCGCTCCATGTGGGAGTGCCCTGACTTCTTCATCCTCCAGGGACAACCGATCCTGCTCGTTGCAGCAGGGAACTCGTACCTCACCGGCAGCTACTCCAATCACTTTTTCCACCGGAAAAATGAGGGCCGGATCGACTTCGGAACCGCAGCCTACGCGCAAAAGACGATGGAAGATGACCAGGGAAGGCGCATCTGGTGGGCATGGCTGCACGAGAAACGCAGCATGAAGGCGCAGGTCGAGGCCGGATGGGCTGGCGTCATGTCCCTTCCCAAACACCTGACCCTGCGAAGCGACGGAATGTTGGGGATGAATCCTGTTGATGAGTTGAGGGTGCTGCGTCGGCGGGCGCGCAACGTGGCTCCGCAAAAGATCGACGCATCCAGCCCCCTGCTCTTGAAGGGCATCTCCGGGGACTGCGTCGAAATCAAAGCGGAGATCGATCCCAGTGACGCAAAGCAATGCGGATTGCGGGTCCGCTCTACGGCCGATGGATCCGAACATACGCTCATCGGCTACGACAGGGAGACGCAGATGCTCTTCTCCGATACAACCCACTCCAGCAAGGATCCCGAGACAGCTACCCCCTCACGCATCTTCGCCAACCGCGGCGTTACGCAAGGAGCTCTGAAGCTGGGGACCGAGCCACTGCGGCTGCGCGTCTTCGTCGACGCATCCGTGCTGGAGACGTTCGCCAATGGCCGTGCTTCTCTCTCGGATCGTGTCTACCCTCTGAGCCCTGCTAGTCTGGGCATCGGGCTGTTTGCAGAGGGCGGCTCAGCGCAACTGCGCTCGATGACGGTGTGGGACCTCGCTCCCATTTCTGATAACCGCCTGACCTCCGGCGCGGAACTGTTTCGCGTATGACTACTGAATGCTTAGGCGCGATAGCCGGGGCCATACAGCCGAAGCAAGCTCTGTTTCAAGAGTAAGGACCTCCCGTCTCAGCGGTTAGAGAATTGGGAGAGATCTTGATGGAATGGAAATGTCCTGTTCGAAGGTTCAATCATTCGGTAAATTCCGCTGTGCAGGCTGCGTACTGATATTCCTGTTGATGATTTCTTGTCTCTCTTTCCTGGTGCGTGCGCAGAACTCCAATGCCGCATTACGCGGCGAAGTTCAGGATGCTACCGCGGCGCGCGTGATTGGCGCCCGGGTTGTGGTTCGCGCCCTCGGATCCTCCATCAGCCGCAGCGCCATCACAGACCGCCGTGGCAACTTCCGCATCGACGGCCTTCTCCCAGGTCATTACCAGGTCGTCGTCACGGCCCAGGCCTTCGCCCAGGCTACCGCCGCCGTGGACGTCGCGGTAAGCACTGTGCAGGACGTCAGGATTACGCTCAAGCCAGAGGGCAGCAGCGAAACGGTCAACGTGCAGGGAGGCCCCTCTTCCATCACCGAGGCCCCCGTCAACACCACCAGCGCAGTCCGGGGCGGCATCGTTGGCAGCAGCGATCTCCAGACCATGCCCCTGCCCGACCGCAGCTTCGCCGATATCGCCTATCTCGTACCCGGCACAGAGCCGGTCGAGCCTTCGGACCCAACCAAGGCGCGCATCACCGCCGTCTCCACAGGTGGCAGCTCCGGCCTGAATAACGCGCTCTCCGTGGATGGGGCCGACGACTCGGATGACTGGATCGGCGGCTTCCTGCAAAACTTCTCGCCCGATGCAATTCAGGAATTCGCCGTCCGAACCTCCAATGAAGACGCAGATACCGGCTGGACAACCGCTGGCTCCGTCGTCATCACCACCAAGCGTGGCACCAACAGCTGGCACGGCGACGCGGCATTCTTTGAACGGGCAGCAGCGCTCAATGCCCGCTTTCCCATCGAGAATCCTGCTGTGACCTGCGCCAATGGCGCCTGCGTCCACAACCCCAAGCAGCCATTCTCCCGGCAAAACTATGTTGCCACTCTTGGGGGCCCCATCGCCCAAAACAGGCTCTGGTTCTTCACCTCCTTCGAGTACGTGCACGAAAACGCAAGCATCGCCTATAGCCCCGCAAGCATGGGCCAGTTCATCGCTCTCAGCCAGATTGCTTCACAGGGCCTCATCTCCGGTGTTTCTTCCATTGCAACTCCTCCCAACGTTCCCATTCCATTCCGCGACTCTCTGGGTTCCCTGCGTTTCGACTGGGCTCAATCGGACCGGTCGCACTGGTTCCTTCGCACCTCCGAAGACTCTTACACCACACACAACGATCTGGTCGAGCAAGGAACTCTCCCTTCCACCGGTTTGCTGACGCACAACAACTACTGGAATGTGGTGCTGAGTAACTCCTATGCCATCAAGCCCACCTGGGTTGGCAATCTAGTCCTGGCCGCGAGTCTTCTGCATCTTACCCAGACACGCAACTCCAACCTTGGCTTCGCTCTGGCCTTCCCCTTCAGCTCTACCGCCCTCACCGTCTCTGGCTTCGAGACCTTTGGAGACAATCAGTTCGCAACTCCGGTCACGTTCTTTCCAGACCTGCGGAATCAAGATAAGTACCAGGCCCGCTACGACCTGAGCCACGTCCTCGGCAGCCATGCTCTCAAATTCGGTATCGATTTCATCCATGAACCTGTCCTGAGCGGTGCGTTCGCCTCGAACGCCGAACAGATTGTCCAATATCCATTCAACCCCGACTGCTACCTAGGACAGCCCGGACCGGACTGCGGTGGCATCACCTCTCCTCTGCCCTTCTACGACGTCGCTCCTTCGGCTCAGTGCAATCCCGAGCCCAGCGCCGAGTCCGGCATCACCTGCACCTACACCCCGGCAAGTGACGGCAACTTTGCGCAGAACGTACAGCGTCTTGCCATGTATGCGGAAGACTCCTGGCGCGCTCCCTTTCATTTCACTTTGAACTACGGATTGCGCTACCAGGCTACATTTGGACTGTTCACAGCATCAGGCCGCACGCAACTCCAGAACAGCGCGTACATCACCCTGCAGGCGCTCAAGATTCCCCTTGTGCCCAAAGCTCCTCACGACGATGACAAGCAGATCGCACCCCGGCTTGGCATCGTCTGGGCACCTCGCGGCAGCCGGACCACCGTACTCCGCGCGGGCATTGGCCTCTACTACGCAGATCTCGCCCAGAACGGGTGGGCCACCGCATTCCAGGGCATCAACAGTACCAACGCCACTACAGGCACTTGTCAGCTTGCCGGTGGCCCCGGTACTTACGCCCTGACCGGCTCCGGCTGCCTGCAAGGCGGCTCTGCCGCCACCGGGAACCTCATCGGCTCCTCCTATAAGACCCCTTACGCCATTCACATCACCGGTGGCATGGAACACGCGTTCAATCAGCATTGGCTTGTCAGCGCCGATTACATCCACGAACAAGGCAATCACGGCTACCGCGCTTTCCCTTACTCCAGTGCCGCGAATCTCTTCACTCCGCTAATTGGCACTTCGGACCCGCAATATTCCGTCGACCAAGCCAACGTCGTCCCGAATGTCAATGTCTTTGAGTCAGACAACCGCTCCAGTTACAACGCTCTCATGCTTCACCTGCAAGGTCATATGCGCCGGTTCAGCCTGATCGCCAACTACCAGCTCGCCAAGGCTCAGACCTGGGGCTGCCTGCTGGGCGAGCTCTTCGATTATGTCGATGGCGTCTGCCCATTGCAGAGCGGTCCCCGCGCCGGACAACTGGACGCCTTTGGCCCCGGCGATTACGGTCCCTCGGGCGAAGATATACGGCACCGCATCGTGCTTGCCGGCACCGCAACCGTGCGCGGTGGATTGGAATTGAGCGGCCTGTCGCAGATGGAAAGCGCTCGCCCCTTCACCATCACCAACGCTGGCAGTTCCGCGCGCATCTGGGTAAACGGCGTTTACACCAGCCTGGACCAGTTCCGGGGAACTCCGTATCTCCAGACGGACCTCCGCATCACCCGTCCTTTCACCATCCGCGACCGCTGGCACATCAAGCCATTCGTCGAGTTCTTCAATCTCTTCAATCGCAATAATCCCGGAGCAAATTTCGCCGCCAACGTCGCCCAACTGCCAGTCCCCGCCGCCCAGATGCAGCCCAATCAGGACGGCATCACCAACATCACCCAGGTCTGTACCGTCGCCGACTGCTCGCAGACAGCGCCCATCACCAGCTTGAAGCAACTTGAGATTCCCGAGGGTGCGCTGGGCGACTTCTTCGGTCCGGGCACCACCGTGGGCATCCCGTTTGCAGCACAACTGGGAGTTCGGATTACGTTCTAGTGCTCCCGCACCATCGAGAGCCGAATCTCCGCTCATCCTGCCATTTCCTGTATCCGTAAGACAGCTTTCCCTTACGGATGCCGCCCCTCCCTCCAAGGCACCTCCGGTCGCTTTGTTCCAAAATGGAATGGCCATCCCGCATCAAAAGGTGCTTGCCGTCACATGAGGCGGATGACCCACTTCCAAGCAACTATCTATGTATAGGCAACTTTGTGACAGTTTGCGTCACGATTTGTTGACAAGCAATCAGGAAAGGCCTACAAGTGAACCCCAAGATGCCCATTACCGGCTGGACTCGTCCGACACTTGCTCCGGGTCCCTAATGGGCGGCACGTCTGAATTGCCCTCGCACAGAGGAACTGCTCCGGATTGCCGCCCTGCACGTTAGGAGGATTAAGGAGATGTACTCGCCTCTGTGGAAGCTCACGACGCATACTTCCGAATACAAACTCGATTTTCCGAAGTCACAACCTTCTCGCCCACTCACGCAAGGCCGGCAGCGCACCATCCGCGCCATGACCTGCCCTGTCATTGCAGCCCTTCTCCTACTCTATGTCTTTGTTGGAAGCTCAACGCCCTTGGAAGCACAAGTCCGGTTTGGGTCTGTAGTCGGCTTTGTCGCTGACCCCACCGGAGGCTCTGTTGTCGGAGCTCATGTCACATTAACGAATCTCGGCACGAATGAGGTACGCACACTCCAGACCACCGCCGACGGCAACTACCTGTTTGCCAACGTCCTTCCCGGGCGATACCGGGTCGACATTGAACAGAGCGGATTCAAGCGATTCATCGCGGATAACGTCAATGTCCTCGTCGATGTTGCTTCGCGCGTTGACGCAACCCTCGAGGTGGGCAATGTATCCGAAACCGTCGAAGTGCGAGCCGACGCCATCACCCTGCAAACGGACAGCACCTCGCTGGGGTCTGTAGTTGCTCAGCAGACAGTCGCCAATATTCCGGTCAGCGGCCGCACGGTGAACAATCTGATGACCCTGGTTCCTGGCGTGAGCGCTGGCGGCTCTACCTATGGCACTGCGTCTGGTGATCAGGCCGGTGGAGCAAGAACCAACTCGATCGCCTTTGGCAATTACTTTATAGGTGGCGCATTTGGCAACCAGAGTGCCTTCTTCGTTGACGGGGTCTCGTCGAATGGTCCCGCAAACAACGTCAACGGTATCATCGTCTCCCAGGATTTCGTGCAGGAGTTTCGCGTCGCCACAAATAATGTGAGCGCCGAATATGGCAACTATGCAGGCGGAGTCATCAACACCACCACCAAGTCCGGTACGAACGAATTCCATGGATCCGCCTATGACTATTTGCGAAATACCGTCCTGAATGCAAATGATTTCTTTTCCAATCACGCTGGCCTCGCCCGTTCTCCGCTCATTCAAAATCAGTTCGGGTTCAATGTCGGAGGGCCCATCCGGCGCAATAAGACATTCTTCTTCTTCGGCTATGAAGGCACGCGCACCCATAGCGCCGTCCTCTCTACAACCACCGTCCCAACTTCGGCTCAGCTTTCAGGTGACTTTTCTGCCACTGGCCTCCCGCCAATTTACGATCACAGCCAGCCGGGAAACCCGCAGTTCAGTTGCAACGGGCAACTGAATGTAATTTGTGCGTCGCAGCTTGACACGAGTGCGCTCACTATCCTGAAGGACACCTTCCCTGTTCCCAACCAGCCGGGATTGATCAACAACTTCATCACGCACTTCAAGACCGGTGGCGTTCAGGATCTTTACGACGGGCGCGTCGATCAGAATTTCGGCAGCAAAGATATGCTCTTTGCGCGCTACTTGTACTCAAAGGTCATCAGCACCCCCTACGACGCATGGGGCACACACACCCAGGGACAGGGAGCAACAGGACTTTACAGTCAGGAAGCTGTGCTGGGCAACAGCTACACCATCACCCCTACCGCGCTGGCCGACGTTCGCGCCTCTTATCTTCGAATATTCCAGAACGAAGCACCCGACAGCACCAACATCGACCTGGGCAAGTATGGAGCCGCCTACAGCCATCTGCCAAGCCAAATGACCGCGACCGCGACCACCGGTGCGGGCTCGATTCCGTCGACCACCTTCAATGGAACAACCGGATTCCCTTCCACCGCCCTCACCGCTTCGAATGGCATCGGATCGCAGTTGTACTGGCACCAGAATATTCTCGCCCTCTCGGGAAGCATCATCAAGACTCTCGGCAAACATCAGATCAAGATGGGGGCGAACATCCGTCACGTCCAGTGGATCTCTGATCCGGATACGAGCGGCATTACGCTGATCTACGACAATCAAGCAACTGCAAGCCCATCTGCCCCTACCGCCTCTGGCGCTGCCCTCGCTTCGAATCTGCTGGGAATCCCGGCGAGCAGCAATCTCGGGAACGTTGGCGGCTCCCGAGCGTACTTCACGAACTATGGACTTTTTATCGAGGACACCTACCAGGTTTCTCACAGACTCACGGCCACGCTCGGCCTCCGCTGGGACCAGCCCGGCATGTACTCTGAGGCTCAGAATCGGGATACCGTCTTCCTACCGAATCTAACAACGACGGTTGGCACTGTAACCTCTTATACCCAGCCGATCACGGGAAGCACACAGCAAGCGCGCGGCGTCCTGGCTCTGGTCGCAAGTCCCCAGTGGCCCTCCCAGCGCGAAGACCATTTGCACTGGAAGCTGTTTGCGCCAAGGATTGGCCTCGCCTACCGCATGAACGAACAGACCGTGGTTCGGGCGGGCTACGGATTATCGTATCTGCCGTTTTCGTTGGCGCAAGATGGGCCGAACTTCTCCCCCATTAACACCATCGTCACCGGTGTTTACAACTCGTTCCAGGTGTCGACCGGAAATCCGGACCAGATCAACGCCACAACCGCAAATCCATTCCCGCAGGGCCTCAACCTGCCCCCGGGCAGAGGGGCAAACCTGGCAAACTACTACGGCACGAGCATCGTATCGAGGGTTCCGGGGGAGAGCTATCCATATCAGCAGCAGTGGAACCTCGCCATCGAACGGCAGATTGGGAGAAATGGCACGTTGACTGTCGCCTATGCGGGATCGAAGGGAACTCATCTGCTCATGCAGGGATTTGCGACGGCATCCAACCTGAACGTTAACCAGCTCGAAACCAAGTACTTTGGATTAGGATCTCCGGCCTTGCAAGCACAGGTACCCAATCCTTTCTTCGGTTCCATCACGAATCCGTCCTCGCCCTTGTCTCAACCCACCGTCGCCGCAGGGTATTTGTTGAAGCCCTTCCCGCAGTACGACCGCGCCTTGGCCGACGATCCGCGGCGTGGCTTCTCCAGCTACAACTCGTTGCAGATTTCGGTCAATAAGCGGCTATGGTCAGACGGGCAGATCGTTGGGGCATATACCTGGTCAAAGCTCATATCCAACACGGACAATATCACAAGCTTTCTGGATCAAGGGAATATCTTTAGCGGTCAGGTCCAGGACAACACAAATATTGGCCGCGCAGAGCGCTCCCTGAGTGCCTACGACATACCGCAAAACCTTACCTTCGCGTATGTGTTGCCACTCCCCTTGGGCAAGGGCCGGGCTTTTGCCTACGACACGAACTCTGTCATCTCCACCCTGATTGGCGGCTGGAACCTGCAGGGCCTTACGACGCTGCGGAGCGGCACACCTATCGGGATGGTAGAGTTTTCCAGTCCGATTATGCAGCAATTTGGCGCCGGCAATGGGTTCATCTGGGCGCCTGGCGCGTATATTCGCCCAGACGTCGTTCCCGGCTGCCGCAAAACCGTAAGCGGCTCCCGGTACACGCGCGCGCTCAATGGCTGGTTCAATACCGCCTGCTTCACACCCACCACCTCCCCTACCGCCTTCGGAACGGAGTCCAGACTGGATTCGACGCTTCGGATGGATGGCATCATGAACTGGGATATGGCCCTATCGAAGGAGACCGGCATTGGAGAGAATATGAAGGTCAAATTCACGGCTCAGGCTTACAACCTCTTCAATCGAACCCAATTCAACGGCCCGAATCCAACTGCGGGTCTTCCTGGTGTTACGGGAATTGTTACAGCGACTGCGGGGCCGCCTCGCAACATTGAGTTCGCACTGCGACTGAGCTTCTAAGCCATGAAGAGGGAGGGCTGCCTGTGGATTGAATGCCACTCACACAGCCCTCTCTTGCTTTGTCCATGAGTCCTGCTGAAGTCCGTTCTGCGCGGCAGCCGTCTCTTCCCTGATCTCAGTCTCCTTGGGCGAAGCACCTGCGATTGGTATAGGCATCATTCTGACTGCTGGGGCGCACAGAGTGCTGATTCCTATGCTAGCTTGGCCCTGAGCGGAGTGCCCAATCCATGAATCAGATATGGAGCCTCCTGCACATAGGGAGACTCCCGGAATGACCACCGTATCCAAAGGCACAGCCGCAATCTGCAGCTTCGCATTCGTCCTATCCCTCGCCGCCGGCATTGCCTGCGCACAGGCTCCAGCCACAAAGCCATTCAATGCATCCACGGCTTCTGAAGCAAACTGGTGGAAGAACGCCGTCATCTACGAGGTCTACCCGCGCAGCTTTCAGGACACCAATGGCGACGGCATCGGAGACCTGAAGGGAATCACCGAACATCTCGACTACCTGCAGGAGCTCGGTGTCAGTGCGATCTGGCTCACCCCTGTCTATCCGTCGCCAAACGCCGACTATGGCTACGACGTCGCAGACTACCGCGATATCAACCCCGAGTACGGGTCTCTGGCGGACTTTGACCATCTGGTGGCCGAGGCCAAAAAGCGCAACATCCGGGTCATTATGGATATGGTGATGAACCACACTTCCGATGAGAACACTTGGTTCGTTCAATCCCGCTCCTCCCGCACCGATCCCTATCGCGACTGGTACGTGTGGCGCGACGGCAAAGGCGAGACTGCCACCAGTCAAGGTGGACCACCCAACAATTGGGGCGGCTACGGCCGCTCCTCCTGGCAGTGGGATCCTACGACGCGCCAGTACTACTACCATCACTTCTCAGTGCACCAGCCGGACCTGAACTGGTACAACCCTGCGATCGAGCAGGAGTTCAAGGAGATCACAGCCTACTGGCTGAAGCTCGGAGTCGCTGGATTCCGGTTCGATGCCATCGGAACCCTGTTCGAAGATCCTACCTACTCCGACGAAGCTCCACTCCTGGATAAGAATGGAAAGCCGGTTCTCGACTCCCACGGCCATCCCATGCTGCAACGCACGAAAGAAGGCAATCTGCCGCAGGTACACACCGTCATGCAGCAGATGCGCGCCAATATCGACCGCTTCGACACCGGAGCATTCCCCGGCACGCGCGTTCTGATCGGAGAAATCTTCTCGCGCAACACCAGCGATCTGCTCAAGTGGTACGGGACCTCGCAAAAGCCCGAATTCCAACTGCCGATGGACCAGCAGGTGGGCTTCGTCAACAAGCTCGATGTATCCGCGTTCCGCAAGCGCATCACCGAGGCAGAAACGGAACTGGATGGCAACGTCCCGCTGCTGGTCTTCGATAACCACGATCGCGACCGCATGGACGTGCGCTATGGCGACGGAATTCACGACGTGGCCATTCAGCGCGTGCTCGCCACCATCTTGTTCGAGAGCGGGGGAGCATCCCTCATGTACTACGGCGACGAGATCGGCATGAAGACCACGCCACCAAAAACCAAAGCTGATGTAAAGGACACCATGACCGGCCTGGCGAACTGGCCGAAGTACAAGGGCCGCGACGGCGAGCGCACTCCGATGCAATGGAACGCAGGCCTAAATGCCGGCTTCAGCACCGCAACACCTTGGCTGCCTGTGCCCTCCAGCGCATCCAGCATCAATGTACAGGCCGAGAAGAACGATCCAGACTCGCTGCTCGCTTGGTACCGCGCATTGATTCGGCTCAAGAAGATAACCCCCGCCTTGGAGCGCGGCGCGAATACCATGCTCGATACCAGCAACACCAAGGTCCTGAGTTGGAAGCGCCAGGCACCCGGAGCCCCGGCGGTACTGGTCAGCGTAAATTTCACCGCCACGCCGCAAACGGTCGATCTTTCTGGCGCCGGCAAGGGTGCGCTGCAAACGCTGCTCAAATCCCCCGGCGGCTCCCCTCCAACCAGGCCCGATCACATCACCCTGGCTCCTTTCGGCATCTATATTGGTGAACTGCGCTAAGCATTCTCCCATCCGTTCCGGTGCAGGGTTATAGAGAAGGCATAAAAATGGGCCCTTCGCATCATCGGCGCAAAGGGCCCGGGGCATCTTCCTAGATGGGGCGGATATTGCCGATGCGCTCGGAAAGGAAATCGGTGCGGTATGCGTCCCGAAAACCGGAGAGGGCACCCGCTGGGGCGCCCTCGTTGGGTTGAAACTGGGTTGAAATCCGGTTGGCCTAAGACCTAAATGGTTGCGGGGGCAGGATTTGAACCTGCGACCTTTGGGTTATGAGTTCTTAAATGCAGTATCTACAAAGGGTTAGCGAGCATGGTTGGTTACCGTCAATAGTTTCGAGAAACATGCAGGAAGTTCAAGGAGTTTTGCGGATGGTTTGAAACTGGGTTGAATTGACGACCTTGAAATGAGGAGGAGCATGCTTCGCACTGGCGATTCGACTGCAGCTGGCTACCCGCGTGGCGGCGCGATTCTCAAGTATGCTCTGCTTCCATCGATAAAACACAGAATCGTTCGCTTCGGGTGTCCCAGTAGTATTGTCTCGGAGTTCCGAGATGTAGCGCCGCTCAAACAGGTCCAGATCGAAGGGAACCATTTCTGCAGTGCAAGAACGTCTTGAAAATCTTTGTCGCTGTCTCGCTTCTGCTTGGCGAGCGCCACATCGTATGGATCCATCACGCGAATGACCAAGTGCTCGAATGCTCCTTCGTAGAGTGGTTGAAGCCGCGACTCATATTCGTATGGCGGGTTGGGCAATGCCGACGATGTCTATGTAGATCTGATGTTTGATCGCGAGCGGAGAGCCCTTGCCCGCCAGGTATAACAACTCTCCGGCCATCCTGTGCGGCGCAACATCCAGCACATCGATATCCTGTGTGGTCCGGCTGATTCCCTAGGCTAAAGTGACCGCAAAACCACCAAAGCAGTTCAATACACAGGTCTCAGCGAGTTGCGCATCGAGTGCCTGCAGAAATTCCTTCCAAGGGCCAGGCGGTAATGCTGGCAAGGTCACCCTCCGTCATTCTCGCATCCAGATTCCAGTGGGCCGCAAGTTTTGAGCGATTCTTGTGAGCGAATTGCCGCTGACTGGGTGGCCAGGATTCCTGGCAAATCAAACCCCCGAAACAAGACGCGGGTTCACCTCGCCGTGCGACAATGCGGTGACGCTACATGCTTGTCCCCGACCTTACCAAGGAGAATCATGAAGACACGCCGAGAATTTTTGCAGATCAGCTTTTGTGCCGGTGCTTCGGCACTGTTGGCTTCCCGCGCCCAAGCCGAACCGGCTCAATCTGAACAAGGCGCCGGCAAGCAGAGACCCAACATCATCTTCATACTCGCCGATGACATGGGCTACTCCGACATCGGATGTTACGGCTCGGAAATTGAAACTCCCCATCTCGACGCGCTGGCAAACGGGGGCCTCCGCTTCAGCGACTTCCACAACAGCCCACGCTGCTGCCCCTCGCGCGCCGCACTCATGACCGGCATGTATTCGCACCAGGCCGGAATGGGCATGATGACCGCCGACTACGGTCGCTACCCATACCCTGCTTACGCGGGCGATCTCAGTCAGAAGTGCGTCACCATCGCCGAGGCCCTCAAAGGCGGCGGCTACCATACTATGATGACCGGCAAGTGGCACCTTACACCGCTCGGTGCCGGCATACACAACTTCCCGGTGCAGCGTGGCTTCGATCGCTATTACGGAATCATCAACGGAGCCGCCAGCTACTTCGATCCCGCCTCGCTCACCAGCAACAACGATCCGGTCGAAGTCTCCAAGCTCCCGGAGGACTACTACTTCACCAATGCCCTAGGCGATCATGCCGTGCAATTTATTGACGATGCCGCCAAAGGCGAGAAGCCGTTTTTCCTCTACGCTGCCTTCACCGCGGGACACTGGCCGCTCATGGCTCCGGAAGAGGCCATTGCGCAGCAGAAAGGCCGCTACAGCCAAGGCTGGGACGCGCTACGCGCCGCCCGCCATAAGAAGCAGCTCGAGATGGGCTTGGTACGCGAGGAGTGGGGCATCACCCCGCGCGATGCCCGCGTCCCGCAGTGGGAGCTTGCCTCGTTCCATGAATGGGAAGAGCGGCGCATGGAGGTCTATGCTGCGCAAATCCACATCCTCGACCAGAACATCGGCAAAATTGTCGACAAGCTCCGCAACTTGGGAATACTCGATAACACGCTCATCTTCTTCATGTCCGACAATGGCGGCAATTTCGAAGAGATGGGCCGTATGGTCCCCGGCCACCAGCGGCCGGCCTTTATGCCTTATTACACCAAAGAAGGACAACCGGTTGTACCCGGCAACGATCCCTCCATCATGCCCGGCCCCGCCACCACCTTCGCCAGCTATGGAATCCCCTGGGGCAACGTGAGCAACACGCCCTTCCGCCTCTACAAGCACTACGCGCACGAGGGCGGCATCTCCACGCCGTTCATCGTGCACTGGCCCAAGGGCCTCAAGCGTACCGGCATCTCGCATACCATCGGTCATGAAATTGACGTGATGCCCACCTGCCTCGAGGCTGCGGGAGTCGAGTATCCCAAGGTCAGCAAAGCCGGCACTCCGCCTCCGCTGCTGGAAGGCAAGAGCCTTGTGCCGCTCTTTCAGGGCCGAATGCTTCCGGAACGCTCGCTCTTCTGGGAGCACGAAGGCAACTCCGCCGTGCGCGAAGGCAAGTGGAAACTGGTTTCCAAATTCCCTGATACGTGGGAGCTCTACGACATGGAACAGGACCGCACGGAGATGCACGATATCGCCGACCAGAATGCGGATCGCGTCAAGAAGATGGCCGCCGATTACAAGGCATGGGCTACTCGGGTCGGAGTGCAGCCCTGGCCCATGCCAGAGACTCCGGAAGGCCCCATCCACGATGGCGCCATGCCTTCTCCGCCCTATCTGCGGCACGACCGTGTCTAGGCCTGAGTCATAAAGACGTTGTATTAAGGCGGGAGGCGGCTGGTCATAGATGAAGCACGACCGCTCTCAACTCAGGTTAATAGGGCAGGGGGCAAGTGGAATCCAACATTGGATATTACCGAGCGTCTGTTCATAGCGGGCCTCCCCGACTCGGCAACTGAGGAGGCGGCCGTCGCATTTTCCAGAATCATGGCCTGAATCCGGTAGATGAGCGGCCTTTTCAGTTTGCGCGCGGAACGTACGTGAAATGTCCGTGTTCCCGTCGCACAGCTGGAGTATTCGGCTTGCGGACGCACGATAAACTCGAATGCTGGGCATGCCGGGCGGTTCACACAGGCCGGGACAGGGCCAGGAGGCCGAAATCAACATCTGTCATCGGAACGGTACGGATGATTCATTGCCCGCAACCTCAGCTACGATCATCCTCTATTTGAAGGGCACGATTGCTCCACCCGATGTAGTCTTCGGCGACGGTGGCACAATCATCCTGCTCGATCTCATGGGAAGAAGCTCGGAAGAGAGAGCCGTTCAAGCGGGAGGTGACGAAGGTGGAAATCAGGTTGCAGCTAAAGCGAGTGTACGACCCGCCGAGCGAGGAGGATGGAGCTCGCTTTCTGGTAGAGCGGTTGTGGCCCCGGGGTGTTGCCAAGGCCGACTTGGCTGAGGTTCAGTGGCTCAAGGATGCCGCGCCGAGTCCGGAACTGCGCAAATGGTTCCATCATGACCCGCAGCGCTGGGATGAGTTTCGGAGACGATACTTTGCAGAGCTGAAACATCGCGAAGAGGGTTTGTCTCCGATCCTCAATGCCGCTCATCACGGTGCCGTGACGCTCCTTTACAGCTCACACGACGGCACACACAACAACGCGGTCGCACTCAGGGAATTCATTCAGCATCTGCTCTGCCCGTCGGAACCTTCATCGTGCCTGTGTCTGCAGTAGTGCGTCTCATTCGCTGCAGGAAGCACGGGAGGTACAGTTGTATGCATGTTTAGGACATTCGAACTATTTCCCATTCCCGGCCTCAGGCCTAGTCTCGAAATGGATCGCCGTACGGACAAGGCGGTGACAGCCTTTTCGGAGGGAGGAATCTTTCATGAGCAGCCAAGGAGCACACCTGACACGCCTCCCAGGACTCGAGGCGGAAGTAATCCGGGTCAATATTGGCAAGGAGCTAGAAAAGCTAAAGCAAGCGCCTTCGTGGCAGCGCGAATCCGGACGGAGTTCAGAAACCCTGACAAAGTACAACGAGTTCCGCATTGTTCTGGTGCGCATGAAGCCGGGAAGCTACATGAGCCAGCATCGAGCGGAGGGGCCTATCTCCATTCACATTCTTCAAGGGAAGATCCGCGTCCATCTTCCGGAGGATCGCATTGAGGAACTCGATCCTGGTGAACTTCTGACGCTCGACCGCTGCCTGGAACACGACGTGGAAGCCGTAGAAGAGAGTGCGTTTCTGCTCACCATCGCGTGGCCGGATACGGCGTCGAAAGAATAGGAATCCCCATCAGCGGCGGCCTGGCTGCCTGTTTTTACTCGTCAGTTCGGTCTGCTGGAAGAGATCCCCGATTGCTTGCCTGACGGCGTGGCCAGTCGATTTCCTAATTCCATTCCTCTAGAGATCTTTTGAACTCACTCATAAACCTGCCGGCATCTGCGCCATCAATGATGCGGTGGTCGAAGCCGAGGCAAAAGTTCTGCACTGAACGAGGAGTTGGAGCACTTTTGCATAGTATCCGTCGAAAAGATCATTGCAGCATTTGAGCATAGCCTGGATCACTGATCACATCCATTGATTCGTCCCCACACCGTTGACTACCGATCTGCCGAATCCTGTATACATTGAGCAGAGTGGGATTCACTCCTCTGCGTAGAGGCTTGGGAACCGATGGAATCGATGCCATGCGACAAAAGTCACTGCCCCGGACAAGCTGAGAGCGCAATTCTCCAGTCATGACGCCTGGGAAGCGGTCCTGAGGCTTGAGGTGTGAACATGCTGGAAGCTGAACTGTTTGCCTTTCTCGAAGGGGCGTCTGACGGCGCATTTGCGGTGCGGGAGACAGGCGAAATCTGGTTTTGGAACCACGCCGCCCAGGATATCTTTGGATACCCGGCCGAGCAGGTACTCGGCAAGACGTGCTCGGAACTGCTCCACGGTGTCGGGGCGCTTGGCACCGAGGTCTGCCATGAACGGTGCGTGGAACTGCAATGCACACTGAAAGCGCAGCCCATGCCGAATTTCGACCTGAATGTGACGACGGCTACCGGCGAACGAAAGTGGGTGAATATTTCAACCATCTCCTACTTGAACCGCCGGACACAGAGCACGCTTCTTGTCCATCTCGCGCGCGATATCAGTGAGCAGAAGAAGCGCGAAGAGGTCTTTCACAAGATGATCGCGATCTCACATGATGTGGCAAGTCTCGAAAGTACCATGAGCGGGGCGGCCCCAGTTGCTCCCTTGTCCTCTCAGGAACTCGAGATTTTACGAATGTTCGCAGCCGGAAACGACGCTTCGCGCATCTCGAAGGCGCTCGGAATCAGCCCACAGACACTGCGCAATCATCTCCATCACATCAACAAGAAGCTGCGTACCCACAATCGGCTCGAGGCTGTCACTCACGCCCTGCATCGTCGCCTGATCTGATCCGCGATCGGGATAGCGCGTAGCAAACCAAGCTCTCGCCATCCTGTCCCTCACGCCCCGATGCGAATGCCCGCGCCACCCAAGCTCCTGTAACGCTGCTACCGGGTTCAATGCGCGGAGGAATCCATGCTAGGTGCGGGATTGGACGATGGGGGTCGCTCGCCGGAAACGAATCGGCGAGCGTCTTGTCAGCATCTTCTCGCGAATCTGAACTAAGCTTTGCTCATCGATGGCGCGGCCTTCGGGATCGCGATGGCTTGAGTCTCCGAGATTGAACGGCAGCCTCATGAGATTTCCTCCTTGGTGCCCCGCGCGCAGGCTTTCGGTATCCTTTCTTAGCTGCTGGGGCAAGACTCACATACTCACCACAGGACATGGGGATTCACGAACTACTTCATATGTGTCCAAGCGCGATTCTTCCAGCGGGTTTCCGAACTCTCTGCTGACAACCAGCAGATCCGATCGGAGTTGAGCAGCAGTATGGCGCAAGGCATCCGGAACATTCCCAGGTTCAGTCACAGTTTCCGCCGAAATGTCGAATGCATCCTCTAATCGGTCGATCTGTTCGCGCGTTTCCGACAAGCTTTCCCGGCTCCATGCAACATACAATCTCGCATCCAGCACAGAAGCCAGCTCCGCGGCCCACGATAGCGCCTTGGAGCCGTCGGCGGCGGACGTGGGATCCACCTCCGTCGCCGAATTGACTGCACAAAGGATGCGCTGCAGATTGGGATGCTTCGGATCGAGGTGCATGCGCGGCTGCGAACTTGTCCACACGGGACAGGGTGCAGCACGCAGCACCGTCGCAGTCACCGATCCCAGCAATGCCTTTCGAATCGCACCGTAGCCGTGAGTTGGCATTGCGATCAGGTCGAAATCATGTTCGTACGAAAAGCGCAGAATGCCGTTGGCGATGCTCGGATGCATGCTGACGACGCGCTGCACGTTGGAATCCCGGGAAAATTCCGGGAGAATTCGAGCCAATTCCTCTTTTGCCCAACGTGCCGTTTCGCGATTCCAGTAGTGGTCATCCTCAATGGGCCGTTCCACGTGAAGAAGGGTGACCTTGGCATCCAATTGCCGCGCCAGGCCCACCGCAAAGGTCGCAGCCTGCGCGCAGCGTTTCGAAAAGTCGATGGGGACAAGAATGTTCGAAATCAGGGAATTGACCTTGCCTGCAATGCGTGACGTAGCTGTGTCGTTGGCTAACATGAATGCCTCCCTCAGCCTCAGGGCATCGCGCCCTATGGCAACAACCGTGGTCTGATGTCCTCACGATGGCTGACTGCGGCACGCATCGACAATGGTTCATTTATCACCAGAGGGAGGATGAACATTTCAGGACCAGGACCCACATTTACAGCCTGGACGGTCAGTTGCCGGATCGCAAGAGCGTCGCTTTCGAAAGGAGCGGGAGATTACGCAACTCCCTCGAAAGCGTACAAACATACCGTTGTTCTGCGATCCTGGTTTCGCAAAACTGACATCAACCGTGCTTCATGGAGGAGAACATGACAGCTTCAACACAGACGATTCGGGAGATTGCGCGAACGCAGCCGGCGTCCGTCCGGGTTTTCGAACAATTTGGAATTGAGTACTGCTGTGGAGGGGGCAAACCACTCGCCGACGCATGCGCTGCCAAGGACATCGACGTCGACACGGTCATCGCTGCTCTTGAAGCAGCCTGCCGTGACGAGACGGCACCCGCGAGGGACTGGGCAAAAGAGCCTCTCGCGAGCTTGACAGACTACATCGTGACGACGCATCACGCCTATTGCAAGAGAGAGCTTCCGCGCTTATCCGGGCTGGCCGCGAAGGTCGTCAACGTGCATGGAGGCACGAATCCCGAGCTGGTCGTAATTCAATCGAAGCTCGCCCACCTCGCCGAGGAGTTAACGGATCATCTGGCAGAGGAAGAGATCTTCGTATTCCCGATGGTGGAGAAGCTGGAAGGGCAACAGGGGAGTGACAGCGCCGAACCGGTGGAGTCGCGTAGTTCACTCGGCAATCCTGTCGATCTGCTCGTCCGTGAACACGATCATGCCGGCGTTCTGCTTGCCGAAATCCGAAGCTTGAGCCAAAATTTCATCGCTCCGGAATACGCCTGTACGGCCTATCGTGCGTTCTACGATGGCCTGCGCGAATTTGAGCGCGATCTGCACCGGCATGTCCATCTGGAAAACAACATCCTGTTTCCGCGAGCGATTCAGATGGAAGCATCGATCTCGGCAGAGTGAGCGCACGTGCGAGGAGGAACCACAATTCTATTGGCCGGTGTGTACGTGGGCCACACAATTGAGGGTCGGTGAACAGGTCTACCGCCCTACAGAGGCTGGGGAACGCTTGCTGGGGTCATCCCCAGCAGTCGCAACAGGTCTTTGAAGCGCGGATCCGAACGCAACGGATCGAGGCACGGGTCGACCTTTAAATAGACGAGGCCCACGTCGTGAGCGCGATAAGCCTCGTTCAGCCAGTGAAATGCCTGATCTTTGTCTCCTAGTCCGATGTAAACCAATGCAATTTCATATCGTCCCACGCCATTGCGCTGCACATCGGCCTGCAGTTGCGGGATGATCTTTCGAGCTTCAGCCGCATTTCCGGAGCGCGCATAGACATTGCCCAGGTGACCGAGTGTATAAGGTCCGTTTCCCGATTGTTGGAAGGCCCGAATCGAATCCGCATACATTCCCTTAGCCGCGTAGGTCGCTCCCAGCAGGAAGTTCCAATCGGGGAGCGCTATATTGAGTCCGCGCACCGTTCGCGTGACCGTCAGTGCATGATTGTACTGGCGAGCGAAATAGTAGATGAAACCCTCTGAGTGGAACGTGCTTCCGGAGACCGGATCGAGTTCCACGCTCTCTTCGATCTGAGCGATGGCCTCGTCGGGATTTCCGGTGCGAACCAGATAGAAGGCGTACTTTTCGTGGTTGGTTGCCGAACTCGGGTTGAGTTCCAGCGCCCGCCGGAATTCGGCGGCGGCTTCCGGCCAATTGCGGTCCAGCGTCATGGCGGTGTTGCCCAGCTCGGCATGTGCCTCAGAAAGCGATTCATCGAGCGCGACTGCTTTTTGGGCCGCGGATTTTTGCAGGGTGAAGGCCTGGTCATAGGGCATCTGCCCCGATTCGCCCAGGAGCCCGTAACAAGTGGCCAGACCGGACCACGCTTGAGCATATTCCGGGCTTTTCGCGATGGCTTTCTTGAAATCTTCGATTGCGCCCTGACAGTTGGATGCATTGCGCAAGACGAGCCCATGCAGGTACATGTCCTGTGCCCCGGGATCGACAGGCCGCTGCCGCTGCAGCCGCGCCTGCTCTTGCGGAGTCACCCTGGTACTGATCTCCTCCGCAATGGATTGGGCCACCTGGCCCTGCCATGAGAAGACACTGCCGATGTCCTGGTCGTAGCTGCTGGCCCACACAGGCCGGTCGGTGCGCGCATCGATCAACTGCACGGTAACCCGCACTTGGTTTCCGTCACGGAGCACCCCTCCTTCGACCACACCGTCCACAGAGAGTTGTTGGGCAATCTCAGGTAGAGTTTTCTGACTTCCCTTAAAGCTCATGGAAGACGTGAACGAAATGATGCGCAGCGTGGAAACCTGTCCGAGGTCGTTAATCAGCTCCTCAGTTAGGCCATCGGCAAAATAGTCTTGATTGGCAATGCCGGAAAGATTATCGAAGGGGAGCACCGCGATGGAGTGAATGCCGGCCGAAGGGACGTGGTCTGCCCGCCATCTCTCATATCCAAAAGAGCCCAGGAAGGCTGCCAGCAGCAATGCGGTAGCCACAACGATCAGAAGCTTCGCCGACCTTTGGGTGGCAGAACTTTCATGAGAGGCCGGCTCCGTGCTCAATTCCACTGCGGTGCCTCGGTCATCGCCGGCATTCCGCTCAACGTCGGACGCCGGGAACTGGCCTTCGATCATGCCGCTGTGGTCGGGATCCGAGCCCCGGTCTTCCGATTCGGAGGCGAGCTTAGCGTCGTTGGAATCGATGAAATGAAATCTGGGAACATAGGATCCGCTGGGTAGCTCGATGCGGACCGCCAACTCCTGGTTCCGGGCTTCCGCGCTGTAGTACTGCGCAAGCTTTTTGCGCGCTTCGCTGGCGCGTACGCGCACCACAGAATCGCTGCCGGTGTCGTAGCTGATCGGGCGATGAAACAATTCCGCCCCAATCATTCGCTCCCGGAGGCTATCGATCTCACCGTCTAAAGCGCGGTTTACGATGAGTGCAAGGAAGTCCTGGGTCCGTTTGCTGCCCCTGATCGTGCGGCTGGCCAAAACCTCTTCCAAGTGTTCGCGGACCAGTCGGATTTTTTCGGGAGTGAGACTCTCCGCTCCGTGAGTCGCGGGTTGAGCGGCATTGGGCATGGATCACTTTTTGATTCTAGCTCTAGGTCCCTGGTCCCTAAATATACCACCCGATCTAACGCCTTCATGGAGCGGCTTCTGAGACTTTCTACGGGCCGAACGTGCGTCGAAATAGCGGTATGGTCTTACGCTTCGCGAAGACCGGCCATTTTTCGCCTATGGATCGCTTGGCGCCTTGACGGATTCCCAGACTAAAGAGACCTCCCTTTCTCTGGCAATGATTTTGCACGCGCCCGCGGCACCTGCGATTGCCATCGCGAGGGCCGCCCGGGAGGACCTATGGATCGGAGAAGCTTTTTCAAAGGCGGCACATTTGCCGGGGCGGCACCACTGGCTGTGGCATGGCAGACGGCTCGATGCGGACGGGGTGCAGCGGCGAATGATTCGCTGTCGTCGCGGAGCTCCAGAATGACCGTCATGCGGGGATGAAAATGTGCCGAAGAACCAATTTGCAGCGGCGCTGGCGAGAGTGCCGCTACTGCCCGAGCGCGGCGTGCGGCCAACCCCTTTGCCATACCAAAGTCGAGACTTGCAGCGCCGGCAATCCAGTGTGCGCGTCGTAAGCATGGAAGACGATGATGTCCGGACCGGGAGATTGCATCAAGACAGACTCTCCGCCCGGGCCTAACCAGCGTCTATCCGCAATGAGTAAAGGCGTTCCACCGCCTTTCTCCATGGGAACTCCTTGGGCGTCTAGATACGGACCTGTGATCTTCCGCGATCGCCCCACCATCGTTCGATACGTACTGTGGACCCCCCGGCAGCACAGGTCCCACGAGACAAACAGATAGTAGTAGCCGCTGTGATGGACAATGAATGGAGCCTCCACAGCTTCCCAATCGGGAGGGAGTCCAGGCTTCTGCGGTGAGGGATCGGTGGGACGCATGCGAGTGGCCAGCGAATAGAGCTTTGGATCTCCTGCAAGCCCGGTCTGATCGTTGAGGCGCCGCAGCTTGATTCCACTCCAAAAGCTGCCGAACACAATCCAGGCATGATGGTGCTCGTCGGTCACGAAATTGGGATCGATCGCGTTGTAGTCGTCGGCCGCGGTGGAACGTAAGACCAGGCCGCGGTCAATCCACTGATAGTCCGGCCGGGAACGGTCCAGAGTCTTGTTGGTTGCCAAGGCGATCCCGGAGATGTTCTTTCCGAACAACGAATAGGCGTAATAGAGACGGTATTCCCCCTGTTCGTAGGAGATATCCGGAGCCCACAATTCCTTCGTCTCAGGACTTTCCCTATGAATCCAATCGGGAATCGCGTCGAATACATGCCCGCAGAATCGCCACGCGCGCAAGTCGTTTGAGCAGCGAATCTGGAATTGACCACCATCGCGTGCTTTTCCGGTGGCGAAAACGTACCACGTATTCCCCGCCTTGATGATCGAAGGATCGTGCGTTCCCCAATAGTCGCCTGTGAGAGGAATGGCCTGCGGACTGTGCGCTTTGAGCGCGCCGCAGAGCGCGATGCAGGCAATGACCATCAGGCAAGAGATGCACCGCCGCATTCCAGTTCCGATTTGCCTCATGCGAAGAGGCCGATGACGTGCTTCCGATTCGTAAATCGCAGCTTCGAGGACTTCGGCAGACATGTCTCCTCCGGTCTGTACCGGCGTTTGTGGATGGGGATTGTTTGTGCACCTGTGTATTGGGCTCACTGCTCGACAGAAGGCCAGCCGTCGGCCGACCAACCCAGCGCATTCATTCCTAAAGCTGGATCGCCGTTGTTATTTCCGTCGTAGTAGTGGTAGACCAGTATGGCATTGCCACTGCTGTCGGTCATCACGCTCTCGCCGCCTGGACCATTGATATTGCCATGTGCGCTTAGAAGAATTGTTCCTCCGCCTTGTGTAAGTGGGACTCCGCCGCGGTCTGTGTACGGCCCAGTGATCGACATCGCCCGGCCAACAATGATGCGATAGGTACTATTGACTCCTTGGCAGCAGGTGTCGATAGAGGCGAAAAGGTAGTAATTGCCTCCGTGTGGATAGATGTAGGAGCCTTCAATTCCGGTCCCGGTCGGATGGAACGCGAGTTGCGTACATGCGGCGCCGGTCGGAATTCCCGTGCTGTTGTTCACCGGAACGATCTGGATTCCGTTCGACCAGGAGCCAAACGCCAGCCAGGCATTCCCTGCGGTATCCACTACCGATGCTGGATCGATCGCATTGGAGCCGGAGCAGTTTGTCGAGGTATAAGCGGGTGATCCCGTGTCCACGAAAGATCCCGGCTCTGCCGTCGAGCTTGTTGCCAAGCCGATCGCCGAGTCTGTGTTGCCGAAAGTGGAAGCAGCGTAGTAGAGCCAGTATTGCCCATGATGCACAGAGACGTCGGGCGCCCACAGATCGCCGGTACCACCGGTAAACGAAGTCGTCCAGGCTGGAAGCGAGGACAGAGCGTACCCCTCGTCGGAAAAGTTCACACCATCGGAGGACTGGTGCTCGTGAATGAGTCCGTGTGTAGAGAACAAGTCATACTGTCCGCCGGCGAGCACTATCGAAGGATCATGGATGCCGATCGCCGCCGAATCTGTGCCGCTATAGGCAACGTTAACCGTTCGCGGCGCCGGGTAAGGCGATGTTCCCGTCGAAGCAAGCGTCCACTCCTGGCATGTGCAGCCCGATCCCGTAGTTGCACGTGCAGCCTGATCGATCCCCGACGAAGAATTGGCTTCGAGGTAGTAGCCGCTGTTGACGTTCTTGATGAGGTAATTTCCGTCGGATAGCTTATAGAACTCCCATAGGTGATCGTTGGTTCCGTTATCGGCCCATTGGACTACCTGGGCTCCGGCGGAGGTGGAGGCATTGCTGACACCCATAAGCTGATGTGTCAACATGTTCTCGATGTTGTACTGATTGCCGCTCATGGGGATGAAGTGCCATCCGATGTCGGGCGTAGTTGAGCCCGCGGCGTCCAACGCAACCTGGGCGCCGGCGGTTTGGCTTTGGCCGGAGATGCCAAGCAGCGTCGCGGTGGAGGCGTTCGCAAGCGTGAAGATCGTGCTATCGCTCACAGACGCCAGTGTGCCCATATCGGACGTTTGTCCATTTGCACCGGTACCCTGGCTGGATGCTCCTCCGCTGCCGCAGCCGGAGAGTAAATAGAAAAAAAGGGCTGTAGTCGCGAAGACGCGAATGCTCATGAGTTCTCCAGGAGATGCCATCTTGAGGAATGGCATGCGGACATATCGAAAGACGTATCCGCATGCCTGCGCAGATCAGTAGTTGATTCTCAGATAGAATTGGATATTTCTCGGCCCCAGCAGTGTACTGCCAACTTGTCCAAAGTTGGTGTCCTGCACGCCTGAATCCGGTTTATTGAAGACATGCCGGTTAAACGCATTGAACATCTGACCGCTGAACTCCGCGGTAATGCCCTCGCGGATGGGGAAAGCCTTGGTGACGCCCAGGTCCTCGTCGTAGAAGCCAAAGCTCCGAATGCTGGCGGAGTTGCGTGGCATGTTACCAAACTGATAGGGAACATTCACGCCGGGATTCGGATTGGGGTCAGTGATGAATGCGCAGTTCCAGTAGCCGGTGTTGCAGGCTCCGGAAGCATGGTCGTAACCGGTGTTGCCGTCGTTGACAAAGTTGAAGGGGTTGAAGTTGCCTGAACGCCGGACCGCCTGTCCCGGAACCCGATTCGGACGTATGCCGTTGTCGAAGCCCGGAATGCCGTTGGCGCCAAAGAAGCTGATGGGTTGGCCGCCCATGTAGCGATGAATTCCGCTGACCCGCCATCCGCCGATCACTTCATCCACGGCCGTCGATGCGCCACCGAAAAGCGCCTTGCCCTTGCCCACAGGCAGTTGGTAGACGTAGCTGAACACCAGGTTCTGCGGAATGTCCTGATCGCTGACTGCCTTTTCGGCTTTCAGATTGTACGGATTCTGCGTGCCCCCCTGGCTCTGCAGCGTACCGAAGTAGGGTTGGATTGAATCCGCGTCGGTGAGCGTCTGCGAGAAGGTGTACGACACGAGCATGTTGAGACCGTTGTGGAAACGCCGTTCCAGCTTGGCTTCCAGAGCGTTGTAGCTGGATTGGCCGATGTTCTGCAGATAGCTGTCCTGGTTGATGTAGCCGTACTGCGGAAATGGGCGCAACGCCTGCTCCACAGGAACCGCGCCTCCCCACTCATTGAAAAAGTTTCCGTACGGCTTGAGCGCAGGCGAGTTAAATCCGTTCGGGCATGGCGCGGCCGCCCACCAGAGCAGGCAGGTTCCCATGGAGAGATCGTTGAGCGGGATATCGTTCGGGAAGTCGAGGAGTCCGTGCAGACGCGTTGACCTCATCCCAAGATACCCGAGCGAGACCTGCAAATTGCGCGTGATGGCATATTGGTCTTCGAGGGTCCACGTCGTAACCATCGCCGGCCGCCCAAAGGTGGGCTCGATGTTGTCGACTGCCTGCGTATTCGCCTGGCTCGGATCGAGGTTCGGAGTGGTCGGCAGTACGGGCAGTCCGGTATCTACTTGCGGCCCGGAGAGAGGATCGGCGCTAAAGAGCGTTTCCTCCGGTGTAAATCCGCGTGTCGTGCCTTGACCGAAGTCCGCATAGACCAGCGGTCCATAGTAGATTCCACCGTTAGCGCGTAGCACGTCCTTGCTGGCAACCTGCCAGGCGAAACCAACACGGGGAGCGAAATCCTTGTACCAAGTATGGGCCCAGGTCTCGCCTACGTTGCCGTTGCGGCCAGCGCCTTTACCCGCGAACACCAGTGCGCCGGGAATCCCGTCTCTCGGATTCATCGCAGTCATATCCATGATGGAGGTGTCGCCATCCGCTTCATGCCGGGGCGTGGTGTAGTCCCAGCGGAAGCCGAGGTTCACAGTCAATGTCGGCCGCAGCTTCCAGTCGTCCTGCGCAAACAACGCACCATAGTGCATGATCCAGCGGGGCGAGTGCAGGTACTGCAGATGATCGGTGGTGCCTGCCTGCCCAATCAGGAATGCCGCAAAGGAATTGCCGTCACGGCCCCAGTAGGTTGTGTCGGAGGCCGTCTGGTTGTCCCAGAACGTGAAGCAGCCCTGCGTGCCGCTGCAGGTTCCGCCAATGCTGCTTACGAAGGAGTACTGATGGTATTGCGTCTCTCCACCGAAAGTGAAGCTGTGCGCGCCATGTTGCCAGTGCACCTCATCGTTGATGGCAATCAGATTGTCCACGTCCTGGCTGTCGACGTTCTGTCCGAAATTCGGGAACGGACTGCCAACGAATACGAATCCAGGAAAGTCGAGACCGCTGCCATTGGCAATGCCGAGCTTCTGGTCCCAGTCGGTATTCATATTGGCCGCGCGAGACAGGTTGTAGTTGTTCGAGCGGTTCGTTCCGAAGGTGAGGGAGTTGATGAGATTCGGAGTGATGGTCCAGTCCCAGCCCATGCGAAAGAGCTTGCCCAACTGATTGACGGGACCGCCGCCTCCCGAGTTGATCGGTGGGGGCAAATTGAGGCCCACGCCCTGATCGGTATTTTCGCGCGAGCTCCAGAAGCCCCAGACCTTGTGATTTGCGCCGAGGTTCTGGTCGATCCGTATGTCGTACACCGTCTCATCGTGGGTGGCGACTGCGTCATAGACGTAGTTATTGGTTCCGCCGGAGAGATTCGGTGCCGGCAGGTATTGAAGCACCGCTTTGGCTGTCCGGCTCTCGCGCGAGACGGGAATCTTGTTGAGTTGTCCATTCACCATGAAGGGCTTCCGGCAGCTTTGACCATTAATGGTCTGCTCCGTTGTGGGATCAAAGATCTCACCGTAGTAGAGCGCCGAATTGCAGGGGTCAGATGCGCCGGGGATCTGCGCGCCCAGCATGGAGGTGAAATCGAAGTACTGGCCGTTGCTGCCTAGTTCCGCCGCAGTCGGAAGCAGGCTGGTAACAGCAGAACCGTAGTGATAATGCAACTGTTCCCAGGTGAAAAAGAAGAAGCTCTTATCATGCCCGTTGTAAGCGTGCGGAACGCTGATGGGACCGCCAAGCGACACGCCGTAGTCGTTTTTCGTATCAAAGGGGCGCTGCAGAGCGGTGCGCACGGCTACATCGGTGGCCGGAGTTTGCGAAAGATAGCCGTTATTGAACCAGTTGTTGCCGTCGAACGCCGAATTTTTGTAAAAGTCGAAAACCACGCCATGATACTGGTTGGTGCCGCTCCTGGAGTTGTAGTTAGCCAGGCCGCCGGTGGTATTGCCCAGGTTGGCGGGAAGCCCGGAGAGGTCAATGTGGAATTCGTTGATAGCCTCCACTGACGGCATCAGGATGTCCACGCTGCCAGATCCGTTCTCCATCCGATCGGTGGTGATTCCGTCGACGAGATAATCGGTACCTTCCTGCTGGCCGCCGTTGATCTTTGCCATCTGGAAAGGGGATCCACCCGAAGATGTGCCGGGACCAACCGCGCCGGGCACGAGAAACTCAAGCGACGAAAGCGAGCGCATGGTGCCGCCGACCTGCAACGGCAGGTCCGTCACCTCTTCGGGTGTGATACTGTCGTCGACTTCTGAGGTCTGCGTTTCCAGGGCAAGACGCGCGGCACTGACGCTGACGGTCTGCGAGGCAGCTCCGATCGCGAGTCGAGCATTCTGGGCTCGATTGCCGCCGATCGTAACCGCCACGTCCGCATAGACCGCCGTCTTGAATCCATTGGCACTTACCTCAACGGTGTAGTTGCCGGTGCGGACCGAGGGAATCACATAATACCCCGTGCTGGAACTTACGGTGGTGTATTTCGTTCCCGTGGATGATTCAGTGGCCATAATCTGCGCGCCGGGGACCACTGCGCCGGTAGGGTCGGTGACTATGCCGCTGATGGAACCGGTATCAAGCTGCGCGCGAGCTGGGATGGAGAAACCTGCCAGCATAAGCAGCAGCAGCCCGAGCCATGCACCCAGCAATACGGGGATTTTCCTTCCAGGTGAAGCCATTGCGTTCGTTGGGTTCATTCCGCCTCCTCTAGAAAACGTTTACCCGGCGATATAAACATCCGGGTTTGGATTGCCGCTCCTGGTGTTCTCTGTTCCGGCCCTGCGGTGCGGCTGCCGCGAGGGACCCCGAAGTCATCCCAGCTCAGTTTAGGTATCCGCAGATGTCAAGCTCATTTTCCGGTCGACCACCGTCAACGGGTGACTGGTGCGCATCCTTTGCACGGCGTATCGGCTCCCCTTCACTGCCCTCGGGTCCTTCATCCGCAGGAACTTTGGCCGCGCATCTTGTTCGTCTTGCCCGTCATTGAGCTTGCGGTAGAGCGTCGCACGTGCGTCGTACGAACCGGCAAAGTGGGGCAGGGCTCGGGTGCCAGTCGTGCGATATGCCGTGGCATGAGCGTGTCTTCCACTGGAGATGACTGGAGTTCCAGCCCTCCGTGCATCGGCCGCGGCGCCGGGGACTGCCGATGGAGCAACGGCGGGATGCCCACTGGGAGTGGCTGCCAAAGTCAGAGCTGCCCCCATGCCTATTGACCGCTTTTTTTCTGGCAACGTCATTTCTATCGAAGCCTTCGCTGGTCCCTTCCTACGACCAGCGGTATTCGAGCACTCTCCCAGAATAGTTGTAAAGCATTTAACGGCTCAGAGCGCACGTTAAGGACGTTTAAGTCATTGAAAACAGACCAATACCCGGACGATGTATCGCCCCGGCGTAAGCCGTGCGCGAGCGGACCGTGGGCGCACCGACCGGTTCGCATGTCTACGATTTGCGGGGTGCGAAATCGGGCAAGGGCCGTGAAGGGTGGATTACCCCATTATGGAGAGCAAGAACATAGGATCGACATTCGACAGCTGGTTGAAGAAGGAGGGCATTCACCAGCAGGTCAGCGCTGAAGCCCTGCAACACGTCACTGCGCGCCGGAATTTCAATGGCATTCTTTCCGTGGCCCGTCAGCTGCTTGATCTGCATCCCGCAGACCTCGGCGAGCTGCTCGAGATGCTGGCCAAAGGATCCCCCGCAGCCTCTCTCGAGCAGTCTCTGAGCCGTTCCGGATTTCCAATCGCAGAGGCGGTGCGATACCTGCGCCTCTCGACGGCACAACTGGCGCGGCGGCGTCGCGCGGAACGGATCGGGCCCGAGGAATCCGAGCACCTACTACGCCTACCCTGCTGCGCGGCGCCAAAACTCCTCGGGACGTGCAGCAGCGTCTGGCTCGGCACGCCGATATTCGCACCACCACGCAGTACGGGGAGGTGATGGACAATCAGCGGGGCCAACAGCCAGGCCGTTCGGCCGATTCTGGAAAGGAAATCGGTGCGGTATGCGTCCTAAAACCGGAGAGGGCGCCGCTGGGGTGCCCTCGTTGGGTTGAAACTGGGTTGAAATCCGGTTGGCCTAAGGCCTAAATGGTTGCGGGGGCAGGATTTGAACCTGCGACCTTTGGGTTATGAGTTCTTAAATGCAGTATCTACATAGAGTTAGCACGCATGGTGGGTTAGCATCTCTAGTTCACAGTAATTTCCTGGAGTTTGGAGGAGTTTCACGGATGGGTTAAAGTTGGGTTGACTCACTGTCAAGTCAGCCCCTTCTTGTCCCGCCGTCCTCCTCTCTGTCTCTACAAACTCTGTCTCTACAAATCCACAACACCTGATTGCGATCTTTGCGTCCAAGGAGGTCGCGCCGCGATGCACTGTTCAAGAGGGCCATGTCTACCCTGCAAGCACCAACCGGTACAGAATCATTGTTCGAGCCGCTACTGACCTCACGTGAGCGGCGCCGTTCCTCCGCCTCCACTACAAAACCCTCGAAATCATGGCGCGCGCTGGCGAGATTCCCGCAATGAAGAAAAGGCAATATCTGGGTGTTTCGCCTTTCGAGACTCAGCGAATGGTTGACCAAGAGCTTGATTCCAGAGCGGTACGCATCAAAACAGACGTCGACGAGCGTCGTGATTTCAGAGGCGCGTAGATCTGATCTCGAAGAATCACTCGGAATCGGTAAGCGCATTAGCGATTTACCATAGGTTCAGAGCGTCTCCTGTCGGACGTTGGCTTTTGCTGGGGCCGCGTTTCCCTCGCGCGCCCGGTGAAGATTCAGTGGGCAGGAGTGGGACATCCTGAGCTGGCGAATCTTCTGGATCACCACACAGTTGCGCATCTCGACCGCGCCCTGAAGATTTGCGACAAGCAGTTGACTCTCACTGAGAAGGAAGCTAAAGAGTCGATCCTGAAAAAGCATGTAAGATACTGTTTTATCAGTAACATACAAGATGTTATGATGTTATAATTGCCTCAGTTTTGGTGCAAATTCCGCTGATATCTGGGGAAAACCGAATGCGTCCAAAGAGCGAGCCGAAGCAGGTTGAGCGTGAGTTGTTCCAGTCGGAGCTGGAGCAGATCATCGACCTGAACCATCCTCTGGTGCGGTTAGGGACGAGCCTCGATTGGGAATCGTTGGAATCAGTCTTGGGCGCAACCTATCACCCGACGCAGGGAGCGCCGGGGACGCCGACGCGTTTGATGGTGGCGTTGCACTATTTGAAGTACGAGCACGATCTGAGCGACGAGGATGTGGTGCTGCACTGGGTGGAGAATCCCTACTGGCAGTACTTCAGCGGGGAGCGGTATTTCCAACACCGGTTGCCGATCGATGCGTCGAGAATGACGCGCTGGCGGCAGCGGCTGGGCGAAGCGGGAGCCGAGCAGATGCTACGCGAGACCATCGCGGCGGGGATCAGGACGGGAGCGATTCGGAGCGCGGACCTGAAGCGGATCAATGTGGACACGACGGTGCAGACCAAGGCGGTCCGTTATCCGACCGACGCGCGGCTGTATCACCGCTCGCGGGAGCGGCTGGTGAAGCAGGCGCGGCGGGAAGGTGTGGCGATCAAGCAGAGCTACCAGCGTGTGGGCAAACGGTTGCTGCTGGCCTCGAGCCGCTACGCGCACGCACGTCAGATGAAGCGGGCGCGGGCTTGCACGCGCAAATTACGCACGCAGTTGGGGCGTGTGGTGCGGGAGATAGAACGGCAAGTCAGCCAACCTTCCGAGCAGTTATCCCGGTTACTGGCGACAGCGCATCGCATCCATGCGCAACAGCGGCACGACAAGAACAAGGTTTACAGCGTGCACGAGTCCGAGGTCGAGTGCATCGCCAAGGGCAAGGCTGGCAAGCCATACGAGTTTGGCAACAAGGTCAGTGTGGCGGTTACCAGCCGTGGTGGATGGCTGGTGGGCGCCAGGAGCTTTACGGGCAATCCCTACGATGGGCATACGCTGGCCGCGCAGATGAATCAGGTTGGCAACATGATCGGGGACCGGGTCGCTGAGGCACATGTGGACATGGGCTATCGCGGCCACGACTACGCGGGCGCTGTCATGGTGCATGTCGATAAACGAACCAGAGGCCGCACGCCAAAAGCGCTGTGGCGATGGATGAAACGCCGCGCCGCTGTCGAGCCCAGCATCGGACATCTGAAGAACGAACACCGCTTCGAGCGGAATCGGCTGAAGGGCATTTCCGGCAACGCAATCAACGCCATGCTGGCGGCCGCAGCCATGAACTTCCACAAGCTCCTCAGAGCTTTTGGGCTCCATTTTCTGCGCAGCCTGCTGGGCATCGGTAGTGTCCAGCTTTTTTCGCACATTCCAGCAACATTGAAGATCAGGAAGGTTGTTGGTTGAGTTTCTGTGCGGCATAGATTTAGTCCCGTAGCCGCCGTCGAGGCTGTGTAAATGTGGGACGCGTTCTGTGCGTTCCAC
>DAIDLI010000121.1 GCA_027449545.1 Acidobacteriaceae bacterium | reverse complement strand
GAAAAAGACCAGCCTCTACTCCCGTCCTGCCACCTTGCGCTCGACCTTGTGCATCGGCACCACCTGCACCGTCACATCCCGCACTTCGCTCAGAAAACGGTTCAGCACCGAGCCGCGCAGCAGAATGTCCCAGCGCGACCGCACCGACTGGCCGAACACCACGTGCGAGATGTTCTCCTGCTGCGCAAACCGGATCAGTGCGTCCGACACATTGTTGTCGGTGAGCGAAACTACCTGCGCGCCCAAGTCCCGCGCCATGCGCATGTATTCCTGTATCCGCTCCCGGACTTCGGGATCCTGAGCTTCCTTGCTGTCGGGTTTAGTCACGTAGACCGCGTACCAGTTGGTCGCCAGCCGTCCGGCGATGCGCGCGCCCACCCGCAGCAGCCGCTCCGTGCCCGGACGCGTGCTCAGGCACACCATTACCTTCTCGGGAATCGGCGCCTGCTCCAGCCCCTGGATGCGCCGGTACTCCGCTGCTCGATTGCTCACCTGCTCCGCCGTCACCCGCAGCGACAGCTCGCGCAGCATGTTCAGATTGCCCTTGCGGAAGAAGTTGGCCAGCGACTGCTCCACCTTTTCCGCAGCGTAGATCTTGCCCGCGCGCAGCCGCCCGCGCAGCTCATCCACGGTGATATCCACGTTCACCACTTCGTCGGCGCGCTTTAGAAAACTGTCCGGAACCGTCTCCCGGATCACCGTGTTCGCCGAGCGGTTGACGGCGTCGTTCAGCGTCTCGATGTGCTGAATGTTCACTGCCGTCATCACGTTGATGCCGGCGTCCAGCAGCTCCAGAACGTCCTCGTAGCGCTTGCGGTTCTTGCTGCCGGGAACGTTGCTGTGCGCCAGCTCGTCCACGATCGCCGTGTTCGGATGCCGCGCCAGAATGGCGTCCAGGTCCATCTCCTCGAGCTTCACGTTCTGGTAGGGAATCACCCGCCGCGGAATCACCTCCAGATCGCGAACCTGGTCCGCCGTCTCCTTCCGTCCGTGGAAGTCCACCAGCCCAATCACGATATCGACGCCCTGCTGATGCTTCATCAGGTAGGCATCGTTGAGCATCTGGAAGGTCTTGCCCACGCCCGGCGCGGCGCCGATGTAGATGCGCAGTTTGCCCGGCTCTTGCTGTTGTTCGGGAGTCATTTCGACCATCGCTCAGCCCACCTCAACGGGATGACGGGCTTCGGCGGCCACCGCGACCGGAAGCGTAAAACGGAAAGTGGTTCCGTGTCCCAGCCGGCTTTCGACGGCGATCTGCCCGCCCAGCGACTCCACCAGGCGTCGCACCAGCGCCAGGCCCAGGCCCGAGCTCTTCTCTGAAAATGGATTGAAGCGATCGAAGATCCTGCCCAGCCGCTCTGCCTCGATGCCGCGTCCGCTGTCGCGCACCGTGAACTGCACAAAATCCTTCACCTCTTCCGCGGCCAGCAGAATCTCGCCCTCCGGCGGCGTATAGCGCAGCCCGTTGGTCAGCAGATTGTCGAAGATCGAGCGCAGCGCCCGCCGGTCTGCCTTCACCGGCGCTAAGTCCGCGTACGCCATCACCTCGATGCGCACCTGCTTGGCTACCGCCTCATCGATGTACCGGTTGCGCGCCTCGGTCAGCATCTCCAGCGGCCGCACCCGCTCGATGTTGAACTCGCGCTTGCCCGAATCCAGCTCCGCTACCTCGATGAGGTCGCTCATCAGGTCTTCCAGCTTCTCTGCTTCGCCGCTGGCGTTCGCCATGATCTCCGCCTGGAGCGGCCGCAGCTCCCCGCCGAATCCCTGGTTCAACGCGTACAATCCGCGCCGCAGCCGCAGCAGCGGATCCCGCAGCTTCCGGCTCGCCACCGCAATGAACTGCGACTTGAAGCGATCTGTGTCCTGGAGGGTGGTCACGTCCTCCAGTGTCGTCACCGCGCCCAGCAGACGGCCTTCCGAGTCGCGCATCGGCGTGGTGCGCAAGCGGTAGCTCCGCTCCTGCTGGCCAATTCGCATCGGCAGCAGGGAAGCCTCGCCCTCCGCCGCCACCGCCTTCTGCATCGACACCGCATCGCGGATCGAGCTCAGAATCTTTTCGCCGCCCGGCGTGCTCGCCAGTGCCATGCGGTCAGTCGCGGCTTCGCCCAGCAGCTCCGCCGCCGACTGGTTCACCTTCAGCACGTGGCCTTTGCTGTCGGTCACGATGATCGGCTCAAAGATCGACTGGAGAACGGCGTCGGAGAGCTGGAACTCCATCTGCCTGCGCCCCGCCTCGGTATCCCGCAGCTCCCGCAGCCGCACCGCGATCCGGCTCAGCTCACTGGCGATCACCGAAAAATCATCGCGCCCCGTCCACTCCACCCGCTGGTCGAGGTTGCCTTCCGCGATCCGCCGCACATCCCGCGCCAGCCGGTGCAGCGGTTGAAGCACAAAAAACGCGGTCAGAAGTGCGATGACCACGGCCGCTCCGGCAAACCAGTACGCCCCCGCCCCCGGCCGCATCACCGACAGCGCCACTGTGGCGCCCGCCAACAGCGCGCAGCCGAGTATCAATCGCTGGGTTAAGCTCAGCATGGACCTCCGCGTCCCGAACAAAAGCCACCTTCATTCTCGCGGATCGTGCCGCTCCTCTGCAAAGCCTAACCCTCGTTTCTTCATACATCTTTATGGGATGCGGCACACCGCCAGCGACTGGTCGTGCCAGCGGCAATCCAGCCCCGCCGTCTGGCCGCGCGCCACCACCACCCAGTCCACCCCGAACTCCCGCTTCAGCCGCTCGAAGTCCGCCAGCCCGAACCGCCGCCAGCCTTGCTCCGCCGTCACCTGCTGGTCCCACGTCTCGCCCAGTTCCGGAACCTGCGTCACCGCCGCCGCGTCCTTGATCGCATCTGCAAGCTGGCTGCGCTCCGCCAGCGCCCTGAAGCCGTGATAATCCTCCCCGGGTGCACGCAGATAATACGGATCGAGCGCAAAATACGCGTCCGCCGGCGTGTTCGAGCGGATCCACGCAAAGGCCTGCAACCACGCGTTCTCCGGCTTCCGCCCCGGCCACTCGATGTGCTGGCTGGCGGGATACTGCGCGCACTGCGACCACAGCATCCCCCCATTCGCCGCCAGCAGAAACACCGCCCATCGCCATGCCTTGCCGCGCAGAGCAAACCGCCCCAGCAATCCGCCGGCAATCAGCACCATAAAAAAGTACACCAGTTGCAGATACCGCATCGGCTGCAGCGGCGTCAGCCGGATCCACTCCGGCGGCGTCAGCATCACCATCGCCAGCGCCTGCTGAAAGACCCCGTAAGCGAACACCGCCAGCGCAAACCGCGCCAGCACCGTTTCGTTGCGCCGCCGCGCCCACCGCCACAACCCCCAGAACATAGCCAGCGGCGCCAGTGCGCCCAGCCACTCGTACCACGTCCACTTGTAGAGGTAGTAATACGTGCGCGTGTCCAGCGCCTTCTTCCACACCGGATTGGGCGGCTCCAGGATCCAGCCCAGCGGCAGCGCCGCCGCCGTCTCGCTGCGCAGCGCCCGCAACCGCACCGGCACCGTCTCCGAGAGCGCTGCGCCCAGAAACACGCAGAACGAAATCCCCATCGCCGCCATGATCGGGTGCATCAGGAACGCCGGCACCAGCAAGGCCGCCGCCTGCAACCTTCGCCCCTCCAGCACCCGGTCCACCGCCATCAGGATCAGCGCCGTTGCAATGTTGCGCGGGTGCAGGTGCTGGTCCATCAGGTAGAGCGCCGTGCCCGACACCGGCAGCGTCAGCATCGCGCTTACCAGCGCCACCGCCGCCCACTGCGCGCGGCTGTCGGCAAACAGCTTGCCCGCGATTCGGTGGCAGGCCCACAGCACCACAAAAATCGACAGCAGTTGCCATAGCAACTCCGCCCACGCCACCGGCACGTGCGTGGCGCGAACAAAATTGGCGATGGTGCCATCAAAAATCGTCGCCTGCACCTGCAAGCGGAAGAAAGCCGAGTTGTAGGGATAAAGCGCGGGGTGCAGGTCCGCTTTGACCGCCGCCAGATAGATGCCGTCATCCTCCAGGCCGGGGTGATAGCCCATCACCACGAACCCCAGGCCGGTCAGCAGCAGGAGCAGACCGATCCGGCTCCATCGTCCGTTGTGCTTCAATCCTCAGTGCTCCTCGGGAAAACGCGCCGGCAACCCGGTGCCGCTCTGTCTTTCGCTTGCCCCAATCTGCCTCTTCTTTCGCGGCCGGGGTTCCGCACCATCGGCCGCCTCCCGCGGAGGGTGGGCAAACCTGCCAAACTAGCGCTAAAATCAATCCTATTCGGATGACCGTCCGCACAACAA
>DAIDLI010000120.1 GCA_027449545.1 Acidobacteriaceae bacterium | reverse complement strand
GGCGAGGGTAACATCGCCGAACGCAAGGCGCGGCGCGGCAATGTCTTCTGGGGCTGCACCAACTATCCCAAGTGCGACTTCACCTCGAACCTGAAACCGGTGCCGCAGCCGTGCCCGGAGTGCAAGAGCCCGTACCTGGTGGAGAAGGTGCTCAAGAGCGGCATCTACCTCGAATGCCCGAACAAGAAGACGGCGGCCGAGGAAGAGGCAGCGCCGAAGAAGCGCGGCAAGAAGGCCGCAGCCGCAGCCGAGGAGCAGCCCACGGTGGTGTGCAGCTACTCCAAGCGCATCGGCGACGCGCCGCCTCCGCCCACCGCGGAGACGCACGGCCCGGTTCCCGAGAAGAAGGACAAGCGGGAACTGCAGCCGGCGTAAGTAGTTGAGTGGCGGCCCGCGCGCATGCTCTGCGCGCGGGCCGCTTTGCGTTTGGGGCAGGAGGTCGGATGGGACTCGCGCTATCGTCAAGAGCCGTGCAAGACTCCTGAGATTGCTCCGAACTGCTTACGTGTGCATGGTCGGCTGGTGTCTGGCAACGGCACACCCTCGACTCGGCTTTGGCATATCGGGACTCATCACGTCTTTGGAATCTACAGCAATCGATATGGCTTCACTCACGACGACGAGACGCTCGACAATGAAGCGCCCAAACTCCATTTCAACCGACCTAAAGACATGCCCGATCAAGGTGGATGGACTGTCTACGGCGACTTCGAAGTCTGCCCCTTGGAGCGTCCAATCGAAGGTCACATGCAGGCCGCATGCATCGCTAGTGCAGACCATATCGTTGTGCCAAACTTGATCAATTCGGCAGGACTTCATGTTTAGTGGATGACTAACCGCCCATGCTGCCCACTGCAGTAATTCGCCGAAACCTTCTTCACCTTTGGGTAGGCCAGCTCTGAGCCTAAATCGCCAGCGGCACCAGGCCGGAACTGGCGATTTGCGCGTCGTGGGTCAGCAGGCGTAGGCCTTCGACCAGGGCGGTGGCACCGATGAGCCTATCCTGCGGGTCCTTTGGGTAAGAATCCGGGAACTGAACCGAACGAGCTGCGATCTCCGCTGTGATGGGGAGAACTTCCACGTAGGAAGCGCATTTTTTCACAAAGGATTCGACGCTTACATCGATGGCGATTCTCTTGTTCTCCGCCAGCCACGCGATTTCCCACAAGCTGATGGCTGAAAGGGCAAGCGGACCGGATTTGCGGGCCGCGCGGATCGCCTTCCTGGCCTTCGACGAGAGTCTTTCTGGATCGATCAGAAGCCAGATCAGGATATGGGTGTCGAGCAGGATCATGCCACTTCCCAATCGCTGGCCGGAACCGTGATCTCAACATCGCCTGTGATTCTGGCAATGCCAGACAGAGCTCCGAAGATCTCATCTTCCGATTCCGTCGCAGGGACGACCTTGACGACAGGTTTGCCATGTTTCGTAATCACAACCGGATGACCACTCTGCGACACGTGATCCATCACGGCGAGACATTGGGCTTTGAATTGCGCGGCTGCCATTTTCCGCATGACAGGTTTTCCTCTTCGGTGACCAGAATAGGATGACCACTTTCGAAAGTCAACTGGCGTTGCTCCCGGTGGAGCGGCAATTCTGACGGTTGGAAAAATCTCTCCCATACAATCGTGTGAGCCCTACGCCAGCATGGCTCCGATCCGCTCAGCTCGTTGCCGCACGGCGGCGGAGAGGCGCGCTTCCGGCTGTTGTGCCGCCAGCCCGATCCACAGCTTGCCCGCGATCTTCGCCCCCAGCAGCCCCGCCGTCAGGCGCAGGGCGCGGGGCGCGCCGGTCGCCAAGGGGATGAAGCATGCCGGCATGGCCGCCGTGGCAATCAGCACCGCGCGGCGGGGGCGGCGTTTGCTGCGGGCCTTCGGTGCATTCTGCCCCCAGGGCCAGTAGCCAAAGCCCACCAGCCGCTCCATGAATCGCCTGAACAGCGCAGTGGTATTAAAGCAGTTCACCGGCGAGCCCAGGATGAGAGCATCGGCGCCCTCCGCGGCAGTCAGGATCGTCTCCAGATCATCGTGCTGCAAGCAGTGGCCGCGCGCTTCGCCTGGAGCCTGCATGCAGGTGCGGCAGTTGGTGCAGAACGCGATGTGCTGTTCGCGGAGGTGGAAGACCTGGGTCTCGGCCCCGCGGGCGCGCGCAGCGTCCAGCATGAGTGCGGCGGCCGTTTCGAGATTACCGTCCTGACGATAGCTGCCCAGGATCGCGACGATTTTTCTGCCCATCACGGACCTGCCTTTCCGGCTGCGGCAGCAGCGTAGCAGCAAGCCCGGAAGCCCCGCTGTGACGGAGATGACGGCGTGGGCCTCCTGCTATGCTTGAAAGCGTGATTTCCGGCCCCTCCTCCAAACAGATTCTCGCGTTCGCTCTGGCGCTTCCACTGGCCCTGACCGCCTGCCACAAAGGCGAGCAGGCCGTCGAAGGCGTGGCCCATAACGCGGTCAACGCCGAGCACAAGGCGCAGGCCAACGCCAGCCAGCTCGACCAGGACCGCGCCCAGCTTGCCCAGATTCCCTTGCCGACCAAAGGCATGTACGCCAACGTGCACAGTCCCTCGCAATGGACCAATCCGTTCATCGTGGTTGGGCCCGACTATGTGACGCTGCGGATCCTGTTCGCCGATGTGAACACCAGTTCGGTAGCCAAGGGCACGCTGCTGCGGCCGCAGTCGGCGCGGCGGCAGGAGATGC
The DNA here is from genome assembly GCA_027449545.1 of Acidobacteriaceae bacterium. Lineage (GTDB taxonomy): Bacteria > Acidobacteriota > Terriglobia > Terriglobales > Acidobacteriaceae > Telmatobacter. The sequence goes on along the minus strand of DAIDLI010000120.1, from coordinate 26,207 downwards.
AGGTGCGCGTCTCCGACCTGGCCCGGGCGGTCTCCGCGATCCCCGCCGGGGCATGGCCTTATGGACGGGTCGTCGCGGTACAGGAGTCGCAGGACGCGCCGGCAAAGGACCGGCGGCTGGTGCGCCAGAACGTGGAGGCGGTGATGCGGCAGCTCAACGATCTCGGCGTAGTGGTTGAGGAGTGGCCGGGACAGTAGGCCCAGCGGATTGAGGTCGCGAGCGGTCGCCCGGCTGCGGGATGGCAATCCCTCTCCCGCGCCAGAGGTGCAGGCGGTACGCTACCATTCCTTGGTGAGTACATCGCAGCTTCCCATCGTCTCGAACGCTGTGCCGCTGGAGCACGAGCGCTTTGCAGCTCATCGCGAACTGGAGGCGCGCCTCCGGCGCGACCTGCGCGGCGACGTCAAGTTTGATCTGGGTTCGCGTGCGCTCTACGCCGCCGATGCCTCCAATTACCGTCAGCTTCCCATCGGGGTGGTGTTTCCGCGCGATGCCGCGGACGTGGAAGCGGCGATTGCCGCCTGCCGGGCCACAGGAGCGGCGGTGCTGCCGCGCGGCGCGGGCACCAGCCTGGCCGGCCAGTGCGTCAACGTGGCGGTGGTCTTCGACTACTCCCGCTACATGCATGCGCTGGTGGGGCTGGAGCCGGAACGCAAGCTGGCGCACGTGCAGCCCGGCATTGTGCTCGACCGCCTGCGCGAGGCCGCCGAGGTGCATCACCTGACCTATGCACCCGACCCGGCGACCCACTCGCGCTGCACGCTGGGCGGCATCCTGGGTAACAACAGTTGCGGCGTGCACGGCCTGCTGGGCGGCAAGGCGGTGGACAACGTCGAATCGCTCGACGTGGTGCTCTACGATGGCACGCGCCTGACGGTGGGGCCGACCTCGCCCGAAGAACTGGAAGCCGCGATTCGCGGCGGCGGGCGCAAAGGCGAGATCTATGCGGGACTGAAGCGGCTGCGCGACCGTTATAGCGATCTGGTGCGGCAGAAGTTTCCCCGCATTCCGCGGCGCGTCTCGGGGTACAACCTGGACGAACTGCTGCCGGAGAGCAACTTCAACGTGGCGCGAGCGCTGGTGGGCTCGGAGGGCACTTGCGTCAATATCGTGGGCGCGACGCTGAACCTCACCAATAGCCCGCAGTGCCGCGTGCTCGTGGTGCTGGGCTTCGACGATCCGTTTGCCGCCGCCGACGCGGTGCCGCTGGCGCTGGAGCACAAGCCCATCGGGCTGGAGGGCTTCGATCAGCTTCTGGTGGACTTCATGCGCCGCAAGGGGCTGGCGTTGCAGCACCTGGAGCAGTTGCCGCAGGGGCGCGGATTCCTGCTGGTGGAGATGGGCGCGAACTCGCCCGAGGAAGTGCGCGAGATGGCCGAGGCTGTGGCTCGCGCGTCGCAGTCATGGCCCGTGCCGCCCAACGCGCATGTGTGCACGCCGGAAGAGGCCGCGGCGGTGTGGCATGTTCGGGAATCCGCGCTGGGGGCGGTGGTTTTTGTGCCCGGCGAGGCGGATCGCTTCGAGGGCTGGGAGGACGCGGCGGTGCCGCCCGCGCAACTGGGCAACTATCTGCGCCGCATCACCGCGCTGATGAAGGAGTACGGCTACAGCAGTCCGCTCTACGGCCATTACGGCCAGGGCTGCGTGCATACCCGCATCAACTTCGATTTCCGCACCGCCGAGGGCATTCGCCGGTTCCGCGAGTTTGTGGATCGCGCGGCCGATGTGGTGGTGGAGTTCGGCGGCTCGTTCAGCGGCGAGCATGGCGACGGGCAGGCGCGCGCGGCGCTGCTGCCCAAGATGTACGGGCCGGAGCTGGTCGAGGCCTTCCGCGAGTTCAAGATGCTGTGGGATCCCGACAACCGCATGAATCCCGGCAAGCTGTCGGATGCGGTGCGCGTCTACGATCCGGCGGAGAACCTGCGCTACGGCGATGAGGCGGCCGCGATCGCGCAGGAGCCGGAGAAGCATTTTGTGTTCGCGGCAGATGGCGGGTCGTTTGAGCGCGCCGCCGAGCGCTGCGTGGGCGTGGGCGCCTGCCGCAGCACCAAGGGCGGCGTGATGTGCCCCAGCTACCGCGGCACCGGAGAAGAGCAGCACTCCACGCGCGGCCGGGCGCGCCTGCTGTGGGAGATGATGGCCGGGGCGTTGCGCGAGGAAGGCTTCCAGAGCGAGGCGGTGCACGAGGCGCTGGACCTGTGCCTGAGCTGCAAGGCCTGCAAGAGCGAGTGCCCGGTGCAGGTGGACATGGCGCAGTACAAGGCCGAGTTTCTGGCGCAGCACTACAAGGGACGCCGCCATCCCATCCAGCACTACATCTTCGGCTTTGCCGACAAGATGGCCAGGATGGGCGCGATGACGCCGGCGCTGACCAACGCGATCCTCTCCGGGCCGCTGACCAGCCCGCTGATCAAGCGCATTGCAGGAATCGCGGGGGAGCGGCAGATGCCGCGCCTGGCAGGCAAGAGCTTTCAGGCGCTGCGCGGCAGGAGAAAGACGCCGGCGGTGAAGTCCGACGCCGCGCAGGTGGTGCTGTGGGCCGACACCTGGAACAACTACTACCACCCGCAGACGCTGGCCGCGGCGGAGTCCGTGCTGACCGAAGCCGGTTTTGCGGTGCAGGTGCCGCAGGGGCACATCTGTTGCGGACGGCCGCTCTACGACTTCGGTTTTCTGACCGAGGCGAAGACCTATCTGGCCGAGGTACTGAAGCGCATGGCGCCGCAGATCGACGCCGGGTTGCCGTTCCTGTTTCTGGAGCCGAGCTGCGCCAGCGTCTTCAAAGACGAACTGCCGGAGATGTTCCCGAAGGATCCGCGGGCCAAGCGGCTGCGCGGGCTGGTGTGGCTACTGGCCGACTGGCTGGCCGAGAAGGCGCCGGAGTTCACGGCCGGCCGGCTGAAAGGGCAGAATGTGCTGGTGCACGGCCACTGCCATCACAAGGCGGTGTTTGGCGGGCCGGTCAGCGAGATCGCGCTGCTGCGCAAGGCCGGCGCCCATGTGGAAGCCATCCAGGCCGGCTGCTGCGGCATGGCGGGGCCGTTCGGCTTCGAGGCCAGCAAGTATGAGGTGTCGAAGCGCATCGCCCGCGATGGCCTGCTGCCGGCGGTGGAGGCAGCCGCGGCCGAAACCGTGATCGTGGCCGACGGCTTCAGTTGCCGGGAGCAGATTGCGCAGTTGGGCGGGCGCGAGGCGGTGCACTTTGCCGAGGCACTGGCGCGGGGCAGCAAGCCGTAAAGACAAGCCGTAAAGAAAGGGGCGGCGGCGCGTAAGAGCTGCGGAACGGGTGGCGGCATCCACAGCCCGGTTGCAACTCGACCGCGGCCGGGTGCGTCCAAGCGAGGGGAGGCTGCCGCACAACCCACTCCCCCGTGCGTCCGCGGCGGCCTCCGGTAAGGCCAGCATTCTTAAGGGATTTGCGGTAAACTGATTGCGTTTGAGAAGCGCATGGCAGACTTCAGCTCCGCGAAAGGAGAGGTTCGATCATGGCAGATGAGAGCAAGTCCAATGGTTTGGCGTGGTTTCTGGCCGGATTAGGTGTGGGCGCCCTGGTGGGCATTCTGTACGCGCCGAAGAGCGGCCGCGAAACCCGGGAGGACCTGGTGACGGGTGCCCGTGAAGGCTCGGAGTATATCCGCAACAAGTCGCGCCAGGCGGCGGATACGGTGAGCCAGTTTGTCGACAAGAGCAAGGAGCAGGTGGGACAGTTTGTCGACAAGAGTAAGGAACAGGTGGGCGATTACGTGGATCGTGGCCGCGAGGTCATCGATCGGGGTCGCGCCCAGTGGGAAGAGTTCGTGGAACGCGGCAAGAATCTGGTTTCGGAGCAGGGCAATCGGGCCAGCGCCGCGGTTGAGGCCGGGCGTCAGGCCTACAAGGCTTCGACCGGCACCACGGGTCCCGCGACCGAAACTACGGAATACTAACCAGCCCCGCCACTTGCATCTCGGCCCGGCTTTAGCCTCGGCGTCACCCGGGGTTGTGCACGCAGTCTGAGCCGTTCCCCCGTCGCCGTTTCGTAAATCCCTGTCCGCCGCGTATCCTATCCGGAGCGCGGCGGCGACTGAGCCGAAGGATCCTAGTTGGCTCGGGCGCCGGTGTGCCCAGTCGGGCAGTCAGCCTCCTCCGGCAAAGATCACCGGAAAGCGTGCGAGGCCCCGCGCGAGGGAGAACCATGGATACGAATGTGCAACTCACGATTCTCGCCCTGGTTGCGGTGGGAGCGCTGGCGCTCGTGCTGCAAACCATCTTCCTGATCGTCCTGGCCGGCGCGCTGCGCAAAGGGATGCGCTCGCTGCGCGAGGAACTGGGGGAATACCGCTCGTCGATTGTGCCGGTGATCTCGTCGATTGAGTCCGTCGCGACCAGGACGCGCGACCTTGCGGACCGCCTGGCGCCGAAGATTGAGGACGCGGCGGACGAACTGGTTGAGATCACCCGCTCGCTGCGCATGCAGACCGCCGATATTCAGAGGGCGGCCGACGATATCATCGCGCGCACCCAGCGTCAGGCGGGGCGCGTGGACGGCATGCTGACCACGGTGTTCGACGGGGTGGAGCGCGCCGGCAGCTTCGTGGCAGACACGGTGCAGAAGCCGATGCGCCAGCTTACGGGGGTGATCGCTTCCGTCAAGGCCATGGTGGACACACTGCGGGCGCCCGAGACGCCGCATCGCGCCTATCCTGCGTCGCGCTATCCGGGCGGTGAAGATCTGCGCTGAGGCCGGATTCGGCCAGAAGCAGAACGGCGAGGGTGAGCCCTCGCCGTTCGTGTCTGTCGTGTTTTCGGAGAAAGCTTAGTAGATCCAGCCGCCGCCTACCACCTCGTCCCCCTCGTAGAAGACGGCCGATTGGCCGGGCGTGACGGCGCGCTGCGGCACATCGAAGGTAGCGGTGATGGCGTCGGCGCCCGCCGGCTCCAGCGTGGCCCAGGCAGGCTCATGGCGGTGGCGGATCTTGGCCTTCACGCGCATGGGCGCGGTGAGCGCGGGGATGCTGATCCAGTTCAAGTCATGGGCGCGGAGCGTTTGGGTAGCCAGTTCCTCGTCTGCGCCGACGGTCACTCGATGGTTGGCGGGATCGATGTTGAGCACGTAGAGCGGCGAAGGCGAAGCCACGCCCAGCCCCTTGCGCTGGCCCACGGTGAAGTTGAAGATGCCCTCGTGACGGCCGATGACGGAGCCATCCGAGGCCACCAGCTCGCCGGACGTCTCCGGCACCGCTTCGCCCTGCTCTTCGAGATAGGCGTTGAGAAAGCGCTTGTAGTCGCCGCCGGGGATGAAGCAGATCTCCTGCGAGTCGGGCTTTTCGGCCAGGCGCAGACCGTGCGTGCGCGCGGCGGAACGCACTTCCGGCTTGGTCAGGTGGCCGAGCGGAAACAGGGTGTGCGCCAGTTGCTCCTGGGTGAGTCCGAAGAGGAAGTAGGTCTGGTCCTTGGCCAGGTCGGCAGGCCGCTTCAGAATCCAGCGCCCGCGCGCCTCATCGTAGTCGTTGACCGCATAATGGCCGGTGGCGATGCGCTCGGCGCCGATGGATCGTGCTGTCTTGAGAAGCTGATCGAACTTGAGATGGTTGTTGCAGAGCGAGCAGGGAATCGGCGTGCGTCCGGCCAGGTACTCGTCCACGAAAGGCCGCACCACGTCGCGCTCGAAGCGCTCCTCCTGGTTGACGACATAGTAGGGAATGCCGAGCTGCTCGGCCACGCGGCGCGCGTCGTAGACGTCATCCAGCGAGCAGCAGCGGCCAGCCTTGGGCGCCTCGGGAATGCCATGCTTGCCGGCCAGGCGCGTCTGGTCCCAGAGCTGGAGTGTGAGCCCGACGACGGGGTGGCCGGCCCGGGCGAGGATCGCCGCTACGGTCGAGGAGTCAACCCCTCCGGACATGGCGACGGCGATGGTGGTTCGGTCGTTGATGGTTCTCACCTCTTGGAGAGCGGTGCCAGCGGGGCTGGCGGAGCTCGTTTTGGCTCTGGCGGAGTGACGGAATACCGGTCTGTTTTTTCAGCGCCGCTATGCCGGGGCCAGCGTTCGCAGTCTTTCTACCGCTTCCGGAACCACGCCGAGAACGTAGTCCACATCTTCTTCGCTGGCGGTGCGCAGCAGGCTGAAGCGCAGGCTGGCCAGCGCGGCGTGCTTGTCCAGTCCCATGGCCATGAGCACCTTGCTGGGCTCGGTAGAGCCGGAGTGGCAGGCCGAGCCGCCGCTCACGGCAACGCCCTTCAGGTCCAGGGCGATGATCAGCGCCTCGCCTTCCACCTGATCAAAGCGGATGTTGGTGGTATTGGCTGTGCGCGGCGCGCCGGCGCCGTTCACGCCGGTGCCGGGGATGCGGAGAACTCCTGCTTCCAGGCGGTCGCGCAGCGCAGAAACCCGTTCCACGTCTCCGTCGTTCATGCTTTGCATCGCCACTTCGGTTGCCTTGCCCAGGCCCACGATGCCGGGCACGTTCTCGGTGCCGGCGCGGCGGCGGCGCTCGTGAACACCGCCCACCATCATGGGATCGATGGGGGTGCCGCGGCGGATGTAGAGGGCTCCCACGCCCTTTGGCCCGTAGAGCTTGTGGGCGCTGATGGAGAGCAGATGACAGCCGAAGCGGTCGACGTCGAACGGGACTTTGCCCGCGCCCTGGACTGCGTCGATGTGAAAGAACGCGCCGGCTTCGGCGGCGATTCTGCCGATCTCCTCGACGGGCTGCAGCACGCCGGTCTCGTTGTTGGCGAGCATTACGCTGATGAGCCGGGTGTTGGGCTTGAGCGCGGCGCGGATCGCCGCCGGATCGATGAGGCTGTCGGGCTGCGGCGCGATGTAGGTGACCTCGACGCCCCGCTCGGCCACGCGCTCGGCGGCGCGCAGCACCGCGGAGTGCTCGATGGCGGTGGTGATGAAGTGGTCGCCCGGGCGCAGCACGCCGAAGATGGCGGTATTGTCGCCCTCTGTGCCGCCGGAGTTGAACACCACCTCGGCCTCGCGGCAGTTGAAGAACTCGGCGAGGATCTCGCGGGCGCGATTGACGGCAGTGCGCGCCTGCTGGCCCTGGAAGTGGATCGACGAGGCGTTCCCGAAGTGCTCGATCCAGTAGGGGCGCATGGCCTCCAGCACCTCGGGCAACAGAGGCGTGGTGGCATTGGCGTCCATGTATACACGGCGCATGCGGAGGGTCCTCCTTCTTTATTCTATGCTGAGTCCGAATTTGGCCCTGTTTCGTCCTATACTTCAGGTGCTTCAGAAAGGGTAAGGCTGTCCGCCCGCGCCCGCGCTTTTCGATTCTCCCCTGTTTGTGGGTTCTGCTAGGCTGTTGACGCCGGACCGAGCGCCCTCGGCTCAGATATTTCTCTCGGTCATTCCACAGATTCAACGGAGGTTTCCCTATGAAGATCTCGTTTCGTTCTGTCCTGACCGCTGCCGCCGCCCTGGCCCTTTACGGCTGCATCTCGGTCCCCCAGGCCAAGGCACAGGCCGCTTCTGCGACTGCCCAGCCCATTGTCCAGATGGCCACGCATATTGAAGGCAACTTCCTGGCTCTGGCGAAGGCGATACCCGCCGACAAGTACGATTTTGCCCCCAGCAAGGAAATCTTCAAGGCCGGCTCCCCGGCAGAGTTCGCGACGGTCCGCACCGTCGCGCAGCAACTGACGCACGTTGCCGGAATGCCCTACCGGATGCTCGCGTCCTCCGGCGTCAAGCCGGACCACGAGGTGGATTTCAAGGCGCTCAACGCCATGACCTCCAAGGACGAGATCGTGAAGGCGCTGCAAGCCTCGTTCGACTACCAGAACAAGGTACTTGCCACGCTTACGCCGGAGAAGGCATTCGCGCCCACGGGCATGCACAACATGAGCATGATCTCGATGCTGCTGATGATGTTCAATGACTACGGCGATCATTACGGCCAACTGGTGGAGTACGGCCGCATGAACGGCATCATTCCGCCCTCGACCGCGCATCAGATGCAGATGCATCACGGGGCCGGCTCCAAGATGTAGCGCAAGCGCTGGTGCGGCATAGGGTAGCATGATTTCTGGGTTCCCCAGGGCTCGGTTCTGAGGCCTGGGGAGATCCGAACAGCGTCGCTGCGATTGCCCCAGGCGGCGCAGGGAAGGTTTGCGATTCAACAGCCTCGTATTTTGATTCTGGGCGGCAGCGGCCAACTCGGCCGCGAACTGCAGCGCAGCTTCGCCGGAGTGGGCGCGGTCGTGGCCGCCGATCGCATGGCATGCGATCTTTCCAGTCCCGATTCCATCCGCAGCGTACTTCGCGGCGCGGAGCCCAACGTCATTCTGAATGCCGCGGCCTACACGGCCGTGGATCGTGCCGAGTCCGAGCGCGAACTGGCCTATGCCATCAATGCCACTGCCCCAGGCGTGATGGCCGAGGAGGCGCGCCGCTGCGATGCGCTGCTGGTGCACTACTCCACCGACTACGTGTTCGATGGCAGCAAGACCGGCCCCTGGACGGAGGATGACCCCACCGGGCCGCTCAATGTGTACGGTGCGTCAAAACTGGCCGGCGAGCAGGCAGTTGCCGCGGCGGGAGGCAGGCACCTGATCTTCCGCACGAGCTGGGTCTATGGGCCGCACGGCAAAAACTTTCTGTTCACCATGCTGCGCCTGGGCGCGGAGCGGGAAAAGCTCTCGATCGTGGACGACCAGATCGGCGCGCCCACCACATCGGTCGAACTGGCGGATGCCACGCGGCGCATCGTGGAAGGCATCGCCGCGGGCCGTTTTGGCGCGCCCGAAGATTGGGCAGGCGTTTATCACATGACCTGCGCTGGCCAGACCTCGTGGTGCGGCTTTGCGCGCGCCATCTTTGCGCGCGCCGCAGCAGCGCACGGCGCGAAGGTTCCCGAGCTGATTCCGATTGCAAGTGCGGATTATCCCACTCCCGCGCAGCGGCCGCGCAACTCGGTGCTGTCGAACGCAAAGCTCGCCGAGCGCTTCGGCGTGCGGCTTGCCGGGTGGGAGCAGGCGCTCGACGCGGTCTTCGAACTGCTTCCCCGCTGAACCTTTTGAGGGGAAGCGGTTCTTACTCGGCGATCTGGCTAGCCAGGGCCGCGCGATCCGGGATGGTCAGCATAGAACCTTCGAAGCGGACCAGGTGGCGGCGCTTGAAGCTTGCCAGCGTGCGCGTGACCGTCTCGCGCGAAGCGCCGATGAACTCGCCGATCTCCTCGTGGGTCAAGGTGAAGCGAATGCTGCCGCCGGCGCCCGAAGGGCCGTTCTCGCTCCATTCCAGCAGGAGGCGGGCAAGTTTTTCCGGCGCGGAATGGGAAAGAGCCACGGTGCGCAGTTGCCCGCAGGCGACCGATAGCTTGCGGCTCAGCTCCTCGACCAGGGGCAGGTAAGCATCAGGATGCCGCGCCAGGAAGGCGAGCAGAGGCTCGCGGCCGAGGTAAGCCAGGCGGGCAGGATACAGCGCTTCGGCGGTTGCGTTGTAGCGCGACTCGGAGAGCACGGAGGAGAGCCCGAGCAGCTCTCCCTGGCGTACGATTCGCAGGTTGAGGCGCTTGCCGTCCGCCGAGCCGATCGACACGCGCACATCCCCGCTCAACACGATGTAGATGCCGCGGGCGGCCTCTCCTTCGGTGAAGATCGCCATTCCCGGTGGATAGGAAGAGACGTGCAGCAGCGCCTCGAGGTCGGCCCGGGCGGCGGGAGAGAGTCTCTCCAGCAGCCGCACGGGCTTCAGAAACGGGCTTCTGCATTCGTCTTGCCGTTCAAGTTGCGGTTGCATTGCGACCTCCACCGGATCGCGCTTTAAGCGGCTGACGCTTCGAGCGCGATCGCGCGGGGAAACAGGATGTTGTTTTCGAGATGGATGTGCTGATGCAGATCCTGTTCGAACTCCAGCAGTCCGGCATAGAAGGCGCGGTAGGTGGGGCACGCGCCCTCGGGCGGCTCGTAGTTGCCGCTGAGCTTGCGAATCTGGCCCATCAGATCCCCGGCCAGGTCATGCTCCTGGGTCATCATGGCAATGGGATGGCTCACCGAGCCGAAGCAATTGCGCGGCTGGGGGCCGTTTCCGGCCGTGTATTGCTCGAGTTTGCTGATGTAGGGGAAGAGCACGACCTCTTCCTTGCCCAAGTGGGAGATCAGTTCTTCGCCCAGTTCCGACAGCTTCACCTGGATCGCAGGCAGCTCCTGCTGGGTGTCGCCGTGGCGGCGAACCGTCTTGGCGGCCAGCTCGTAAAGGCGCGGCAGCTCGCGGCGGATGTAGGCGTGGTGGGTCTCGGTGATATGCGTGGCCAGGCTGGCCAGGGACTCGAGAGCCCAGTCGGGGCCTTCGGGAACCAGGAGGCCGGCGGCGCCCTGCAGCGAAGCCATCACTTCATCCAGGTTGAGGTTGCGATTAGCGCAGGCCTGGGCCAGCGGCATGCGGCCGCCGCAGCAGTAGTCGATTCCGTACTTCTCAAAGACGCGCACACTGGCGGGATTCTCAAGGGCGATGTCACGAACGGTCTGGGTTGTCGCGGTCATTTCGACCTCCTTCACTCACGACCTTACCGGGAGCGAAAATCCGTGACAGCGACTTTGGTCACTGGGTCCTTTTTCTGGCCCTGCACCGGGAATACGGCCTCTGACTCCGGTGCGCGGCGCCTCCGCGGACTGCAAAAGCTCTGCCGAGACACCGCGATCCCCGATCCGCACAAGCGCCTCGCGGGAGAGGGTTTAAACCGGATTGCGCGGCATTGTGCCGATCACCAGCCAGGAGTACTTGCCGACATCGCGGGACGAGATTTGTGCCGCTCCGGACGCACGCAGAACCTCCACGGCATCCCCGGGCGCGAGGCGGTGTTCGAGGGGCGGGCCGTATTCCGGCTCCACGTCGGGCCGCCAGTCCAGAATGCCGATACGGCCGCCGGCGCGAAGAATACGCTGCGCCTCTTTCACGACTGCCACCCGGTCGTCGAACTCGTGCCACACGTTGGCCATGAAGACCAGATCACAGCTCGCTCCGGGAAGACCCGTGGCATCGGCTTCCGCGCGAATCAGTTCGATCTTGTCCGCGGAGCCGTTGCTCAGCTTCGCCTGGAGCAGCGAGAGCATCTCTGCCTGCGCGTCGACTGCGTAGACCTTTCCTCCAGGGCTGGCGGCCCTGGCGATCGGCAATGCAAAATAGCCGGTGCCGGCGCCGATATTCGCAATCACCTCGCCGGGCTTTACGCTCAGCGCCGTTACCACCTCCGCCGGCGGCAACCACTGGAGCCGTTCGGGATTTTCCAGCTTGCCTGCCATTGCTGCATTGAAGCGTCTCTCGTGAGCCATCGTTGGAAGTGACCTCCTGCGGTCGTGGAATCCAAAATTTGCGCGCATGGGTGCGCGCGTCTTCATGGGAATAGATACCCGGAGAAGAGCTTTCGTTACAGGAAGCGCGGCCTAAAATCCGCGGTCTGCCGCGCGCCACTGGCGGACCAGGTCTTCGGCGGCGTGGGCCCAGGCAGGGAATTCGAAGGGGAAGCCCGCGTCGAGCAGCTTGCCGGGAACTACACGGCGGCTCTTCAGGATCAGCTCCGTCTCTTTGCGCAAAAGGAACATGCTCAGCTCCAGCAGCGGCGCGGGCGCGGGCAGGCCGTTGAGCATGTTCCAGGCCTGGCGCAGCGCGGCCATGAACTCGCGGTTGGGCAGCGGATGGGGCGAGGCCATGTTGACCGGGCCCTCGATCTCCTCGTGGTCGATGAGGAAGCGAATGGCGCGGGCGTAGTCGCGCTCATGCATCCAGGCCACGTACTGCTCGCCGCTGCCTTGCGTGCCGCCCAGGCCCACCCGCGCCAGGCGGGAGAGCACGGCGAAGACGGTGCCGGGCTGCGGGCTCATCACCAGCGAGGTGCGTAGCGCGATCTTGCGCGTGCGCGGCGTGGGCGTGGCGAAGAAGACCCGCTCCCACTCGCGCACCAGGTGCACGATAAAGCCCCACTTCTCCGGTGCGCGCCGGCGCCAGATGCCTTCGCCGATCAACTCATTGCCGCCGATCTCGCCGGTGGCTTCATCCATGTCGCGGTCGAGAGCATGGCGGTAAATGGTTGCGGCCGAGGCGTTCATCCACACGCGCGGCGGCTCGGCCAGATTGGCGATGACGTTGTGCAGCAGTTGTGTGGGGCCGATGCGCGAATCATAGAGCTGGCGGCGATGCTCGGCGGTGTAGCGGCAGTCAATGCTGCGGCCGCTGAGATTGATGCAGACATCGGCGCCTTCGAGCGTCTCGACCCACGGGCCGGGGTGCGCGCCGTCCCAGTGCACGGTAAACCAGGAGGCGGTGTAGGGCGCACGCGTCAGCACGGTGACGTGATGCCCCTGCTCCTGAAAGTGCCACGCCAGCATGGAGCCCACGCTGCCGCTGCCGCCCGCCAGCACAATGCGCAGCCTGTGCCGCCCGTGTGGGAAACTCGATGCCATGCTTTCAGCCTATCGCGCCAGCGCTGCCAGGCCGCCCAGAGATTGCTTCTGATGGATGGGAGCGCACAAGCGCGCCGTAGGCATGCACGCCCTCAACGCGGCGGATACACCAGCCGCGGGCGGCGGCGCGCCTGGATGGCGAAGGCGATCAGAGCGACGACCAGGATGGCGAAGAACAGCGGGACCAGCAGCACCCACTCGGGAATCACCATGCGGTCGCCCACGATGCGGGTGGAGAGCGTGCTCTGCACGTTGCTGAACAGGCCGGTAAGGTCCGAGCCCAGAAAGACGTTGTTGCCCAGGTGGGTGGGACCGACGATGTGCACCACGTCGCCCATCACCGAGGAGTTGTCTTCCACGCGCACTGTGCCGAAGAAGTCCACCACGTCGCCGCTGACGGTCTGGCCGTTGATGCGCACCGAGCCGAAGAAGACCACGAGGTCGCCGTTCACCGGGCCGTCGGCGCGCACATCGCAGAAGAAGCAGACCCCGTCATTGATTGGCGCTCCGGGCATTACGTGAATGTTTTTGAGGAACTGGACCGTGTCGGTCTCGGCGCGGAGAGGGGTGACGGCTGCGAAGACGCCCGCAAGCAGGCCCAGAAAAAGGATGCGGCGAAGCATAGGAATTCCCCCCTCGTCAGTGTACGCAAGCGGGCGGCGCAAAGTTCCGGCCTAGCCGTTGCGCTGAGCTTTGCGGAACGCCTCATAGCGCGCCTTGGTCTCGGCATTGGCCGGGTACAGGCCGGGCAGGGCAGCGCCGCCGCGGACTTCGTTCATCAGCCAGGCCTCGAACTTCTCCTGCTCGTCGGCGACCGGCACAATCTCGTCGATCATGGCCTGGGGGATGACCACGGCTCCGTCGTCGTCCACCACGATGGCATCGCCGGGGAAGACAGCGACGCCGCCGCAGGCAACGGGTTCCTGCCAGCCGACGAAGGTGAGGCCGGCGACCGAAGGCGGCGCGGCGGCGCCATTGCACCACACCGGCAACTCCGTGGCCAGCACGCCGGCCGCGTCGCGCACCACGCCATCGGTGACCAGCGCAGCCACGCCGCGCACCTGCATGCGTTGGCAGAGAATGTCGCCGAAGATGCCTGCATCGCGGATGCCCATTGCGTCCACTACCGCGACGCAGCCGGCGGGCATGGCCTCGATGGCGGCACGGGTGGAGATGGGCGAGGCCCACGATTCGGGCGTGGCCAGATCCTCGCGCGCCGGCACAAAGCGCAGCGTGAACGCAGGACCGGCGATTCGCTTCTGGCCGGCGCGCAACGGGCGCGTGCCGCGCAGCCACACATTGCGCAATCCCTTTTTCAAGAGAACGGTGGTGAGGGTGGCGGTGGAGATTCGTTCCAGCCGTTCGAGGGTCTCTTTGTCCAGTGGCATCGCGTGGTTCCCTCCGCAATCTGTAGAGAAATCTAAATGCTGGGAATGGCTCCGCCGTCGACGCGCACGATCGAGCCGGTGACGTAGGCGGCGCGCTCGCTGGCCAGGAAGGCGATCATGCTCGCGTACTCTTCCGGCGTGCCGTAGCGGCCCATGGGAATAGCGGCCTCGTTTTCAGCGACCACGTCCTCCAGGCAGCGGCCTTCGCGCCTGGCGCGGTTCTCATCGAGGAAGCGCACGCGCGCGGTGGCGATGCGGCCGGGGATGATGACGTTCACGGTGACGCCGTCGCGCGCCACCTCGCGGGCCAGCGTCTTGGCCCAGCCGGCGAGCGAACTGCGCAGCGTGTTGGAGAGGCCGAGATTGGGGATCGGCGCAACGATGCCCGAGGAGGTGCTGGTGACGATCCGTCCCCAGCGGCGCTGGCGCATACCGGGCAGAACGCGGTCGGTGGTGGCGATGACGGAGAGCACCATGGCCTGGAACTGCTTGGTCCAGAGCGCCGGATCCTGGCCCGCGGCCGCGGTCGGCGGAGGTCCGCCGGTGTTGTTCACCAGAATGTCCACCGGCCCCAGCTCGCGCTCGATGCGCGATACGCTGGGGTCGATCAAGGCAAGATCGGCGAGGTCCCAGACCAGGGGCAGGGCGTTCGCCCCGTTGGCCGTCAAAGCGGCTGTGGTTGCATGCACCGATTCCGCATGCAGGCCGGCGACGGCCACCTGCGCGCCCTCAGCGGCCAATGCGATGGCAGCCGCGCGGCCGATGCCGCCGCCGCCCGCCAGCACCAGCGCGGTTTTGCCCTTCAGTCCAAGGTCCATCCGCAACTCCGTTTCCGGAGAATGATAGCAGCGGCTTGTATCTGCGGGCGAACCTGGTAGCGTGCAGCCCATCCGGGATGGTCGCTCAGCCGCGCCCATCCTGGGATCGCACGAATCTATACCGCGTTTGGCCGCCGTCGAGCAGCAAGACATTCGGATCATTGGTGAGTTGGAGCTTGATGGAACCCTGGAAGGGCGCACTCGTCAGAACAATATGCCGGCTCTTGTCCGACTGCTCCTCAGTACCCAGATCGCTCGACCAGGATTCGAATGCGATGCGGAAGCCATCTCCCTGTTGCGAGATGGATGCGGGCCCTAACTCCTCCGAGATATATTCACCCACGTAATTCTGAATCCAGGCGGTGGCCTCAGGCTTCGTTCTGACTCGCTGGCGAATGGATGCCAGCGAATCGTCGAGCATATTCTTCGCGCTCGTAACCATGGCCTCCGCCCTTTCCTCCGCCTCGAAGAGAATCTCGATCAGCCTCTGCCCCACGGCGGAGAGAAATAGATTGGCCGCGCGGAGGTTGCTGAGCACGACCATGCCGATCCCATGCTCAGGGAAAAAGACCATGTCCGCCGAAAAGCCCAGTGTGTTGCCGCCGTGCATCACCTGCGCCAGTCCCTGCTGTTCAGTCAACATCAGCCCGAGACCGTAGCTCGTCTTTCCATCAATCTTGATCGCGGAGCGGCGGCGCGCGCGGAGATTGTCTTGGGAAACGACCTGTTCCCCATGCTCGTTCCGTCCATCGCGGAGCTCGCAGCTCAGGTAGCGGGCCATGTCCAGAACGGTGGACCAAACGGAGCCAGACGGAGCCATCGAGTCGGCGAACTGTTCGAGCGCCGGATCGATAGGGACACAGGCGCCATCGAGGGTGCGACCGTGGGGCGCAGCATCCAGCGGCGAATGGATGCTGACAACGGAGCTCTGTGCCATGCCCAAAGGCTCAAAGACCAGGTGCTGCATGGATCGTTCGTAGGCGTCGCCCAATGTGGAAGCGGGAGCGAAGCTGTGAGCGGCTGCGTATCCACCCGCGGCTACAAGGTAGTTCGAATACTGAAAGGTTTCGCCGAAGCCGGTGGTGGGGCGCATCTGTTTCATTTCAGCAATACGGTCCTCTGGACGCACTCCGCGAAATCGAAAGATCATGTCCAGATCCCGCCGGGGCATTCCAGTGCAGGCGCACACCGTATGCCGCATCTCGATTTTTTGCGTCACTTCAGGGTCCCCAAGAGCGAAGCTCGGCAGCACCTCGGTCACCGGCGTGGTCCAGGTAAAGCATCCCATATCCACCAGACGGGCCATCATCAGTGTGGTCAGCGGCTTGGTCGATGATCCGATCATGAAGCGCGTTTGCGGCGTAACCCCCTCGCCCCCATCGGCCCTGGTTACCCCAAACCCCTCCGCATAAACAGTACGGCCGTCCTGCACCACCGCGACCGCGACACCCGGAATTCCGATCTGGCGCATCGCCCAGTCCACAAAACGGTTCATCGCACGGCGCTCGTGGTCTCCAAAAATTTTTGGGGTGACACCCGCAAGGCTCGGCTCCTTCAATCCGGCGGGTTTCCAGGCATCGTTCAGCTCCGCCACCTGCGCCATGCGCCGGCTGAACCCCGCCTTCGTTCCGTCGATGAGAGTGATGTAGGCGCGTCCGCCCAGCAGGCGGGCGATGGCAAGCACCATGCGGCTCTCACTCTCCAGTGTGGTGTAGATCGCCTGGACCGCCTTATCCCAACCGTCCGTCGTGGGCATCTCCATTTTCTGCCTCACGGGAAGATCGAAATCAGGTTGCCCCCGCCGCCATGCCAAGCGAAACAGCTCCTCGGCTTCCGTTGCTGCGGGGCAGGCAACGAAGGTCAACGTCAGGTCCCCTTCTGGCCCCACCAAAGTCAACAGTTCGCCTTGTTTGGCCGCGGTCCAGCCAACCGGAAGTGCTACAGGCAAAGGCGCATCAGGCATTGCGACATACATGGGCGATTTGTCCATTCTCTCTTTCCGCACTCCTCTGGTTGCGCCACATTCCCGCGGAATCTTAGACCACCATCCTACCGAACTGTCGGTCAAGCGAATCGATCGATTCAGCTCCAGGAATGATTCTGAGGCGGTGCGAGGTTCAGTGGGTGCGTCATCGGCGCGCGGACGTGGGGAAACCGCGCGCCCAGATGAGCCCTGCTGTAGGAAGCCGGTTTAGGCGGAAAGACTACGGAAGCGGGGCAGGGCGTGGGCCGGGAGGCCCACGCTACAGCCGGCCTGGAGGCCGGCGCTACCGGCTGACCGGCGCTCCAGGATGGCCGGGCGCAGGTCAGGCGGCGGTGCCTTCGTCCACTTTGCGCTCCATGGTCTCTTCGTTGCTGGGCTCGTCGAGGTTGCCCTCCACCACGTCTTCGGCGCGGGCCACGCTGGTGTTGGGATGGTGCTTGCGCAGCGTGGCGCTGGTGTTGTCGCGGCCCGGGGTCACGCTCTCCGCGCCGCGATCGCCGCTGTAGGGACCGACCTCGGTGAACTTGGCCATCTTCTCTTCAGCCAGCTCATCCACGACCAGGCCGCTGCTGTCGCGCGAACCCGGGTTGGGGCGATCTTGAGTGAGGTTGACGCGCAGGGCATCCACTTCTTCATCGGTGGCGGCGTCGAGCTTTTCCATTTCGCGGCGCATGAGACGCGGTCCGCCGGTCTGGCCGGCGCTGCTCCGGTCTTCAACGGGCGTGTCGCGGCGCGTGCGGTCTGCCGCTCCCGCTGGAGGGGCCTGGCTGCTCCTGTCCTCGGTCTGGTGGTGGTGCTTTTTGTGCTCTGCCATGTTTTCCCTCCTTGGATTCGCTGCCGCGCGGAGCTTCCGCGGGCCGAGCGGCGCTTCCAAGATTGGGATGCAGTTAGGCGGCGAGAGGCATCTTCAGATCGGGCGGCAGAGAGCAGGAATGCAGGTAAATGGCTGATTTTCAGCGCCTTCCTAGCCTAACTGGGGCTGGGGCAGCCAGCGCTTGCAGCGTGTTTCAGGTCACATCGGGTTCTGTGCGGAATGGGTAAAAATTCCGGCGGTGCGGACAGATCGGAATCTGCGCGCCTGCGCGGCTGTTGCCGCGGCGGAGGAGAGCTATGGCACTGCGGAATGCGAAGACGGGAGCCCTTGTGCGCGAGTACTCTCTGGATGAGCTTCGCGAGGCTGCCAACCTGATGCGCGGCTACAACCTGGTGTCGCTGTGCGCAGCCGGCTCCGGCCACGCGGGCGGAACGCTCTCCATTATGGACATTGTGGCGGCACTCTACCTGCGCGTGGCCGAGCTCGACCCCCAGGACCCGGACTGGCCGGAGCGCGACCGCATTGTGTGGTCGGCGGGGCACAAGGCGCCGGCGCTCTACGTGAGCCTGGGCATGGCCGGCTTCTTCCCGCTCGAGGATGTGGTCACGCTGCGCAAGCTGGGCTCGCCCTTCCAGGGGCATCCGCACTGGCTCAAGCTGCCGGGCGTGGAGATCTCCAGCGGTTCGCTGGGGCAGGGGCTCAGCATCGCGGTGGGCATGGCGCTGGCCGCGCGGCTGGACGGCGCCAAGAACAAGGTCTATTGCCTGATGGGCGACGGCGAGCAGCAGGAGGGGCAGATATGGGAGGCGGCCATGGAGGCCGGCCACTACCGGCTGGACAACCTGATCGCCGTGATCGACTGCAACCGGCTGCAGATCGACGGCTGGGTGAAGGATGTGATGCAGGTGGAGCCGCTGGCTGCCAAGTATGCGGCCTTTGGCTGGGAGGTGCTACGCATCGACGGGCACGACATGGCGCAGATTGTCGACGCCTTCGAGCAGGCGCGTGCGGTGCGGGGCAAGCCGGTGGTGATCCTGGCCGACACCGTCAAGGGCAAGGGCGTGAGCTTTATGGAGAACCAGGCCGGCTGGCACGGCAAGGCGCCCAATCCCGACGAGCTGGAGCGCGCGCTGCGCGAGCTGGGATTGAGCGGCAAGATTGCTGTCGATGACCTGCTCGAAAAGGTGGAGAAGTTCCAGGCGGAGGCGGAGCGGCAACTGGAGTCCAAGATGCCCCACTTTACGCGCGACTACTGGTGGAACGCGGGCGAGACGATGCGCGTGAAGATGGAGCCCACGCGCAAGGGCTTCGGCAAGGCGCTGGCCGAGTATGGCGACGACGAGCGCATCGTGGCCCTGGGGCTGGATATCTCGGGCTCGATCACGATCGCGGATTTCTTTGCCGGCAAGCCGGAGCGCAGCCGGCGCTGGTTCAGCATGGGGATCGCGGAGCAGTCCGCCACCGCGGCCGCGGCCGGGCTGGCGCGCGAAGGCAAGCTGCCGGTGCTGGGGTCGTACGCAACGTTCTCCGCGGCGCGCAATCTCGACCAGCTTCGCGTGTCGGTGTGCTACTCGAATGTGAATGTGCTGGTGGCGGGCGCGCATGCGGGCGTATCGGTTGGGCCGGACGGCGCGACCCACCAGGCTCTGGAAGACGCGTTTGCCATGCAGGCGCTGCCCAATATGGTGGTCGTGGTCCCGTGCGACAGCGTGGAGACGAAGAAGGCGGCGCGGTATTTGCTGCTGGAGCACACCGGGCCCAAGTACCTGCGCTTTGCGCGGGAGGCGACGCCGATCGTGACCACGGAGGAGACGCCGTTCCAGTTTGGCCTGGCCAACGCCATCCGGCTGCGCAAGGATGCGCCCGACTTTGTCTCCGCGTTCTACACCTGCTTGGCGCGCGACTACAAGAATGAAGATGAGGACCTGACCATCGTAGCCATTGGGCCGATGGTGCCGGAGGCCATGCGCGCGGCGATGATCCTGCGCCAGGAATTCGGTTTTGAGACCCGCGTGCTGAACCTGCACACGTTGAAGCCAATCGACGAGTGCGCGATCGTGCGCGCGGCGCGGGAGACCGGCGTCATCGTGACAGCGGAGGAGCACCAGGTGGGAGCCCTGGCGTGGCGGGTGAGCGGTATCGTCACCGAGACGCCGGAGCTGTACGGACTCCCGGTGATCACGGGCGCCATCGGCGTGCAGGACCGCTTTGGCGAGTCGGGCGCGCCCTGGGAACTGGTGAAAGAGTTTGGCGTGAGCGCCGAGCACATTGCGCAAAAGGCTGCGGAACTGGTGGCGATCAAAAGGACCCATGGAAGGGGTGCGGATTACGCAATGGTGTGCGGCGGCGGGACGCCCGGTGCGGCGGTTCGATAGCCGGGGCGGCGCATCGAAACAACGTGCCCGGGGCCGAATCCATCGAATCAACGTGCCCAGTGGATGTCTGTCGGGTTGGCAGCGCCCCCGGGGTGGTCTGCGAAAATAGGGTGCAACGCTGCCCGGCCGCCCCGTGCTCCGCGGCCGAACTCCGAGAACGTCTTATTCCCCAGCCTCTTCTTTACACGCTGGATTCCCGGCGATGCCGGGAGTGGAGGGAATTGAAGTGAAGAATCCCCGTGGTTTTGCTGTGCTGCTTCCGCTGCTGCTGGCGGTGATGACCATCCCTGCAATCGCGCAGTCCGCGGCGTCAAGCGCCGAAAGCGGCACACCCGTCACCCGCACCACGCTGCCGAACGGCATGCGCGTGGTGGTGATCCGCAATTCGCTGGCGCCGGTGGTGACCATTCAGGCCAACTACATTGTGGGCGGCAACGAGACGCCCGAGGGCTTCCCCGGCATGGCCCATGCGCAGGAGCACATGGCCTTCCGCGGCTGCCCGGGGATGGATGCGGACCAGACGGCGGCCATCTACGCGCTGCTGGGCGGGCAGAACAACGCCGATACGCAGCAGAACATCACGCAATATTTTGCCACCGTGCCCACGGGCGACCTGGATGTGGCCTTGCAGGCGCAGGCCGCCTGCATGCGCAACGTGGACGACTCGCAGGCGCAGTGGGACCAGGAGCGCGGCGCCATCGAGCAGGAGGTGCAGCGCGACCTCTCCAATCCCGAGTACAAGTTCATCGACAAGCTGAACGGGCTTATCTTCGCGGGCACTCCCTACGCGCACGATCCGCTGGGCACTAAGACTTCCTTCGACGCCACCACCGGTCCCATGCTCAAGTCGTTTTACGACAAGTGGTACTCGCCCTCGAACGCCATTCTGATTGTGGTGGGCGATGTTGACCCTGCTGCTACGGTCGCCAAGATCAAGAAGATGTTTGGCGACATTCCGCGCCGTGAGGTGCCGGCGCGGCCGGCGATCCGCCTCCAGCCCTTCCAGTCGCAGACCCTGACGATCGACAGCAACTTGCCCTACGTGCTGGGCTTCATCGCGTACCGTTTGCCGGGCACCGATTCGCCGGATTACGCGGCCATCAATATCCTGTCGGACGTGCTGGCCAGCCAGCGCGCCGATCTCTACGGCATGGTGCCGGCGGGCAAGGCGCTGGCAGCGGAGTTCGGCGTGGCCGAAACCTACCGCAAAGCCAGCGTAGGCTTCGGCCTGGTTGCGCTGCCCGCGGGCCAGGACGCCACCAGCGCGATCGCCGAGATGCGCCAGATCATCACCAAGTACGCGCAGAACGGCGTGCCGGCGGACCTGGTGGATGCCGCCAAGCGCAGTGAGATCGCGCAGGCCGAGTTCCAGCGCAACTCCATTCCCGGGCTTGCGGATACCTGGTCAGCGGCGCTGGCCGCGGAAGGCCGCAACTCGCCGGAAGACGACATCGACGCCATCCGCAAGGTGACGCTGGCCGATGTGAACCGGGTGGCCAAGAAGTATCTGCTGAATGCGAGCACCATCACCGCAACGCTGAAGCCGGTGTCCAGCGGCGGACCGGTGGCGCAGAAGGGCTTTGGCGGCAGCGAGAAGGTGACTGCCACGCCCACCAAGCCGGTCAAGCTGCCGGAGTGGGCCGCCGGTGCGCTGGACAAGCTCCAGATTCCCGTGGACAACCTCAAGGTTTCGGATACCACGCTGCCCAATGGCATCCGCTTGATCGTTCGCACAGACAAGACCAGCCCTACCGTAACCGTTGTGGGATCGGTGAAGCACAACTCCGATCTGCAAACGCCGAAGGGCGAGGAGGGCCTCTCCAGCATTCTTGATGAGCTGTACTCGTACGGCACGCAGAGCCTGGATCGCATCGCCTTCCAGAAGGCGCTGGATGATATCGCCGCCAACGAGAGCGCAGGCTATCAATTCTCGCTCAGCGTGCTGAAGGAGTACTTCTCGCGCGGCGTCCAGTTGCTGGCCGACAACGAACTGCATCCGGCGCTGCCGCAGCAGGCGTTCCTCATCACGCAGCGTCAGACCGCGCAGTTTGTCGCCGGGCAGTTGCAGAGCCCCGGCTACAAAACTTCGCGCGCCCTCGATCTGGCCTTGCTGCCGGCCGGCGATCCGGTGCTGCGCGAGACCACGCCGGAGACCGTGTCCAAAGCCACCCTGGAGGCGGTGCGCAAGTATCACGACGAGACGGTGCGGCCCGACCTGACCACCATCGTCGTGATTGGCGACGTGACGCCGGAGGAGGCGAAGAGCGTCGTCGAGAAGTGGTTTGGCGACTGGAAGGCGACGGGACCCAAGCCCGAGACGACGCTGCCTGCGGTGCCGGTGAACAAGGAGTCGGCGGTCACGGTGCCTGATCCGGAGCGCGTGCAGGACGAGGTGATCCTGGCCGAGCAGCTCAAGATCAACCGCTTCGATCCCGACTACTATCCGCTGGAGCTTGGCAATCACGTGCTCGGCGGCGGCTTCTACGCCACGCGTCTCTATCACGATCTGCGCGAGGTGACGGGCTACGTCTATACGGTGGGCGTCAGCCTGCAAGCTTCGAAGACGCGCTCCAGCTATTCGGTGATGTACGGCTGCGATCCCAAGAACGTGTCCAAGGCGCGGGCGCTGATTGTGCGCGACCTGAACCAGATGCGGACCCAGGATGTGTCGGCGGATGAGCTGCACCTGGCCAAGGCGCTGGTGCTGCGGCAGATTCCGCTGAGCGCTTCGAGCGAGAGCGCGGTGGCGGGCGGCCTGCTGGGGCACGCAATTCTGGGCCTGCCGCTGAACGAGCAGTATCTCGCCGCCAAGAAGTACTTCGGGATGACAGCCGACGACGTGAAGAACGCCTTCGCGCGCCAGGTGAGCACGGACAACCTGGTGCAGGTGGTGCGTGGACCGGCGCCGCAATAGAGCGCCTGCTATGCGGTAGGCTGCGGGTGCCCCTCGCATAAACCTGCCGCGAGAATGGGTGCCCCAGGTCTCGTTTTTGAGACCTGGGAGAGCACGATAGCGCGTAGTCCCGCTCCTGGAGGGAGCACCGAAAATAGCCCAGGGTGAAGTCGAGCACGCCAGCGCCGGCCACAACCCTGGGATGCGCCTGGCGAGGCTTCCTTAGACCATCTCAAGCACGAGCATATTCCAGTCGATGAAGCCGGAATGGCTCAGGGGTTTGCCGGTGTCCGGATCATAATACTCATTGAGTGAACCGCTGGTTGACAAGTCATCGCAGAGAACGCGAATCGTTTTGTCCGACAGGTCCGCCGCTGCTTCCTCAAAGCCATAATTCTTGAAGCCCTTCCAGGCGAAGTAATTCACGATGATCCAAATTGGCCCTAGCCAGTTACTTGGATTCGAGCTGCGCACCAGCGAATACATCGATTCCTCAGCCGATAGCGAACGAACTCCTGACGCCGCTCGAAACTTGTCGCTGTTCAGATAGTGACGATGCAGTAGCTCATGGGCTTGCTCTTTGCTGGCCAGCCCACACCATAGCGGCAAAAAACCGGTGAACATCTGGATCCTTAGCGGTAAGCATTTCCACGACATCCCCATGCCGCGTGCCACATGGGGGATCAACTCCGCGCGACGATCCACACACTGCACGTCCGCGGTGTAATAAAAGCGATCGCGTGGATCCCAGCAGAATTCTTGAATCCGCGCCTTCAATTCATCCGCACGGTGAGCGAGCTTCTGCTCGTCGCGCGATCGGCTCAGACGGTGTGCCAGTTCCGCCGCGGCTCGCAGGTCTTCATAGTAGAGGCAGTTCAGTAGCAGATTCGCGGAGGAGAAGAAAGGACGTCCGAAGGTTGTGGGGTCGTTATCGTCGCCTATTGCAACATCGTCTCCCCATACCAACAGGCCCAGCTTGGCCTGGTTTCCCAACATCCAGGAGTCGTAGAAGCGCAGCAGTTGGCCAAATCGAGGTTCCAGCCAGGCTACCTCTCCAAGCTCATCGGCGATCAGCAGTGCCAGCTGGCCCATCACCGGTTTCGCTTGGTTGTTCGTGTTCGGGGCGCCACTGCGGAGGCACCCGAACGGATCCGCGTCGTTTGTATCCATCATGATCGGAATCCGTCCCTCGTCAGACTGGTGATCGAGGAAGTTGAGCAGGCTGCCCCTCGCATGTTCGGCCACACTTTGATGCAAAATCTGATCGCCAGCCAGTTTGGCTAGCCGGAACAGTCCTCGTGCCGTCCAGTATGTGTCCCAGTCCCACAACGTTGTCGAGTACGTTTTTCCCGGGAGACTCGGAGAGATGCTGGGATGACGCAGGACACCTTTCGGGGGCCGTAGCAGCTTGGGCGCGACTCCCGTAAAATAGGCGATCAACTTATCTGCCGCCAGCTTGCTTGCTCCCGCCTGGGCGGGTCCAGAAGTTGCCCTGCCGGTCTGCGCGTCTGCGAGGGCGCCGTCGCTATGCCCCGTCAAAGATGAGGCCCCTGTCACCGCTATTCCGGCGAGAAAATCACGCCGCGTAAACTTCGTCATGAGCTGTCAGTCTCCCGTTAGTTGGACTTGCGCTGGCTCCCGCGGTTCTGTAAAGGTTCGATCCAGTTTCTCGGTTCTGCCAGCGGTTCCGTTCTGCAACTTCGCCTGAAGCGCTATCCCCTCCCCGCCGCCCGCGTCCCTCTGGAGTCCACCCGTTAACCCACCATCGCCCCCATTTCGCTCGACGAGCGCGAGACCAGCATCAGCCCCACTGAGGCCCTCCGCATGCTCGGGATCACCTCGACGACTGGATCCCCGCGGAATTCTTTCGCTGAAGGCTGCGGACTGTGCGTATGGGAGCGCTCAGACGCCCAGCTTCGCCACGCGTGCCCGTGCTTCTGCCGGAAAATTCTTCTCCTCAGGTGCGTCCTGTTCCAGCGAGGCCAGATTGATCTCCACATTGGCAAGGGCGCCGGTGATGGCGGCCTTCGCCAGCGCAATCGCCGTGGCAAGGTCGGAGCTCATGCGGGGATTGGTAATCGGCTTGAGCGCTTCGGCGATGCGGGCGATCTCTGCCGCGCCTTCCGCTACCGCAAGCGGAACGCTCGCCGCCTGTCGCAATGCGGCGCCGATTTGGTTTGCGTCTCCAGTGGATTCCCGCTGCGCGCGATACGCCTTCATCACCACGTTGTACGACTCGGCGTCGGCGTCGATGGCGGCGGTCATCTCCGCGCGCAGGGCGGCCAGGCGCGCGATGGCTTCGCTGAGCTGCGCCTCGAATTGCAGGTAGGCCTTTTTGCCACGCGACATGGAGGAGACCATGTGCGCCAGGCCCGCGGCCATGGCTGCGCTGGCGGCCGAGGCGCTGCCGCCGCCCGGCGTTGCGGTGGGCGCGGCGAGTTGTTCGAGAAAGGGCTGGATGCCGGCGCGGAGACCGGCGGAGGGGCCGCCCGGCGCCATCTTGCCGCCCATCACCGCGGCCAGGCGGTTCTCGAGAATCAGCGAGGAGTCGAAGTTCTCCACCTGCAAAAACCATTCCGCCGCCTGCTCCAGTGCGAGCTTTGGAATCAGGCCCACGATCTCGCTCGACACCGGCGCGGCTCCGTAGCGCTCGGCTTCGCGGCGCACCAGCTCGAAGACGCGGTGAATGGGCGTCTGCTCGAAGTCGGTAAGGTTCATGGAGACCTGCGCCTGACCGCGGACGAGGAAGCCGGCCGCTTTGAGATAGCGCAGCCCGCCCGAGGAGAAGCGAATGGCCTTGGCGATCTTCTTGGCGACGTTCACATCGCCGGTGTTCAGAAAGATGTTGTAGGCAATCAGAAACTTGCGCGCGCCTACCACGGTTGCGCCGGCGGTGGGATGCACGCGCAGCTCGCCGAAGTCCGGGCGGCGCGCGGGGTTGGTGGCGATCTCATCGCGAATGCCTTCGAACTGGCCGCGGCGGATGTTCTCCAGGTTCTGACGCTCCGGCGCGGTGGCTGCCGCTTCGTAGAGGTACACCGGGATGGAGTAGCGCTTCCAGATCTCCGCGCCCACATGGCGCGCCATGGCCACGCAGTCTTCGAGCGTTACGCCGTCAATGGGAATGAAGGGGACAACGTCGGCCGCGCCCATGCGCGGATGCGCCCCCTGGTGGCGGGTGAGGTCGATCAGCTCGGCGGCCTTGCCCACGCCGCGGATGGCGGCTTCCTGGACGGCTTCGCGCTCGCCCACTAAGGTAATCACGCAGCGGTTGTGGTCGGCGTCCATCTCGCGATCGAGCAGGTAAACGCCGGGAATGCTCATCGCATCCACAATGGCCTGGACCTTGGCGGGGTCGCGGCCCTCGGAAAAATTCGGCACACATTCAACGAGCGTGGTAGTCACGCCCAAAGCATACGATTCATGCCTCGCCGGGGCAAGCTGGGAGACGGGCGCGCGCGGCTCAGGCGGGCTGGGGAATGTCTGTCTTCTGCTCCAGCAAGGTGGCGTAGCTTGCCACCACGTCGCACCACTGGTAGTAGGTG